>CAIYMY010000031.1 GCA_903927465.1 uncultured Rhodospirillales bacterium | reverse complement strand
TTCCGCTTCGGTGAGGGCCAGCGCCGGGATGTCGGCCAGCGCGGTCGTCACCGGCAGCAGAAGCGCCGGGGAAGGGGGCGGCGTATCGCCGGAAACGGCGATCTTGTCCAGGGCCACGGCATCTTTTTCGTGAAATGGGCCAACGCGCATGCGCCGCAGCGCCGTAATATGCCCAACCGTGCCGCAGGCCCGCGCGATGTCTCGCGCCAGGCTTCGCATGTAAACGCCCTTGCCTGATTCAACGAAAAACACGGCGGTATCGGCATCGGGCCGTTCAATCAGTTCAAACCGATCAACCCGGGCCGGGCGCGGCGCCAATTCCGGAATCTCGCCCGCGCGTGCCAAATCATAGGCGCGTTCACCAGCGACTTTGATGGCCGAGAATATCGGCGGCACTTGCATGATGTCGCCGATGAATTGCGGCAGGGCGGCTTGGATGGTCGCGTCATCGGGCCGCGCATCTGACGTGGCAATCACCTTGCCATCGGCATCATCCGAATCCCGCGCTTCGCCGAATGTCAGCGTGAAGCGATAGGTTTTCGTGCCATCCATCACGTAAGGCACGGTCTTCGTCGCCGCGCCAAAGGCAATCGGCAGCACGCCCGTTGCCAGCGGATCAAGCGTGCCACCATGGCCGCATTTCTGCGCATTGAAGCCGCGCTTACATAGCGTGACCACATCGGTCGAACCAACACCTGTTGGCTTGTCAATAATCAGCCAACCATCCAGCGCAATGCCTTTGGGCTTCTTGTGCTGGCGGTGTTTGCCGCGCGGTGGGCCGGGGCGCTTTTCGCGAGCCTCGCTCATGCCTTGTCATCCTCATCAGGCTTGGCTTGCAGGTCGCGCTGCACTTCAGGCCGGCGCATTACTTCATCAATATGCATGGCGTAATCAAGCGCGGTATCCGGCTGGAAATGCAGAGCAGGCGCGAATCTCAGCCGCACGCTATTGGAAACCTCCCGCCGCAAGAAAGAACTCACGCGCCTCAGACCCGCCAATTCTTCCTTGGTGACTTCCCGCCCGAGTGCGGCGACAAAGGCTGTCATATGTTTCAAATCCGGTGAGGCGCGGACCTCCGTCACGGTCAGATGCAAGCCCAGCAAGGCGGGATCGCGGAATTCCTCACGCGCAAAAACGGCAGAAAGCGCATGGCGCACTTCTTCCGCCACGCGCAATTGCCGCTGGGAAGGGCCTTCCGCCCGGCCTTGATGCTGATGCTTACTCATCCGTGTCTTCCTTGCCCCAAGCTTATAGCCGGGGCCTATGGCGGAAAGGGTGGGAGGGCGGGCCTTGGGGTCAGCCCGCTACCGTTTCCGTCTCATAGCATTCGATCTGATCGCTGACGCGGATGTCATCGTAATTCGCGAAGGACATGCCGCATTCCAGGCCATTGCCCACTTCGCGCACATCATCCTTGAAGCGGCGTAGCGTAGACAATTCGCCCTGATGGATCACGACGCCATCGCGCAGCAACCGCACCCCGGCACCGCGCTTGACCTGGCCTTCCGTGATACGGCAGCCAGCAACCTTGCCGATGCGCTTGACTTCGAAGACCTGCAAAATCTGCGCATAACCCAGGAATTTTTCGCGCTGCACGGGCGCCAGCTTGCCCTTGACCAGCTTTTCAATGTCATCGGCGACTTCGTAGATGATGGAGTAATAGCGAATCCCCACCCCTTCGCGGGTCGCCAGTTCACGTGCCTGAGATGTGGCGCGCACATTGAAGGCAACGATCACCGCATCCGTTGCCTTAGCAAGCTGGATGTCAGATTCCGTAATCTGGCCAACGGCGCTATGCAGCACGCGCACGCGCACTTCTTCATTGCCAAGCTTGCCGAGCGTGACACCAATGGCTTCCGAGCTACCCTGCACATCGGCCTTGACGACAATGGCAACTTCCTTCTGCTCACCAGCTTGAATGCGGGCCAGCATATCGGTCAGGCTGCCACGGCCGGCACCCGCCGTGGCGGTCGCCTTGTCCCGCAGCTTGCGCTGACGGAATTCGGAAATTTCCCGCGCGCGGGCTTCGTTTTCCACCGCGATGAAATTCTCGCCCGCTGTCGGCACGCCGGACAGGCCCAAGATTTCAACCGGCAAGGAAGGCCCAGCATCTTTCAGCGGTCGGCCCTTATCATCCAGCATGGCGCGCACCCGGCCCCATTCGGCACCGGCCACCACAATGTCACCCTGCTTCAGGGTGCCCTTCTGCACCAGCACGGTCGCCACCGGACCCCGGCCGCGATCGAGCTTGCTTTCAATGACAGTGCCTTCCGCAGCACGGTGTGGATTGGCGCGCAGATCAAGGATTTCAGCCTGTAGCGAAATAGCTTCCAGCAGCTTGTCCAGATTAATCTTCTGGGTTGCCGAAACCTCAATTTCTTGAGTTTCGCCGCCCAGGCTTTCCACCACGATTTCGTGTTGCAGCAATTCCTGCTTCACGCGTTCGGGCTTCACGCCGGGCTTGTCGATTTTATTGACCGCGACAATCAACGGCACATTGGCGGCGCGGGCATGGCGGATGGCTTCTATCGTTTGCGGCATGACACCATCATCAGCGGCGACAACCAGCACCACCATATCGGTCACCGATGCACCACGCGCGCGCATGGCAGTGAAGGCTTCATGGCCAGGTGTATCAATGAAGGTCACGCGATCCCCGGCGGGGACCGTGACTTGATAGGCGCCAATATGCTGGGTGATGCCACCCGCTTCATGTGCCACCACATCTGTCTTGCGCAGCGCGTCCAAAAGGCTGGTTTTGCCGTGATCGACATGGCCCATAATGGTCACAACAGGCGGACGCGGCAGCAATTCCGTATCCGCATCCTGCACGCCTTCGAGGCCTATTTCGACATCAGCTTCGCTGACGCGCTTCGCCCGATGGCCAAATTCCTGCACGATCAATTCCGCCGTATCGGCGTCAATGTTCTGTGTCAGCGTCGCCATGACGCCCATGCGGAAGAGGCTTTTCACCACATCCCCACCACGGGCAGCCATACGATTGGCCAATTCCTGCACGGTGATGCTTTCCGGCAGCACCACATCGCGCACCACACGTTCCGTACCGGAACGCAGACGCGCCAATTCCTGCTGGCGCCGTTCACGTTCACGCGCACGCCGGACAGACGCGATGGAACGCGTGCGTTCATCCTCGCCTTCCAGCGCAGCCGCCACATCGATGCGGCCTTCGCGGCGCCGATCTGCCCCGGGCGGGGGTTTCTTCACGGGCGCTGGCGCCAAGCGCTTGGCGGGTCCTGCCGCCGCGCCAGGGCGCCGCATGGCAGGGCGGCGTGGCCCTTCCTCATCATAATCAGATGGCGAACGCGCCTTGAGCGTCAGCTTCACCGGCGGTTCTGACGTTGGGGGCTTGCGCACAGGCGCCCCGGCTGGCGCGCGGCCTGGTGCTGCGGCAGATGTTGAGGCTGCTTGCGGTGCGGGCGCGGGGCGGCGCGCCGCTTCCACCGCTGCGCGGGCGTCTTCCTCAGCACGGCGGGCGGCTTCTTCCGCGGCGCGGGCTTCTTCCTCCACGCGGCGCGCGGCTTCTTCCGCCGCGGAACGCACCATCAGCGCCTGGCGCTCACGGTCTTCGCGTTGGCGCTGGGCTTCAAAGCGGCGATTTTCTTCCAGCACGCGCTGACGGGTGGCGAGTTCTGACTGGGTCAGAGGCCGGCCCGCGCTGCTGGTGCGGCCTGCTTGGCCACCCGCGCCCTGGCGGCCTGAGCCACCTGCGGCGGGGCGCCCCGATGCGGCGTTGGTCCGGGCGGAAGGGGGCGGCGCCATCGCCACGCGGGTTGCACTTGGTGCAGGGGATGGTGCTGGCGCGGGCGCCGGGGCTGGCGTTGCCGCCACCGCTGTGGGTTCTGGTGGAGGCGCAGGCACCTCCGCGGCAACCGCCGGTGGCGGCGGCGGCGGCGGAGCGGGCGCCGCCACGGCTGGGCTTGGCTCAGGCGCCGCCACGGCTGGGCTTGGCTCAGGCGCCGCCACGGCTGGGCTTGGCTCAGGCGCAGCAACGGGTGCTGGCGCAGGCGCGGGTGCCATAGGCGCGGCGGGGGCTGCCTCGGCCACTGGTGCCGCCGGTGGGGGCGGCGGCGCGGCGGGCGCGGGCGCTGCCACTGGTGCAGCTGCTGGTGCGGCGGCTGCCGGACCAAGGGTGCGCGCGGCTGGAACACCTATTCCGGGCCGTACCGGGCTTGGCGCCACCACGCGTTTCTTCACAACCTCGACCTGTACGGTCTTGGATCGGCCATGGCTGAAGGATTGGCGGACGCTACCCGCATCCACCGTCTTGCCAAGCTCGAGGCGTCCGCCGGGCCGAAGGCTCAGCCTGCTTTTACCCGCGTCCTGC
>CAIYMY010000030.1 GCA_903927465.1 uncultured Rhodospirillales bacterium | reverse complement strand
TGAAATGAGCACCGGCTATGCGACGATTTATGGCGACATGTGCGGTGGCTATTCCGTGCTGAAGGATGTGTACAAGACCACGGTGTTTGCCTTGTCTTGGTGGCGGAACGAAAACCAATCGGCGATAGGCCTTGGCCCCAAGGGGATGGTGATGCCCGAACGCGTCATCACCAAACCACCCAGCGCCGAATTGAAACCTGATCAGAAGGATCAGGACAGCCTGCCCCCCTATGAAGTGCTGGACGCCATTCTGGAAGGCCTGGTGGAAGGCGAAAAATCCGTGGATGCGCTGGTGGCCGATGGCTTTGATCGCGCGTTGGTGTTGCGCGTTTGGCGCTTGCTGGACCGCGCAGAATATAAGCGCCGGCAGGCACCGCCCGGCGTGAAGATCACGCCGCGCGCCTTTGGGCGGGATCGGCGCTACCCGATCACAAATGGCTTTACGGCACTGATTTCATGAGCGCTGAAATGGACCCCAAGCTTTTTGGTGCGGATGACCTGACGGTGCGCATCATGGATTTATCCGGCGCCAATGGCAGTGACCCGGTGGAAGAAGTGCGCGGGTTTTTGACCATCGAACACGCCAATGCCTTTGCGCGCCGCTATGTGCGGGATTCTGTGGAACGCTGCCGCGCGCCAGGGCTGGATGCGAAGGCCGTGTTGGATGCCTGGTTCGCCTTTGGCGAGGATGCTGAAGTGGTCGGTGCTGCGGAGAATGGCTGGGTGAGTGGTAGTGAATTAAAGGGTTTTGCCGAAACCCCCGTGCGTGATTCGGAAGAACGAAATTGGCGCATTATCGATCCGCGCCGCGATGAAGAATCTGAGGACGCGGCATGAAACTCCGTTTTGCCCCTTCGCCCACTGGGCTTTTGCATGTTGGTAATGCGCGTGTGGCGCTGGCCAATTGGCTGCTGGCGCGTCGCCATGGTGGGGAATTCCTGCTGCGCCTGGATGATACGGATACCGAACGATCCCGCGCGGAATACGCCGAAGCGATCGAAGAAGATCTGACCTGGCTCGGCCTGCCCTGGGATGGGTTGGTGGCGCAATCAACAAGGCTTGATCGTTATGCCTTGGCGGCGGAAAAACTGAAGGCCGCCGGGCGGCTTTATCCCTGCTTCGAGACTGAGGAAGAACTCGCCTACAAACGCGAACGCCGCCGGCGCGAAGGCAAGCCGCCGCTTTATGATCGCGAAGCGCTGAAAATGACGGCTGAGCAATTGGAACGCGCCTTGGCCAATGGCAAGCAGCCCTATTGGCGTTTCAAGCTTTCCATGCGGTCCGTTTCCTGGCGGGATCAGGTTTTGGGTGATCGCAGCGTGAAGCTTTCGGCGATTTCGGACCCCGTGCTGATCCGCGCCGATGGGTCGCCGCTTTATACCTTCACGTCTGTGGTTGATGATCTGGAGATGGGCATCACCCACATCATCCGCGGTGAGGATCACGTCACCAATACCGGCATTCAGATTGATATTTTTGAAGCGCTGGGCGGCAAGCAGGGCGCACTGGCCTTTGGCCATTTGCCGCTGCTGACGGATGCGGAAGGGGGCGCGCTGTCCAAGCGCTTGGGGTCCATTTCGCTTCGGCATTTGCGCAAGGATGGGATCGAACCGGCGGCGCTGGTTGGGTATTTGGCAGCGCTGGGTACTTCGAATGATCCATATTCAGGGATGCCGGCTGATTTGGCGCCTTCCTATGAATTGGGGAAGGTTTCTCATGCGACAGCGCGCTTCGATCCGCGGCATATGCTCGCGCTTAATCGCAAATTGCTGCATGGCGTCGCCTTTGATGCGGTGAAGGATAGGCTGCCGGAAGGCGCTGATGAGGCTTTCTGGCTCGCGGTGCGCGGCAATCTGGATTTGCTGCGCGAAGCCAAGCCCTGGTTTGATGTGGTACGCGGCACCATTGTGCCGCCCGTGCTGGAAGGGGAGCAAGATTTTCTCCGCGCTGCCCTGGATGTCATGCCCGCTGAACCTTGGGACACCACGACCTGGAGTGCCTGGACCAGCGCGATCAAGGTCAGCACTGGTCGTAAGGGCAAGGCGCTATTTCTGCCCATGCGTTTGGCGCTGACGGGTGAAGAACACGGGCCTGATATCGGCACCATGCTGCCGCTCATTGGGCGAGATAAAGCCGCGACGCGCCTGAAGATTGCGGCGGGCAGCTAAAGCATGACCGATATTTTTCTCCATGACAGTGCGGCGCGTACCAAACGGCGCTTTGAACCGCTCGATCCCCAGCATGTGAAGCTCTATGTCTGCGGACCCACGGTTTATGACCTCGCGCATCTGGGCAATGCGCGCCCGGTGGTGGTGTTTGATGTGTTGGCGCGGATGTTGCGCAGGCTGTATCCGCGCGTGACCTATGCGCGCAACATCACGGATGTGGATGACAAGATCAATGCGCGCGCGCGCGAAAGCGGTGAGCCCATTGCCGCCATCACCGCGCGCACGACTGCCGATTTCCACGCCGATATGGCCGCCCTTGGCGCGCTGCCGCCCGATGTAGAACCGCGCGCCACTGGCCATATCGCGGAAATGATCACGCTGATCGAACGCCTGATCGCCAATGGCCATGCCTATGCGGCGGATGGTCATGTGCTTTTCTCGGTGCCGTCCTTCGCCAATTATGGCAGGCTTTCCGGGCGATCACCGGATGAATTGCTGGCTGGCGCGCGGGTGGATGTAGCGCCCTATAAGCGCGATGCCGGCGATTTCGTGCTGTGGAAGCCAAGCGATGCCGAAACACCTGGCTGGGACAGCCCCTGGGGCCGAGGCCGGCCTGGCTGGCATATTGAATGCTCCGCCATGTCCTGGAAGCATCTGGGCGAAAGTTTCGATATCCATGGCGGCGGGCATGATCTGATTTTCCCGCATCATGAAAACGAAGTTGCGCAATCTGTCTGCGCTTTCCCTGGTGCGGCCTTTGCCCGTTACTGGATGCATAACGGCATGCTGCTGGTGAATGGCGAGAAAATGTCGAAATCGCTCGGCAATTTTCTGACCGTGCGCGATATTTTGAAAAAAGGCCCTTGGGCTGGTGAGGCTTTCCGCCTGCTATTGCTGCGCACCCATTACCGGCAATCGCTGGATTTCACTGAAGCAGGTTTGGATGAAGCCAAGGCGGAATTGGATGATCATTACGCCATGCTGGCGCGGGCGGATGCCACCGATACCGATGACGGCGCGGCAAAGATCACCGCTTGGGTCCTGGAACCGCTGCTGGATGATCTGAATACCCCGCTGGCACTCGCGCGGCTGCGGGACCTTCGCACCCTTGCCAATGCGCTGACGGTGGGTGGTTCGCCTAATGTCGTGCTGGAACGCATGGGCCTGAGGGATGCGCCGGATATCGGCGCGGTGGTCGCGGCCTTCCGTGAAGCGGCTGCTGTGCTTGGCCTGATGCAAACTGATCCGGCGGTGTGGCTGCAGGGCGATCGCGAGGATGCCGCCGCCATTGAAGCCGCCATCGCCGCACGGCTTGCCGCCCGCAACGCGAAGAACTGGGCAGAGGCGGACCGCATTCGCGATGAATTGAAGGCTCAGGGCATCATCCTGGAAGATGGCGCCGGTGGCACAGGCTGGAAACGCGCTTGACCTTCCCCTTATGGCAAGCCGCAGCCTTTCCCGGCTGAACAAAAAACCGGGAGCCCACTTATGAAGCGCATTGCCCTTTGTTTAACGCTTGCCGCCCTTGCGCTGCCTGCCCTGGCGCAACAGGGCCATCAGGGCCATGGCGCGCGCCCCAGCGCGAATGAACCTGCCTCCACACGCGAATTCCGCGCTGCCAATGACCGGATGCACCGCGACATGAATATCCGCTTTACGGGCGATGCGGATCGGGATTTTGCCGCCGGCATGATCCCGCATCACCAGGGCGCGATAGACATGGCGCGCGTGGTGCTGCGCTACGGCAAGGACCCCGAGATGAAGCGCCTCGCGGAATCCATCATCACCGCCCAGGAAGTGGAAATCGCCCAACTAAAAGCCTTCCTCGCCCGATGACAGGCGGGCGCGCGGAAGGGGGAGCGCCGCTTACGCCGCCCCCGGGTGAAAGCCCGATCATTGTGCTGGTGCGCCCGCAAATGGCGCGCAATATCGGCAGCACGGCCCGCGCCATGGCCAATGGTGGCCTGTTCCATTTGCGCATTGTCGCCCCGCGCGATGGCTGGCCGCAGCCGGATGCGCTGCCAGCGGCTTCTGGCGCTGATCCCATCATCCACGCGGCGCAGGTCTTCGATACGCTCGATGCCGCCTTGGCGGATTGTCATCGCGTATTGGCCACCTGCCCGCGACCGCGCCATGTGGTGATGCCGGTACGCAATGCGCGGGCAGCGGCTGAGGATTTGCACGCCATCAATGCGAAGGGCCAGCGTGTTGCGGTGTTATTTGGCCCGGAACGCGCAGGGCTGGAGGCCGAGGATCTTGCCTACGCTGATACGCTGGTGCGCTATCCGCTCAACCCTGAGCATAATTCATTGAACCTGGCCCAGGCGGTGATGATCTTGGCCTATGAATGGTGGATGGCCGCTGAGACGACGCCGCCGCGTTATCTCATGACCAATGAAAGCCATGTCGCGAATAAGGGGGAATTGGATATTTTCCTCGGTCGCCTGATTGGCGAATTGGATGCCTCGGGCTTTCTCGACAATCAGGAAAAGCGGCAAGGCATGGTGCGCAATCTGCGCCATTGGTTCCAGCGCGGCGAAGTCACGCAACAGGAACTCCGCACCCTGCATGGCGTGGTCACGGAATTGTCGCGTGGCCGAATGAAGCGCGGCCGCCCGCCGCGTGACGATGTGAAAGCGCCCTGGGAAGAGAAATAGGTTTGGTCACATTTTCCGAGCCGCCAAGCGATTCCGCTTGGCTTGAAAATGCTCCGTGGTTTGGTCGCATTTTTCGAGTCGCCAAGCGATTCCGCTTGGCTTGAAAATGCTCCATAAAAAAACCCGGCTGATTTTCACCAGCCGGGTTTTTCTGGATCAAACGCTTCTCAGCGCTGCAAAGCCTGCACGATTTGCTGCGTGACCTTCTTCGCATCACCG
>CAIYMY010000029.1 GCA_903927465.1 uncultured Rhodospirillales bacterium | reverse complement strand
GGCGCAGCTTGCGAAGATTTTGCAGGACCCCGAAGCCAGCGCGAATGACCGCTTTGTCGCACTCGATCTGCTGAAGAACGCCAATATCGCCGCCGGCGGCGTGCTGCCCATGTGCCAGGATACCGGCACGGCCATTGTCTTCGGCAAAAAGGGCCAGCGCGTTTGGGTGGAAGGCGATGAGGAAGAAGCGCTGTCCTACGGCGTGCATCGCACCTATACGGAAACCAATCTGCGCTATTCGCAAATGGCGCCGATCACGATGTATGAAGAAAAAAACACCGGCAATAACCTGCCCGTGGAATTTTCCATCATGGCGCAGCCCGGCGACTATCACGCCGATGAAATGCATTTGATGTTTGTGCTGAAGGGCGGTGGTTCAGCGAACAAAACCTTCCTGTTCCAGCAAACCCGTGCCGTGCTGAACAAGCCGAAGCTGCTGGCTTTTCTGGAAGATAAGATCAAGACGCTCGGCACCAGCGCTTGCCCGCCCTATCATCTGGCGATTGTCATTGGCGGCACCAGCGCGGAAGCGACGCTGAAGACCGTGAAGCTTGCCAGCACGAAATGGCTGGATGCGCTGCCGAATTCGGGCGATCTTTCCGGCCATGCCTTCCGCGATACGGAACTGGAAGCGGAGGTGCATAAGCTCACGCAGAACCTTGGCATCGGCGCGCAATTCGGCGGTAAGTATTTCTGTCATGACGTGCGCGTGGTCCGCCTGGCGCGGCATGGCGCGAGCCTGCCGATTGGCATTGGCGTTTCCTGTTCCGCCGATCGTCAGATCAAGGCGAAGATCACGCCGGAGGGTGTTTTCGTCGAGGATCTGGAACATGACCCGGCGAAATATCTGCCAGAAACCACCACCGATATTCTGAATGGTGAGGTGGTGAAGATTGATCTGTCCCGCCCCATGAGCGACATCCGCGCGACGCTCTCAAAGTATCCCGTGAAGACGCGCGTGAGCCTGACCGGCACCATGGTGGTGGCGCGCGACATTGCGCATGCCAAATTGCAGGAACGCATCGATGCTGGGCTGGGTCTGCCGCAATATATGAAGGATCACCCTGTTTATTACGCGGGGCCGGCCAAGACGCCGACGGGCATGGCCACCGGTTCCTTCGGCCCCACTACGGCGGGGCGGATGGATTCCTATGTGGAAGCCTTCCAAAGCGCCGGCGGTTCCATGGTGATGCTGGCCAAGGGTAATCGTTCCAAGGCCGTATTGAATGCCTGCAAGAATTATGGCGGCTTCTATCTGGGTTCGGTTGGCGGCCCCGCCGCGCGGCTCGCGCAGGACTGCATCAAGAAGGTTGAAGTGCTGGAATACCCAGAACTCGGCATGGAAGCCGTTTGGCGGATTGAGGTTGAGGATTTCCCTGCCTTCATCGTCATGGATGACAAGGGCAATGATTTCTATGAGGGGTTGGAGTAAGCATGGCGGGCGACCGCCGCCTGCCGGCGCGTTTCACGCTGCCGGTGACGGGCTTCATCCTATCCGGGATCATGACTATCATGATTTCCGGCATCTCAACGCTGCTGGCTTTGGGGCCGGGGCCAGAATTTCTGGCGCGTTGGCCGATTGCCTGGCTTTCTTCCTGGGTCATCGCCTTCCCAACCGTGCTGGTGGTGCTGCCGATCGTGCGGCGGATTGTCGCGCGCATTGTCGCATCGCCGTGAGAGGATAAAACCGATGCTGGAACTGAGACCCAATTGCGAATGCTGCGGGCGGGATTTGCCGGCGGAAAGCCGTGATGCGCTGATCTGTTCCTTTGAATGCACTTGGTGCGTGGATTGCGCGCGCTCAAAGCTGCCGGGCGGGCTTTGCCCGAATTGTGGCGGGGAATTGCTGCGCCGCCCGATCAGGCCAGCGGATAAATTAGCGAAATTTCCAGCCTCCACCGAACGCAAATTCCACCCGGAAAAATGCGGCGGGCCAATCACCGCGTGATAGGGACATAAAGCCATGAATGAGCGCCGCTTGATCTCCTCCGGTTCCAAATTCGAAGCTGAAATCGGCTATTCGCGCGCACTAGTGGATGGCGATTATGTTTGGGTATCCGGCACCACGGGCTATGATTATGCCACCATGACCATCGCACCCGATGTCGTGGCGCAGGCGGAACAATGCTTCACCAATATCAGCCGCGCCTTGGCGGAAGCAGGGTGCAGTTTGGATGATGTTGTGCGCGTGCTGACCATTGTGCCGCGGCGCGAGGATTGGGAGCCCTGCTGGCCTGTTTTCCGCAAGCATTTTGACAAGGCGCGCCCGGCTTCAACCTTGATCCATGCCGGGCTGCAAACCGATATCATGCGCATTGAAATCGAAGTGACGGCACGTCTGCCGAAGAAAGGCTAAGCACCATGCGTTTCGCCGTGGACCGCCTGGATCATCTGGTCATTACCTGCCGCGATGTGGAAATTTCCGCTTCCTGGTATCAGCGCGTGCTTGGGATGGAGCGTGAGGAATTCGGCCCGCATCGGCGCACATCGCTCCGCTTCGGGGGGCAGAAGATCAATCTGCGCCCGATAAGCGCGACGCAGGAAGAATGGTTCACGGGGGCTGCGGGCGGCGTGCCGGGGACAGATGATCTGTGTTTTGTGGTGACGATGAAATCGGATCAGGTGGCGGAATATCTGCGCGCCTGTGGCGTGACGGTGGAAGTGGGGCCGGTGGCGAAGGCCGGCGCGTTGGGGCCGATTATGTCGGTTTATTGTCGCGATCCAGACGGGAACTTGATTGAGATCGCGAGTTATTCGGGGTGACTTGAACGGGGCATCATCACGCTCAACCCTCAAACATCCACCACCACATAATCAGCCTCAACCTTCACAGGAAACGTCTCCGCCTGATACGGCCCCTCCACCAAGGCTGCCCCCGGTTCCACATGCGCCGGAAAGGCGCGCACCTTTGTCCGGCGCGGATCGAACCAGCTTTTCCCCGTGCGGATATCGAATTCCCAGTTATGCCAAGGGCAGCGCAGCATTTCTCCGGCGCGGGAGAATTGATATTTTCCCGGTTCATTACTCAGCGTCAGGCCGCACAGGATGCCGCCCGAAAGTGCGCTCCCTTGATGGGGGCAACGATCCAGCAGCGCGAAGAATTCGCCGCCCAGATTGAACACGACAATCTTCTTGCCATCCGCTTCCACCAGCTTCCGGCCGCCGGGCGGGATTTCATCCACCGCCCCAACTACATGCCGCGCCATTATAGCCGATAAAAACCGCGCGCATTGCCGCCGAAAATCGCGGCGCGCTTTTCCACTGGAATGAAAGACGGAATCGCAATGCGCGGATCGTCAAAATCCCAATGCGGATAATCGCTGGCATAGAGAATGCGATCCCAGCCGATCCATTCCATCGCATCCAGCAAATGCTCACCCTTCGCCGGTTCTTCGATTGGCTGGGTCGAAACATAGACATGGTCGCGCATGTATTCGCTTGGCGCGCGCTTCAGATGCGGCACCTCATCACGCAGGCGCTTCCAGTTATTGTCCAACCGCCAGCCGAGTGATGGCATCCACCCAAAACCGCATTCAATCATCAAAATCTTCAGCGTGGGGAAGCGTTCAAACACGCCCTCCACCACCAAGGATGCGACCTGGGCTTGGGCACTGGTGGCGTGTTCCTGCACTTCTTCTACATAGAAGGAAGGCCAGCCGCCATTGGTCATGGCAATGCCGGAAAAACCAAAAGCATGGATGCCAATCGGCAGGCCCACTTCCGCGGCGGCCTCATAAATCGGCCAATAGCGCTTGCGGCCTAAGGGTTCCGAAGTACGGCTCATCAGCAGCACCTGGCAGAAGCGGCCATCGCCGGCGCGCTTACGGATTTCAGCGGCTGATGCCGCCGCATCCTCATAAGGCACCACGATGGAAGCGCGCAGCCGTGCATCATGATCCACCCAATGCGCCAATTGCCATTCATTCACGGCATGGGCGAGGGCCACTGAAAGATCATCATTCACATCGCCCTGGCCGGAAGGCTGCAAGGGGTTCAGCACGCCAATATCCAGCCCGTAATGATCCAGGAATTGCTTCTGCACAAAGCCAAGATCGGAAGCGGGTGGCTGGCCTTGCGGCCCCCAGGAATCGCGCCGGCTGGCGAGCGGTGCCGCCTTTGGGAAGGGATAGCCCTTATGGAAACCGTGGCGCGCATGAATGCCGTAGGTCGTCAGGCGGTGCCACGCGGCATCGGTCATGAAAGGGCGATATTCGCCCAAATCCGCGCAGCGCGGATGGATATCGCAATCCACCAGGCCGAGCGTTGCGGCGGCGGGCCGACCAGGGGCGGCGATGGGGCGGATGATGTTCATGCCAATGCTCCTTCCCGCAACCTACCATAAGTAGCCAGCGGATTATCCACCATGATTTTCTTGAGCAAGGCCTGATCGAGCCCTTGGGGCACGGTCGCGTCCCCTTCAAAATGCGCATGCGGCCAATCGGAAGACCACAACAACAGCTCATCCGACCCCAAATGATCCATCAGCCGCGCCATGGTCGCGGCTTCTTCCGGCACATCCAAGGGGCGGATCGAAAGCCGCACATGGTCGCGCACATATTCCGATGGCGGGCGATCCAGCCAGGGCACTTCAAAACGCACGCCCTTCCATGATTTCACCAACCGCCACAGGAAGGACGGCAGCCAGGACACGCCGCTTTCCAACAGCACCACCTTCAGCTTCGGGAATTTCACAAACACGCCTTCGGTGATCAGGGAAGCAAGCGATGCTTGAAACCCCATCGAATTCGCCGTGTATTCCTCAAGATAATAGGAAGGCCAGCCGACCGAGGTGACGGGGTGGCGCCAATTGCTGCCGGCATGGATCGCAAGCGGCATGTCATGACGGGACAGCGCCTCATACACCGGCCACCATTCGCGCCGACCAAGCGGGATTTCCCCCATGCAAAGCGTCATGGCCTGCACGAAGCGACGGTCTGGCGCCAGGCGTTCGATCTCGGCCACGGATTCCTCAATGGCATTGGGCAGCAGGATGGAAGCGCGCAGGCGCTTATCGCCATCCAGCCATTCGGCGCGGATCCAATCATTCACCGCGCGCGCAAAGGCGGCCGAGAGGTCTCGGCTGAAGGGAAGCTGCACCGGGAAAAGCGAGTTCAGGATGCCGGTACCAACCCCCCAGCGATCCAACACTTGCGCTTGTAGTGTGGCCAGCGAGCAGGGCGCTTCGCCCTTTGGCCCGCGCCAATCGGCGCGCACGGTGGAAGGGGCGGCGGGCGGCCAGGAAGCGCTTTCAAGCTGCGAGACGCCGCGTTCCTTCAGGCTGGTGCGCCAATGGTGATCCATATAGGGGAACAGGCTTGCCATGCTCGGCAGGCCCGGATGCAGATCGCAATCTATTGCCGCTTCAGTCACGGTTCCTCCAGCGCTTTTCTTGACCCTAGCGCGGACTGAGCATCCTCCCTTTTCCAGGGGGGATCAATGGGGTGAGGGTGCAGCCTGGGTAAAGCGGTGGGCAAGGTTAATCTCACCGATTCAAGTGATGCTACCTTTAGTGATGCGTCCTAGCCGATAGCCAAAAAGATTCGCCTTGGCGCGCCTTGGTGTAACGGCGTTTGGGGGCTTTGCCTTAGCCATCCTTGGACTGCATCCAAACGCAAAGAGGAGGACATACCGGCAAGCCAAGCGGGACCGAGGACTATTTTACAGTGTATAGCCAAAATATTTCGACTGATGCCTTTAGAAAAGTGGTACTGGAACTGGTCTCAGCATAGCCATCCAAAACATAGTAGTCGGACAGCATAGTTTGCTTTTAGGTTTTATGTTTTTTCGCTACACGCTTTGTGCTAGTCAGAAAAAGTTAATCCTACCTAGGAAGGCGACGCCCGGGTTCTGCCTGCTACAGATTCGATGGAGATTTCAAAGGAATGTCTGTTTCTTCGCTCATACCAAACGATCCGCGTGACAAGAAGGAATGGTGGTTTTCATACTACACCCCAAAACGAATTCGCCATCAAAATCTTCAGATTCACCTCATCAAAGACCTGCCGATACAAGATGTTCTAGAAGTAGGTCCGGCGGGGGGTTATGTCACGTCTTTACTCGCCAATATCGGCTACTCGGTGACCACGCTTGACTTCATTGAAAAAGACTTCGACCTGCCCGACTGCGAGCACATCATTTGTAATTTAATTAACGAATTTCCAAAAATCGAGAAAAATTTTGATCTGATCATCTGTTGCGAAACCTTGGAACATATTGAACGCGAGCGAGCGGAACAGGCGCTTCGCTGGTTCCATGAAATTGGTGCACGCTATATTTTGGTATCTGTCCCGTATAGCGGCCTGATGATCTATGGAGAGTTTATGTTCTCGCCGCACCACGCCTTCGGGACTCTATTCGCCAAATGGCGGGAAGCGTTGCGGCGTTATGTACCTGAACCCCATCCACATGGACATAAATGGGAACTAGGCACCCGAGGACTACCAGTCAAGAATTGGGAGCTAGCGTTAAAGAATGCTGGCTGGCGCATCGTTGAACGTCGTATCAGTGCTCCGACTAGGTCAGCTTTCCATTTATGTGAAAGATTACCAACTTCGCGCTAAAAATGGCTCCTAGGAACCCGCCCGGCATCCACCGGGCGGGCGTTTCTCGCATCAGGCCCTACTGCCCCTGACGCACGAAGCGCAGCTGAATGTAGTTATCCGCCGTCTGCACCACATTCCAGCCTTGGCGCACGGCCCAGACAATCTGCTGCTGGTGCAGCGGAATATAGCCGACATCATTCTGAATGACCTTGCCCGCTTCCGTGATCAGCCCTTGGCGCGTGGCTTGGTTCGTTTCCACCGCAATGCGGCTGATCAAATCATCCAGGCGCGGGCTGGAATAGCCGCCATTGTTAAACATGCCGCGGGAGCCATCGCGCGTGGCGGCCAAATTGAACAGCGCATTATGCGCATCCGATGTGGAAGGCGTCCAACCCAGCAGATAGAAGCTGGTATTGTAGCCAGGCGCATTCACCTCGGCGAAGAAGCGCGCACGAGTCTGCGCGTTCAGAGTCACGCGCATATTGATGCGCGCCAGCATGGCGACAACGGCGGTGCAAATCGCCTCATCATTCACATAGCGGTCATTCGGGCAATCCAGTGTCACGCCAAAGCCGTTGGGGTAACCCGCTTCGGTCAGCAGCCGGCGCGCTTCGTTCAGATCAACGCGTGGGCGCTGGTCATCTTCTTCACGGAAGCCATTCACGCCCGGGCCATACATCAGATTGGTCGGGCGGGATTGGCCGCGCATCACGCTGCGCTGGATGGCCGAGGTGTCTATCGCCAATTGCATGGCGCGGCGCACGCGCACATCCTGGAAGGGATTCTTGCCCTGCACATCGGATTTCAGAAGCTGCGGGCGCATCTGATCCAACCCCAGATAGATGGTACGCAATTCCGGCCCCTGGATGATGCGCACCCCAGGTGAGCGGGAAATCCGGTCCACATCCTGCGGCGGTACGGTATAGACAAAATCCATCTCGCCCGAGAGCAGCGCGGCCACGCGTGTTGCGTCATTGGAAATGATATTAAGTTCCGCGCGCGTCAGATTATGCACCGGCTTGTCCCACCAATTGGGATTGGGGGCGACAACTGTGCGACGGTCTGGTTCACGCGAAACCAGGATGAAGGGGCCGGTGCCCATGGCATTGCGCGTGGCAAAATTTTCCACGCGCGTTGTCAAATCCGCGGGGCGCGTGGCGTTGTTCTTTTCCGCCCAGGCGCGACTGAACATGCCCCAATTGGTGATTTCCTGCAGCAGGATCGGATTGGGCACGGTGGTTTCGAAATCCACCGTGTGATCATCAATCTTGCGCACTTCCTTCACGGAAGCGAGCACACCTTGCACATTGGAACCAGGCGCGCGCGCACGTTCAACGCTGAAGACAACATCATCGGCGGTGAAGGGCGTACCATCCGAGAATTTCACATTGCGGCGCAGATGAAAGCGCCAAACATTCGGCTGCGGCTGTTCCCAGCGTTCGGCAAGTGCGGCTTCCACCTTGCCTTCATGGTCGCGGCGGACCAACGGTTCATAGAAATTGGACCCGAAGGCGAGCAGGAAGGTTTCCTGCCGCGTATAGGGGTCCATGGAATTCACATCGCCATCATTGGCCCAGCGGAAATTATTGGCTTGGGCAGATAAGGCGGAACCGGCCAGCAAAGCGGCGGCAAGGGTCAGGCGGCGCAGCATGAAGTTTTTTCTCCCATAAGGACGCGATAGACGCAGTCTAAGGGTTTTACGCCGGATGAAAAAGCGGAATCAGCGCGCAAGAAAAAAGCCCCTTTCCTGACGGAGAAGGGGCTTTGATCGGGAAATACTGTTAACTTCAGGCGGCGCGCAACGCCTTTCCCAATTCGCCGATGCTCTTTTCGATCAGCCCGGCATCTGTCGCGGTATCAATGGTCTCAGCCAGAAGGCCCCGCGTCGCGGCGATAGCGATATCGGCCGCGGCCTGACGCACTTCAGCCACCGCACCCGCCTCGGCGGCAGCGATGCGGTCCATGGCCATACGCTCCCGCCGCTCAGCAGAGGCTTGGGCTTCGGCTTGCGCGGCAGCGGCCACACGCTCGGCTTCCGCCTTGGCGCGCGTGAGCATTTCCTGGGCTTCCTTCAGGGCCGAAGCACGCTCAGCCTCGGCGGCCTTCAGCATCGCTTCGGCTTCGGCGCGGAGCTTCGCGGCTTCGTCCAATTGGGCGCGAATGCCATCAGCGCGCTTGTCCAAAGCACCCATCAGCGCACTGAACACCTTGCCGCCAAACAGCACAAAGAAAAGAACAAAGGAAACGGCGACCCAGAATTTCGGGTCCAGCCAGAAATGTTCGTAACCGTGCATCATGCCCTCCCGCGTGCGGCCATTTCGCGGCCAACCGCGGCGCCAACAGCACCACGGTCCGCAGCACCGATCAGCTTCTGCACCAGGGCTTCCGCCGTATCGGTCGCAACATCGCGAAGCGCCCCCATGGCTGCACCACGCGCGACATCAATCCGCGCTTCGGCTGCCGTCACTTGTTCGGCCAATTTTGCATTCAGCACTTCAGCGCGCTTTTCCGCTTCCGCCTGCGCATTTTGCAAAGCGCCTGCGATTGAAGCCTGCGCCTCAGCCCGCGCCTTGGCGGTGGCGTCACGATGCGCAGCCATGGCCGCATCAGCATTCGCCTTGGCGGAACGTGCCGCTTCCAGGTCACCCTGAATGCGTGCGCGCCGTGCTTCCAGCACGCTTTCCACGAGCGGTAAGCCCTTGTTCTTCACCAGCCAATAAAGGGCCGCGAAAATCAGCAGCATCCACACAACCTGGGCAATCACCAGGGGATTGCCGAATTCAAGCTGTGGCATGCCACCACCACCACCCGCTGCCCAGGCAAAGCTGGGCAGGAGCATGGCTGCACCCGCAGAAATTCTAATCCAAAGGCTTATCATACTGCGCCTCATGCTTCCATCGGTGGGGCTAAGCCCCAATGGCTCTGCCCCAAGCGCCAAAAGGCCCGGTTACCCGGGCCGCGCTTTCCTCAGGTGAAGAGGATGAGGAAGGCGATGAGCAGCGCGAACAGCGCGACCGCTTCCGTCAGCGCGAAGCCCAGGATCCCGATTGGGAACACGGCGTCGCGGGCGCCCGGATTACGGGCCACCGAGGAGACCATGGAAGCGAAGATGTTGCCGATCCCGATGCCAACGCCGGCAAGAGCGATAACGGCGATGCCGGCCCCAAGGGCCTTAGCGGCGAGCACGTCCATAAGAAGTTCCTTCCTTTTCCAAACAGGAGTGTTGAGACCCGACGATATCAGTGCAAATGCACCGCATCATGCAGGTAGATGCTGGTGAGAATGGCGAAGACATAGGCCTGGAGGAAAGCCACGAGAAATTCGAAGCCAACCAGGGCCACATTCACCGCAAGCGGCGCCACGGCACCGAAAATACCAACCGCGCCGGCGCTGCCCATCAGCACGACGAAGGTCGCAAATACCTTCAGCATGACGTGGCCGGCGACCATGTTCGCGAAAAGACGCACGGAAAGAGAGACCGGCCGCGAGAAGTAAGAAATTACCTCAATCGGGATGATCAGCGGCGCCAGAATCTTGGGCGCGCCTTCCGGGAAGAAGTAGCTGAAGAAATGCATGCCATGGATGCTGATGGCGACCACGGTGATCAGCACAAACACAATCACCGCCAGCGCGAAGGTCACCGCGATATGGCTGGTAAAGGTGAAGGCATAGGGCAGCATGCCAAGCAAATTGCCGAACAGCACGAACATGAACAGCGCAAAGACGAAGGGGAAGAAGCGCTTGCCTTCATCACCCACCTGGCCGGTCACCAATTCATGCACGAATTCATAGGATGTCTCGGCCAGGGATTGCAGCCGCCCCGGCACAATGGCGCGCTGGCGCATCCCATAGACCAAAAGGCCCATGGTCAGCAGCACGGCGATCACCATGAAAAGATTTGCTTGGCTGAAGCCAACGGCCTGTCCGACCATGCCAAGCACGGGCGAGAGCTCAAACTGGCTCAGAGCGTCAATCGCTTTGCCTTCCGCAGCCACAGCCTATCTCTCCCGATCCATCATCACTTCACTTTTGGACGCGAACGCGGGTTGAAAAGCCGATAGACATTCATAACCCCGGCCGCGCTGCCCAAGACGAAAAACACCAGGAAAAGCCAAGGCCAAGTGCCAAGCCAGCGATCGAGTGCCCACCCGATGCCGATGCCGACGACAAGTGCCGAGACAACCTCGACCCCCGCGCGGAACCCGATTCCCCATGGTCCTTTAGGCAGGCCTTGAGACCCTTTCGGATCTTTCTCCAGACCACTTTGGGCCCGGGCCTGCTTAAGGCGCGCATCAAAATCCGGTTGCGTATTCACCTTTGCTCCCCAGGCGGTCTCCGCCAGAAGGCGAAGCGGGCTTTACGGGGGGGATACCCCAGTGTCAAGCATGTGCGGCGCAGCAAAAGGCCATTTTCCTGCTGTGTCACAAGCCTCAAGCTACTGTGCCCCTGCACCGGTCAGCGTGGCGGAGCGGGCGGCCGCGGCGGGGGCGGCGGCGGGCGCGTGGCAGGACGAGCCGCGGGGCGTGAGGCCGTGGTACTTGTCCGGGGGGGCGGGGCAGGCGGGGGTGGTGGTGGGCGGCGAATCGCGAAGCGCTGCTTGGCCGGCGGCAGCGCGTCCCATTGGCGGATGACCGCCCCCTCGCTGGAGGTGTCATAGCCAAGCCGTGTCATGACATCCCGCGCGCGGCGCTTCTGGTCCTGGTTCAGGCTTTCCCAGGAAATCGGGCCAGGGGCGAAGACCGGTTCCGGTTCCTCATCCAAGGGTGTGGCCACCACGGGTTGGGTCTGATTTGGCTGCGCGCAGGCGGCAGGTAGCAGGGCCAAAAGAAAAAAGCGGCGCTTCATGGCTGAAGCTCTACCAGCACCGGCACATGGTCAGACGCCTGCGGCCAATCCCGCGCATCCTTCAGCACCAGATGGCGCTTGAGCCCGCCCGCCAGATCGTCACTGACCCAGACATGATCCAACCGCCGCCCGCGATCCGCCGCGCGCCAATCTCGCGCACGATAGGACCACCAAGTGTAGAGCTTCTGATCTTCCGGCACGAAATGGCGCAGCGCGTCATGCCAGCCGGCTGCCTTCTGCCAGCCCAAAAGCCCTGCCACCTCGATCGGTGTGTGCGACACCACATCCAATAATTGCTTATGGGACCAGACATCATGTTCAAGCGGCGCGATGTTCAAATCCCCCACCAGTACGGCGCGGCGTGCACCTCGGCCCGCAAACCAGCGTGTGGCTTCGGCGACAAAATCAAGCTTATGGCCGAATTTCGGATTGGCGGCGCGGTCCGGAACATCGCCGCCGGCAGGCACGTAGAAATTATGCACTTCAATGGGGCCGCCTGGCGCATCCAGCATCACACCCAAATGCCGGCAATCACCCTTGGCACACCAATCAGGATCATCTTCACGCAAGCTGATGGGCAGGCGGGAAAGCACCGCGACGCCATTATAGCCCTTCATGCCGCGCACCAGGCGATGCGTGAAGCCAAGTGCGGCGATGCCTTCATGGGGAAACGCCTCATCCGGGCATTTGGTTTCCTGTAGGCAGATCACATCAGGTGCCAGATCAGCCACCAGCTTTTGCAATAGGGGCAAGCGCAGCCGCACGCTATTGATGTTCCAGGTCGCGATGCGAAGAGCCTGCTGCGCCGTGCCGCGTTTCGCCATGGGTTTTCCTGTCGTCACTTCTGAGAAAGGGTTTCGAAAACATCGCCCGCGGGCGCGGCGCCTTGGATATGGCGCCGATGCCATAGCGCATAGAACAGTAAATGCCAGGCGGCGAAGCCTTCGCGCTTGCCGCCCGCTGCGCGAAACAGCGACAGGATGCGATCCGGTTTGGCAATTTCAGCCACACCTGGCTGGGCTGCCACCAGCGGCGCCAGCTTATCCGCCACATCGGCGATCCAAGCGCCCACCGGCACGGTAAAACCCTGCTTGGCGCGGAAGGGCTCGCTGGCTGGAAAGTTCTTCGCGAGCCATTGGCGGAGCAGATATTTCCCGCGCCCATCACGAATCTTGAGCTTGTCAGGCAGGCGAAACGCGGCAGCGGCCATGCCGGGATCAAGGAAGGGCGTGCGGCCTTCAACCCCATGCGCCATCAGGCAGCGATCGAGCTTAATCAGCAAATCATGCGCCAACCAATCGGCGCAATCGGTCGCTTGCGCGATTTGCAGACGGGACCGCCCGGGCAGCGCGGCTGCGGCTTCGGCGGCGGCAATGCCATCGCGCCAGCCGGTGAGGGATTCGCGCAGCACATCCAGCCGATCAAAAGTGCCATGGCCGCGCATGGTTTTGCCACCCAGCCACCATGGGCGCATCGCGGCGCGGTAGCGGCCATAGCCGCCGAAAAGCTCATCGCCACCTTCGCCAGAAAGCACCACCTTCACTTCCTGCCGCGCGGCGCGGGCTAGGAACCAGGTGGGAATGATGGCGTAATCAGCAGCCGGATCATCCATGCAGGCAACGATTTCCGGCAAATGCCGCCAGACCATATCGCGGTTGATGTCCACGCGCACATGCCGTGCGCCGGCGGCACGCGCTGCAGTGGCGGCGGCTTCGCGTTCATCGGCAGCACCTGCCACATCAAAGCCTGCGGTGAAGGCCAGCACCGGCGCGGTATTGATGCGCGCCATGGCGGCCAATACTGCGGCAGAATCCGTGCCGCCCGATAGGAACATGCCGTAAGGCACATCGCTTCGCTGATGCAGGTCAACGCTTTCGATCAGCGCTGCATCCAACCGGGCAAGCGCTGCTTCTTCCGAGATGATTTCAGGACCTTCCGCTGGCAAGGCAGCGCGCCTTTCGCGCGCAATGATGCGGCCATCGGCGATGGTGATGGTCTCCCCGGGCAGGACGCGACTTATGCCTTGGAAGATCGTCTCTGGCCCGCTGGTGAATTGCACTTGCAGCAATTCATGCAAAGCGGGGCGATGAAGTTGGGGCGTGACCAACCCGGCCGCGATCAGCGCCTGCGGTTCGGAGGCAAAGGCGATGCCATCAGGGATTTCGGCGATATAGAGCGGCTTGATGCCGAAGGGGTCGCGCGCCAGCAGCACCTGCCGCGCAGCACGATCATGAATCGCAATGCCATACATGCCGCGCAGAAGGGCGGCGAAGCCCGCCCCGTCGCGGCGATACAAATGCAAGGGCGGTTCGCAATCCGAAGCCGTGGCGGCGGGCAGCGCGTGATCGTTCCGCAATTCGCGGTAATTATAGACCTCGCCATTCGCGACCAGGGCGGCAGCGCCGGCGAAAAGCGGTTGATCGCCGGTGGCAAGATCAATGATCGCAAGGCGGGTATGGGCGAGTGCGACATTGCCGGACACATGATGCCCCGCGCCATCCGGCCCGCGATGCGCCAGTGCGCGCGTGAGCGCCTCCAGTACTGTGGCGGAGGGTGAAGCGCCGGCGCGGAGCGCAAGCCCTGCTATGCCGCACATGGCGTCACATCCTCCCTGCCGGCTTGAGTTCAGCAAGCAAGCGCCGCCAGCGCGCGATCACTGGCGCCTCGGCGAAGGCAGCGGCGAAATGCGCGCGCCCAGCCACGCCAAGTGCTGCGGCGCGGGCGGGGTTTTCAGCCAGGCCCGTGATGGCGGCGGCAAGCGCGGGCGCGTCTTCCTTTGGCACCAACAGACCATCGGCGCCATCGCTGATCAATTCTGTCGGGCCTTGCGCGGCGGCGGCAATCACGGGCTTTGCTGCAGACCAGGCTTCCAGCACGATGTTGCCGAGAGGTTCATGGCGTGACGAACAAATGAACATATCCGCAGCCGCCAAAAGTGCCCCAATATCGCGCCGCCAGCCGAGAAAACTCACGCGACCCGTAATGCCAAGTTCTGCCGCCAAGGCGCGTAAGGCCGCTTCCTCCGGCCCCGCGCCGGCAAGGTAGAGATGCCCGCGCGGCAGCAGCGCGATGGCGCGCAGCAGCACATCAAATCCCTTATTGGGATGGAGCCGCCCCATGGCCAAAAGCCGAGGCGTGCTGCTGGCGGCGGGCAGATCGGCTGGTGCGGCGCTGGCGAAATCTTCAACGAAATTGGGCAAATAACGCACACGCGCTGGTGGCCAATGCTCGGTAGTGATGGCGCGCACCAGATCATGCGTATTCGCCACCAGATGATCGCAATGGCGGAAATACTTCAGGTCGTAATAGCCACCGAAACGCCCAACCAAAACCCAAGGGCCTTGCGGCGTGAAGCGCGCGGCGCGCTGCATCCAGGCCATCACGACATCAGGCTTGAAATCCTGCAAGGCGCGCCGCACGCGCGGCTTGGTGAACAAATCCAGCGCGCCGCCAAAGGCCAATTCCACCGGCTGCAAGCCCGCCTTGCGCAGCCTGGCGGCGCGTTCCGCATCGCGCCGGATGATGGGCAGCACTGGATCACCCGCGTGATGCAACGCGATAGTTGCGCGTTCAAAAAAAGCCTCTGCCCCGCCAATCGGCGCACCAGCCATGATTTGCGCAATCCTCATGGCTTCTGCCCACCATGGCGTTCCGGCTCCAGCCGCGCTTTCAGATAAGACAGCAGCGGAAAGGCACCGGTACAAAATGCCAACAGCACACCCCAAGCACCTTCGCGATAGCCCTTGCGGGAGACATAGGATTTGAAGGCGCGGCTCACGAACCGGCGCATATTGGCGCGTAGCGTGCCGATATCGCCAGACGCAATCAGATCCGCGGCCTTGGCGGATGAGTATTTATCCAGCCGGCGCAGCATGTCCGAAATATCGCGATCCACCAGATGCACCAGCGCGCCGGTTTTGATTGGCGGGCCTTGTTTGCCCACCCAATCCAGCCCCGGATGCACGCGCTGCGCGCGCCAGCGTTTCGCGCCGCGCTGAAACAGGCGGGGAACCGATGTGGTGCCGAAACTCCCCGCCCAACCATGGCGTAGCAGCCTCCCGCCCACGTAATTATCAACGGGCACCTGATGCCAGGCGAATGTGCTGGTCGCGATGACGCGGCGGATTTCTGCGGCAAGCGCGCCATCCACGCGTTCATCCGCATCCAATTCCAGAATCCAATCGCCGGCGCAGGCGGCGATGCCGGCATTGCGCCGATCGCCTTCCAATTCCCAAGCGCCTTCCAGCACAAGGGCACCCGCAACGCGGGCAAGTGCGGCACTTCCATCCGTCGTGCGGTCCAGCACCACCACAATCTCATCGGCGAAGGAGGCCGAGGCCAGGCAATCGGGCAGGCGCGCTTCTTCGTTGCGCGCCACGATCAGGATGGAAAGTTTTGGGGTCACGCTGGCACCCGTGCAGCCTGGCCAAGCAGAGTCTTGGCGGCCTCCAAAACCCGCGCCACGGGCAGATCTTCCATCGCCCCCTGGCCGGGCGGGCCATCGGCCAACACAGCGCGCGCCTTGGGGCCAGCCGGGCCATATTCATCCGAAGGGGTCGGGCCAAACAGGCCGAGTGTGGGCGCGCCGGCGGCAGCGGCCAGATGCATCAGGCCCGAATCATTGCCGATGAAAATCGCGGCGCGCGCGAGTACCGCTGCCACTTCGGGCAGGTCGAGCTTGCCCACCAGGTCAAGCGCCTGGGGCAAGGCGGTCAGAACGGGGGTCGCCATGCTGCGTTCCTGATCCCCCGGCCCGCCCAGAATGGCAATCCCGGCGCCGGGAAGGGCGCCATCAGGTGCGGTGAGGCTGAGGGCGAGTTCGGCAAAACGTTCCGCCGGCCAGACCTTTCGGTGCCAATTCGCGGTGGGGCCCAGCACCAGCCAGGGCCGGCCTTCCGGCAGCAGCGCTGCGGCGCGGGCGTTATCCTCTGGCGCGGTCCAGATCACGGGCAGTGGCGGGGGGCTCACGCCCAAAAGTGCCGCCAGATGCGTCAGCCGATGCCCGGGCCGTCGCCCGCCCTGGATCACCCGGCGGTCCCGCGTCCACAGCAGCCAGGCAATGGCCGAGGCACGCAAATCCACCACCAAATCCCAGCGCGTTGTCGCCAATTGACCCCAGATTTCCAACCAATGCAGCGAATAGCGCCGCTTTTCCACGGCAATCAGCCGATCAAGCTGCGGCATCCGCCGAAACACGCCTTCCGCCACCCGCCCGCAGACAATGGTGAAGCGTGCCGCCGGATGCGCGCGCATCAGGTGATCAAGCAGGCCCGTGGACAGCACAGCATCGCCAATGCGGGTGGAGGAGATGAAAAGAATGCGCACTTGGCGGCCTTACCACTTCCGGCGCGTGAGGGGGAGGTTGCAGCGGCGCCCCTGCCGACACAGGTTTAGGGCATGAAAATCGCGCTGCTACCGGACCGTGCCGTTTTGGAGATCTCGGGGGAGGACCGTGTGGCCTTCCTGCAGGGGTTGATTTCCAATGATGTGACCAAGGCGCGGGCCGATCAGGCGCTTTGGGCCGCGCTGCTGACGCCGCAGGGCAAGTGGCTCGCGGATTTCTTTGTGATTGCCACGCCCGATGCGCTGCTGCTGGATGTGGAAGCGGCGCAGCTTGCCATGCTGATCCAGCGACTTTCGCGCTTCAGGCTACGCGCCAAGGTGGCGTTGCGTGATGCCTCGGCGGATTGGCGGGTGCATGCCGCTTGGGGGGAAGGGGCGCCCCCTGAAGGGCTGGCAGCACGCGATCCGCGCCTGCCGGAAGCGGGCTGGCGGGTGCTGGCGCCCGCGCCTATCCCGGTTTCGGCCAATGCGGCGGATTACGACGCGCATCGCCTTGCCCTTGGCCTGCCCGATGGGTCCAAGGATATGGAGGCCGAGAAATCCGTGCTGCTGGAAGGCGGCTTTGATGAGCTCAACGGCATTTCCTGGACCAAGGGCTGCTATATGGGCCAGGAACTCACGGCGCGGACGCGCTATCGCGGCTTGCTCAAGCGCCGCCTGGTGCTGGTGGCGATTGAAGGCCCGGCACCTGAACGTGGGACGGCCATCCTGACGCCTGAGGGGGCTGAGGCGGGGGAGATGCGCTCCAGCCAGGGCGCGCAAGGGCTTGCCCTGCTGCGGCTGGAATGGCTGGACAAGGGGGCGCTATCGGCAGGCGGGGCGCGCCTCACGCCGCAACCGCCCCCCTGGATGAAGCTGCCGGAGGAAAAAGCATGACCACGCCCGATCACGGCCCCGGTGTCCGCCTGCCGCCGCCCGTATTGGTGGGGGGTGTGCTGGCGGTGGCCTGGTTCGCGCATCTTTTCTTTCCGGTCCTGCTCGGCCCGCCCTTGCCGAATTACGGCGTGCTGGTGCTGTTTCTGGGGATTGGCCTGATCGGTTGGTCACTGCTGACGCTGGTGCAGGCGGGCAATGACCCAAGGCCGGACAAGCCCGATGCCGCCCTGGTCACGGCGGGGCCGTTTCGCTTCAGCCGCAACCCGATCTACCTCGGCTTTCTGGTGGTGGTGCTGGGCTTTGCGCTGCGCTGGGGCGATTTATGGGGCTGGCTTGCGCTGATCACCTGCCATTTGGCGCTGGATCGGCTGGTGGTGACGAAGGAGGAAGCCTACCTCAGCACCCGTTTCGGCGCGGCTTATGAGGCTTATCGCACCCGCGTGCGGCGCTGGGTTTAACCCCGGCTGGCCAAGCCGCGCGCCAGCCTGTCGAATTCCGCGACGGTCAGGGTTTCCCCGCGCCGATCCCCGGCAATGCCGGCCTCGTCCAACAACGCTTCAGCATTGCCAAGTGTCTTCAACGCGCCACGCAGCATTTTGCGCCTTTGCCCGAAAGCGGCGGCGGTGAGTTTTTCCATAGTGGCGAATAGCGCTGGTGGCGGGTCTTCCGCATGTGGCGTGAAGCCTACAACGGCAGACCAGACCTTGGGCGGTGGGCTGAAGGCGCCGGGTGGCAGGCGCAGCAGCAAATCGCAGCGGCAGCGCCATTGGGCGAGTACGGCCAGCCGCCCATAAGCGGATGTGGCGGGGGCCGCCGTGATGCGTTCCGCCACTTCAAGCTGGAACATCAGCGTCATGCCTTCCAGCGCCGCGGCGCCGCGCAGCCAGCGCACCAGCAAGGGACTCGCGACATTATACGGCAGGTTGGCGATGATGCGCCTTGGCGCGGGCAGGGCTGTGGCCGGGTCCACACCAAGCGCATCGGCTTCCAGCACGCCTAGCCGCGCGGGATAGGCGGCGACCAATTCCTGCAAGGCAATCACGGCGCGCGCATCCAATTCCACTGCCAGCACTGATGCGGCAGCGGTTTCCAGCAAAGCGCGCGTCAGCCCACCCGGCCCTGGCCCCACTTCCAGCACATGCCGGCCCGCAAGATCGCCGGCCAATGCCGCGATGCGCGCACATATGGCCGGATCAAGCAGGAAATGCTGGCCGAGCGCCTTGCGCGCATTAAGCCCATGCCGCGCGATAGTATCGCTGAGGCTTGGTAGTTCAGGTTTGGTCACGCCTTCAGCCCGGACGCGCAGCGCTATTCGTACGAATTTCAATTTGCGCGCGGCGGCGCAAATCGCGCTGCAATTGGCGGGACAGCAATTCAATCCGATCGCGCAGCAGGATGTCGCGCGCCTGCTGCGGATTGGCTTCCGCCAGATTGCGGGTCTCGCGCGCGCAAATCATGAAAATCATGGACCCATCCATGGAAATGATCGGCTGCGACGCACGCCCGATGGGCAGACTGCCCAGCAGATCGCGCAATTCGGGCGGGTTGATATTGTCCAGCCGTACCGGGCCGGGGTCGGCGGGGCGCGGGCTGCCGCGTGCGGCGGCATCCATCGCCTCACAGCTGCGGGCCTGATCGGAAAGCGTCTGAGCACGCTGCAATTGCGCCAATTGCTGCGCTGTCGGGGCTTGCGGATTTACCTGCCCTTCAAAGGGCAAGAATACCTGACGCATTGTCAGGATGGTTGCCATTTCGCGGCCTGAGATGCGTTTGTCCCGCAGCATCACAATTTCAAAGCCGCCAGGGACGCGGATGGGATTGCTGATGGCCCCTTCGGGCATTTGGCGCAGGATCTTGGCGACTTCCGTATCAAAGCGATCCGCTGTCATCCAATCCATCGCGCCACCTTGGATTGCGGTCTGTGATTGGCTGAATTGCGCGGCCGCCATGGCAAAGGGCACACCCTGGCGCAGGCGCTGAATGACATCAGTCACGAAGCGACGCACCTGCGCTTCCTGGCCTGGATTTTCCACCGGGATGAAGATTTCGGAGATCAGGAATTCCGGTTCGCCATGGCGGGCACGCTGGGCGTTCAGGAATTCATTCACCTCAGTGTCTGAAATGGTGGCCTGTTCGCCAAGCATGCCGCGCAATAGCCGCGCCCAACCAATTTGCGCGCGGATCTGATCATAAAGCACGCGCGGCTCGATCCCTGAGCGGCGTAGATTCTGCACGACGCCGCCCTGGGGCAGGCCATTGCGGCTTTCGATATTGGCGACGGAGCTTGCGATATCCTGATCTGTAACCAGAATGCGTCGGCGGCTGAGTTCCTGGATGCGCAGCCGCTCATCAATGAGCAATCGAAGGATCTGATCACCTCCCTGCGCGCCGGCATCGCCCGCGACACCAGCGGAGAGCGCCAGCAAACGCCGGCGGCTTTCGATCTCGCTTCGTGTGACGACATCGCCATTCACCACGGCGACAATGCCGTTCACGTTGCCGCCTGCGGATTGCGCCTTGGCGGCGGGCATTGGGGCGGCTGGCATCAGCAAAGCCGCCAGCAGCATCAGCATAAGATATGGCTTTCGCGACAACATCACGGCGCGCATCAACGCCTCCTGCAGCTTGTCGCCCATTGTGGGCAGGTTGGCCCAATAGCTCATAAAGCCCTCAATCCGAAATCACCGATGGTTTTGAAGCCAAAGCGGAACAGCAGCATGGTGGCCCCTGGGTAAAGATTATTGGTCGTCTGGTCTTCCGCATAGTTTTTGACGAAGCGCGTTTCAAAAATAAAGCACTCATCCTCATACAGCGCCGAAAGCGCCGCGGCCACAGGGCGATTAAGCTCGATATTCTGCCGCCCAAAGGCGGTGAAGCGCCACATCCCGATGCGTTGAGAGGCACCAAGGTAGATTTCCTCACGCTGCGCGAAGGGATTAAGATAGGGCATGGGCGGGGCTTGCAGGTAGCCAAGGGTGAAGGAGGTATCGCTCAAAGGCCGAACGGTCGTGCTGATATCATAGGCGCGGGAGGCGAAGCTTTCGCCGTCACGTCGGGCGCGCCCGGTAAGGTCCATCCAGGAGGTTGGGCGGAAGGTGAGCCGGCTGACCCAGTCTGAGGCGCGATTTACAAGGCCGCTATTGGGATAGAAGGGGCCGCCATCTTCCTGAACGCGGAAGGACCGTCCAACGAGGGCTTCAAGCTGCCGATTCTCCGGCAGGAACCAGGCGCTGCGCAGCGCCATATCCGCGCGCGTGCCACCTTCCTGCCGATCTCGACCGGTGAAGCGATTGAGCGAAAACAGATTGGCGTCTGTGAAGTCAAAGACAATGCTGTCTTCATTCGGGATACGATACTGGCTGCCGGTCAAGGGGCCGGTCACCAATTGGATGCGCGGTTCCACCACCTGGCTGCCCCAATCGCCGCCATCGCGCAGGAAGGGCATGCGCCAATCGAGGCCGGTGCGAATATTGGCCGAGATGCTTTGGCCATCGGGACTTCCTGTCGCGTAATTGGGAGCAAGGTTGATATCGTCGAAATCATAGGCAGACAAATCGCTCCGCACCCGCAATGTCCAGATACCACCCAGATCATCCATGCGCGGTAGCGCATAGCCGATGCGCGACGATGCCCGCCTTGTGCTGGTGCCGCTGTTGCGAAATATGGCGAAATTTGAGGTATCCACGGTAAAGCGCCCGCCGAGTGAATCTTCGGGCGATTCCCAATCGGCATAGATATTGGGCAGCACCAGTGGAATTTCGCTGATATCATCCGTCGAGCGTAAGCCCTGATAGGCACGGGCATCGACGCGCGCGAAGCCTTCAGGCCCCCAAAAGCCTTCAGTGAAGACCGTTGTCGGCAGAACGCGCGGCGAGCCATAGCGGTAGATGCGCAGATATTGTTCTGAACTCGCGCGGTTTGCGTCAAAGCCAGCGCGCCAAGTCTCATCCAACGAAAAGCGGCCTTTGGCGAAGATATGCCCAGCGAAGCCTTCTTCTGTGCCGTCCTTGCCATTAAGATAGCCGATGGAACTTAGAACCTCCATCTCGCCACTATTGAAGCGGCGGCGGTAATCCACACCCAGATTGGGCGCCACGCTCGTGGCGATGGTGGGGCGCAGGACCAATTCCTGACTTTCATCAATCGCCCAGTAATAGGGCGTTTCAGTGAAACCACCGAGATATTTGGTGACGCCGAAGCTGGGGCTTAGGAAGCCGGATTGCCTAGAAGCAGACCCATCAGGATGCTGGAAATAGGGCATCCATATCACCGGGACACCCGCCATATCCAGGGAGGCGCCACGATAGCGCACTTGCTGTTCGTTTCGATCCAGGGTTGCCGTGCGCGCGCGCAATTGCCAAAGGGGCGGTGCGAGCGGGTCATCCTTGCAGGGGTCACAGACCGAATAGACAACGCGGGAAAGATCGAAAATCGAGCCATCGGTTCGCCGTGCGCCAGCAGCGGCGATCCGGCCATTTTGCAGCAGATAACCGCGCAGCCCTTCCAGCACGCCATCGCGCATCTGATTGGATAGCTCAGCGCTTTCCGCGAACATTACTTGGCCATCGGCCTCAATAAGCTGCACATTACCGCGCGCTGTGGCAACGCCGGTATTGCGATTATAGGTCAGCTCATCAGCGCGCAGGATGCGGCCACCTTGGAAGGCTTCCACCCTTCCGCGCGCCATGACCAAGGCGGCATTTTGGTCATATTGCACTTCATCGGCGGTGAAGGTGACAGGCGCATTTTGCGATGCGGGTTGAACTGCGGTTGGCGCAGGCGCAGGCGCAGGGGCTTCCGTAGGCAAGATTGGCGATATGGAAGTGGGCGCCGAAATCATTGGCTGAAGGGGCGCCTGCGCCAGCGCTAATGCTGGCGAAAGCGCCAGCACGACGATCGGCAGATACTGAATTGCCCGGCGCAACATCCTAACCATCCTCAAGATGCAGCAGTAGCGCCGCTGCAAGCAGGAAACCAGCGCCAGCCGGCGCCCAAGCAGCCAATACCACGGGCAGTGTCCCGGCTTCACCGAATTCGCCAGTGATCTTGTCCAGTACGAAAAGCGCAAAGCCGGCGCTGATCCCCCCCGCGATCATGCGCGCCACACCGCCACGCCGGGCAGAGCGCATGGAAAATCCCGCAGCGAGCAGTGCCATGGCAATGGCGAGCAGGGGCAGCGCCAGCAGGGATTGGAAATGCAGCCGGTGGCGGATGGCGGAAAACCCCGCATCTTCCAGGATTTTGATGAATTCCGGCAGCGCCCAAAGGCTGAGCGTATCCGGGGTGGCGAAGGAATTTTCAATGCGCTCCGGCGTTAACTCGGTTGGAAAATCAAGGCTTTGTGGCGCGCCGGCCACCCGTTCTGCCCCGAACACCACGGCGCCTTCGAAGCGCCAGCGGCCGGGCTGCAGCAGGGCCGACGCCGCTTCGATCCGCGCCAAGGGCCGATCATCAGCAGAAAGCCGCCAGATCGTCACCTCGGCAAGGCGCAGCGCCTCGCCGGGGCGTAATTCCCGCGTGGCCATGGGCCGGCCGGAAATAATGGCAACACCCTGGGGTTGCAGCCCCTCATCGGCTTGGCGCAGCCACAGCCTGCCGCCAGCCAGTGCCGTGATGCCGCCCACATTGCGAAGGTAAAGCTGATCAAGCCGCTCGGCACGCGCCAGCATGGCGGAAGATAGCGGCGAAAGTGCCGTGCTGGCCCAAGCCCGAGCAGCAACGCAACCAGCACGGGGCCGGCCAGAAAACCCCAAGCCGAAATCCCGGCTGCGCGCGCCACCACCAATTCAGAAAACCGCGTCAGCCGCCAGAAGGCGATGATGCCACCAAGCAGCACCGCAAAGGGCAGGATCTGCATGGCCACATAGGGCACGCGGAGTGCCGCGATCTGCGCCACCAGGGCGAAATTCGCCTCAGGCCGCGTTGCGGCGCGGCGCAGCAATTCGATCAGGTCAAACAAAGCGACCAGCGCCGACAGCGCCAGCAACATCAGCAGCGCCATGGCGGCAAAGCGCCGCGCCACATAGGTCATCAGCGTGATGGGCAGCGTCATGGCAGTGCCTCACGCGGCGGGGCCCTGCGCGGCAGGCCGGGGGCGCCGCCCAGCCACCAGGCGGAAATCACGCCGGGCAGGATCGCATGCAGCCAGATCAACCAGATCAGCCCATCGCGCCGGGCTGCAGCATTGCCGAGGGTGAGACCAAGCGCCAGCAGTGCCACCATGATGCCGATGCCAAGTACCACGCCTACACCCCCGCCATGGCGGCGGAATTGCCCCGTCAGCGCCACCGCCAGCCCGACCAATGCGAAGGAAAGCGCGGTCAGCGGGCTTGCCATGCGCTGATGCGCTTCGGAGCGAAAGCGCCTGACATCGCGCGGGCGCAGTTCCTCCGACGGATCGGGGTACAGTAATTCAGAGATGGAGCGTTCCCGGCTGTCGCGGCTGCGCGTTTCATCGTTACGCGCGACGCGAGCCAGATCAACGCTGTTTTCGGAAAAGCTCAGCACGGTCAGGCGCGGCGGCGCGCCTGATGCGCCTTTTTCCACTTGCTGACGCACACCATCATAAAGCGTCACGCGCGGCCCATCCGTCCCCTGACCGATGCGCCCGGATTGCGCCAGGATGGTTACCGCGCCGCCGGCCTCACGCTGGTCATGCACCAGAATGCCGCGCAGCGTGCCATCGGCTTCGCGCTTGCGGGCATAGACGGTCAGATCATTGCCGACGGTGGAGAAAACGCCTTCCTGCAATAGCACGCCCACCAATTGATTGCGGATTTCAAACTGCCATTGCCGAAAGGCGGTGTGGCTGAGCGGCACCAGCCAGAAATTCAAGAAGGCCATCACGGCCACGACCAGCAGCCCAAGCGCCAAGGCGGGGCGCGCAATTTGCCAATTGGAAAGCCCGGCTGCGCGCATCACCACCAATTCACGGTCCCCGGCCAGGCGCAAATGCACGAACAGCATCACGATGAAGGTCGTGATCGGCAGGATGACCGAGAAGAAGGATGGCAAAAGCAAGCTGGTCAATTCGAAAAACACCGCGAGCGACAGCCCGCGATCCAGCACCAATTCGATGAAGCGCAAGGATTGCGTCAGCCAGACAAGCGCCGCCAGTCCCACCGTTACGGCAAGCAGGGCCAGCGCAAGCTGACGGAACAAATAGCGGTCGAGCAGGGTCATCGGCTTGGTAAGCCTAACCGCTTGGCGCCAATGCCGAAAGCGGCAAAGGCTTCAGGGCAGCACCTTGCCCGGATTCATCAGGCCCTTGGGGTCCAGCGCGGCCTTGATTTGGCGCATTACCGCAAGCTCCGCGCCCCCGCGCCATTCTTCCATCATATCGGTCTTGAGCTGGCCGATGCCGTGTTCCGCGCTGAAAGACCCGTCCAGATCCCGCACCACCTCATTCACGCAATCCATGATGTCATGGCTGCGCGCGAGGAAAGCCGCCGGGTCAGCGCCTTCCGGCTGCACCAGATTCACATGGATATTGCCATCGCCCATATGGCCGAAGGGCATGGGGCGGATGCCCGGCATCAGCTTGCGGCAGGCTTCCGAGGCACGTTCGATCAATTCTGGCACGCGGGAGACGGGGACGGAGACATCATTCTTCACCGAGGCACCGGCCTTGCGCTGCGCTTCGGTATGTTCTTCGCGAATGCGCCAAAGTGCTGCGCGCTGCGCTTCGCTTTCCGCCAGCACGGCATCCAGCACTTCGCCTGATTCCATCGCCGGTGCCAGGACTTGTTCCGCGAGCCCGCGCAAATCCGCATCTGGCCTGGTGGAGGCCAAATCAATCAGCGCGTAATGCTGGGCGCGTTCAGCAAGCGGCAGGGTCACGCCGGGGATGAGCTGCACGGTAAGATCAACCCCATCGCCCGACATATATTCAAAGGCGCGGATCGCGCTTTCGTCATTGTCGCGAAAGCGGCGAAACAGGCCCAGCGCTGCTTCGGCATCACGCACGGCGGCGAAAATCACCTCATTGGCGCGGGGGCGGGCGAAAAGCTTCAAGACGGCGGCGGTGATGATGCCAAGCGTGCCTTCGGCGCCGACAAAAACATGGCGCAGCGCATAGCCGGTATTGTCTTTGCGCAAGCGCCTCAGGCCATGCCAGATGCTGCCATCGGGCAGCACCACTTCAAGCCCCAGCATCAATTCCCGCGCATTGCCGTAGCGCACGGTGTTGTTACCGCCAGCATTGGTGGACAGCACACCGCCGATCATGGCCGTGCCCTCACCACCGAAGCTGAGAGGGAAAAGGCAGCCCGCGGCGGCAGCGGCTTCCTGCGCGGTTTTCACCACCACGCCGGCCTCAGCCGTCATGGTCATATCCACCGGGTCAAGATCGCGGATGCGGTTCATGCGGGCCAGCGAGACAATCACGTTGCGCCCGGAAGCATCTGGCGTGGCGCCACCGACCATGGAGGTATTGCCCCCCTGCGGCACAATGGCGATGCCAGTGGCGCTGCACAGCCTGACCGCTTCGGCCAATTCGGCGGTATTGGCGGGGCGAAGCAGCGCCAAAGCCCGGCCCTGATACAGGCTCCGCCAATCGGCCAGCGCGGGGGCCAGATCAGACGGTTCAGTCAGCAGACCTGTGGGGCCAAGCAGACTGGCAAGTGCGGGGGGAAGGGAGGAAGATTCGGCCATGGGCTGTTGAAACCCCCAAGCGAAGCGCGGTCAAGGACCCGGAGCATTTTCAAGCCAAGCGCCCCGCTTGGCGACTCGGAAAATGCGACCAAACACAAGCTACTCCACCTTGATCTCGGCGGCTGTGATCAACGCCTGCCAGCGGGTGATCTCGGTCGCGTTGAAGCGGGCCAATTCCGCCGCATCCCCAGGCATGGGCTCAAAACCAAGGGTGGAGAGGCGTTCCACCACCGCGCGGTCACTCAATGCCCGCGCAAGGGCGGCTTCCATGCCGCGAACAGCCTCGGCCGGGGTATTGGCGGGGGCGTAAACCCCCATCCAGGCAGCGACATCAAACCCGGCCAGCCCGGCTTCCTGAAGCGTCGGCAGGTTTGGCAGCAGGGCGCTACGCTGCGCGCCCGTCACTGCCAAGGGTCGCAACTCATTGCCGCGCGCCAGCGGAATGCCGATGGTGAGGTCCACAATGGCGAAGGAAATCCGCCCCGCCACCAAATCGGTCATGGTATTGGCGGAGGAACGATAGGGCACGTCCAGCACCTCGGCCCCGATCTGGCGCACAAAATTTTTGCCGGCGGCGAGATAGACCGCCGACCAATGACCGAAGGTGAACTTGCCCGGTTCCGCGCGCAGCAGGCTGATCAGCTCCGCGATATTCTGCGCTTTCACGGACGGATGTACCGCAAGCATGAGCGGGAAGATGCCAATGCGCCCAACCGGGGCGAAATCGCGCACCGGATCATAGGGCAGGCTGCGATAAAGCGCCGGGTTGATCGCTTGGGTGGTGCCGGTGGTGAAGAAGAAGCTGTAGCCATCGGGCCTGGCGCGCGCCGCCGCGATCGCGCCGATATTGCCATTGGCACCACCGCGATTTTCGATCACCACCGCCTGGCCCAGGCTGCGCCCAAGGTGATCGGCCATGATGCGCGCCACGCCATCTGTGCCGCCGCCGGCAGCAAAGGGGACGATGGCGGTGATGGGCCGCTCGGGCCAGGCGGCAAGGGTTGGGTGTGTAGTGAGCGCCATGACGGCGCCAATGATCCAGCCAAAAAGGCGCATCTTCCTCTCCTGTTCTGCGCGGTTGGTCCGCGCTTTGGTCATGTGAAGATACCCTGTGCCGATGCGCGGCCCAGGTCCAGCCCCTTTGCGCTGCTTGACAGGGTTTCGCCGCATGCCGAGGCTTTTGCCCGATAAGCAAGGATGAAACATCGTGACCGCTGCGCTGGATGGGCTGATTGTTTTGGATCTCACGAATTTTCTCTCTGGCCCCTATTGCACCATGCTGCTGGGTGATCTGGGCGCCGATGTCATCAAGGTGGAACGCCCCGATGGCGGGGATGATGCGCGCCGCATGCCGCCCTTCGTGGATGGCCGCAGCCAGCCCTTCGCCGTCTGGAACCGCAACAAGCGCAGTATCACCGCGGATTTGAAACAGCCCGAGGATGTTGAGCTTGTCCGCCAATTGGCGCTCCGCGCCGATGTGCTGGTCGAAAATTTCCGCCCCGGCACTTTGGCCAGGCTGGGTTTGGGGTGGGAGGCGCTGAGTGCCGCCAATCCGCGCCTGATCTGGTGCGCGATTTCAGGTTTTGGCCAGACGGGGCCTTGGGCAGATCATGGGGGCCTTGATATGATGGCGCAGGGCATGTCGGGCCTCATGGCCGGCAATGGCCCGCCGGATGGCGAGCCGTACCGGCTGCCAATCGCGATTACCGATGTCACGGCGGGAATGTTCTCGGCGCTGTCGGTCATGGCCGCCTTGCAGGCGCGTGAGAAGACAGGGCAGGGCCAGCGCATTGATCAATCCCTGTTCGAAGCAGGTGTGGCGCTTGGCGTTTATGAAGCGGCGCATGTTTTCGCCCATGGCACGCGCCCTTCGCGGCTTGGGCAATTGCATCGCGGATCGGCGCCCTATCGCGTGTTTCAGACCGCCGATGGCTACATCACGCTGGGCGCATCGAAGGAGAAGTTCTGGCAGGCGCTATGCGGCATTATCGGCCGGTCGGAACTGGCCACCGATCCGCGCTTCAAGACCAATGCGGATCGTGTGGCGAATAACGCAGCGCTGATCACGATTCTGCAGGATATTCTGGCAACGCGCGGCAGTGCCGAATGGCTGGCGGCACTTGGCAAGGCCGGCATCCCATCGGAGCCCGTGCTTTCTTATGATGAGGCCTTGGCGCATCCGCAGGGGCAGGCCCGCGGCCTTGCGCAGGTTTTCGAAGACCCCGAACGCGGACCGATCCAGCATTTGGCATCACCACTCAGGCTTGAAGGCACGCCGGCACGCATCACCCGCCGCACGCCGGATTTGGGCGAGCATAATGCGGAAATCCGGGCATGGTTGGCGCAAAAAGCTTGACGCTGCCCGGGTGAAAATTGTCTGATTTGGGCGGGTTTTTCGTGCCGTGCCTTGCCGAGTGGTCGGCATTTCGACCGCCATCGGGCCCGTCCGGGAAGCCCGGAAAACGCGGCGGGGCTTACGCCGCCACAACAAAAGGGGCTCGCATAATGCCGAATGGCACTGTGAAATGGTTCAATGCAACCAAAGGCTTTGGCTTCATCCTGCCCGATGATGGCGGCAAGGATGTCTTTGTGCATATCACCGCCGTACAGAAAGTTGGCCTGCAAGGGCTCAAGGAAAACCAGAAAGTCGCCTTTGATGTCGCGAGCGAACGCGGCAAGCCTGCGGCGATCAATTTGAGGGTTTTGTAGCGCGAGCCTTGACCACGCGGAACGCCGCAGCGGCGATGATGCCGTTCCTGTAGAGGAATGCGGTCAAGAGACTAAGACAATGGTGCGGTCTTGCCTTTAACCAATCCCGTGGCGGCGAAGCTCCGCGCCAAGTCGCCCGGTGATGAAGAAAAGGAACATGCGGAAATCCGCGATCAGCGACCATAACGGGTGGCGAAAGGTGGCGGGGCGGTTCTTTTCAATGAAGAAATGCCCGACCCAGGCGGGGCCATAGCCACAGACCAACGCCACGAGTAACAGCCAGGAATTGCCTGAAATCAGCCCGAGCAAAAACAGCAAAAGCCCGGCACCCGTGCCGGCAAAATGCAAGGCGCGTGTCATGGGTTTGGCGTGTTCGTTCAGGTAATAAATCCAGAAATCAGCGAAAGTTTTGAAACCCTCGCTCACCGCGCCGCTGCCTTCGCCTCAAGCTCGGGCGGCACAAGGGCCGCTTCCAGGGCGTGGCGCAATGAACCGAGCTTGCGTTCATTTTCAACCTTCAGCCCGAACACATCCTTCACGTAAAACACGTCAATCGCGCGCACCCCATAGGTGGTGATATGGGCTGAGGCGATTTGCATGGCCTGGTCGCTCATTGCTGCGGTTACGTCATGCAAAAGCCCAGGCCGGTCGCGGCCATTCACTTCGATCACCGTGTGCGTATTGGAAGCGTGATTATCTATCACCACACGCGGCGGCACCGTCACGGCGCGGAGCCTGGCTGGTTCGCGCTTCAGCTTGCGGATTTCATCCTTGAGGCGAAGCCGCCCAGAAAGCGACTGTTCCACCAGAACCGAAAGCCGCGCCAGACGATGCGGCGCATCCAAAGGCCCGCCCTGATAATCCTGAACCCAGAAAGTATCCAAGGCCATGCCATCGGTCATGGTATGGATGCGCGCATCCACAATGCTCGCCCCCGCCACTGCCAAGGCGCCCGCGATTTTGCTGAATAGCCCGGGATGGTCGGTGCAATAGACCGTCACTTCCGTCACCGCGCGATTTTCCAAAACGCGCGTATGTACCGTCAGCGGCGCCTTGTTTGCGCGCGCTTCCTGGATCATCGCCGCATGGCGCGCATGGGTTTCGGGATCGAAGGAAAGCCAATAGCCCGGGTAACCAAGGCCGAGGTAATGATCCACCGCCGCACGCGGATGCCCGGCGAGCAATTTCGCCGCCGCATCCTTGGCGCGCGCCACGCGCACATCCCGTTCGGGCACGGAAAGCCCGCCCGCCAGCACTTCCGCCACACGCCAATAAAGTTCGCGCAGCAGCGTCGCTTTCCAGCCATTCCAGACCTTGCCGCTGACCGCGCGCATATCGGCCACCGTCAGCACCAGCAGCAGCCGGAGCCGTTCCGGGCTTTGCACAATCTCGGCAATGTCCAGGATGGTTTTCGGGTCTTCAATGTCCCGACGGAAGGCGGTTTCGCTGATCAGCAAATGATGCAGCACCAGCCAGGAAACTGTCTCGGTTTCTTCCGGCGTCAGGCCAAGGGCGGGGCAGACATGCAGCGCCAATTCCGCACCCAATTCCGAATGATCGCCACCACGCCCCTTGGCAGCATCATGCAGCAGCATCGCCACATAAAGCGCACGGCGGGATTGCACCTGGCCAATCAATTCACTGGCCACGGGCGCGATTTCAGTGAGCTCGCCGCGTTCCATCGCGCCCAGAACGCCGATTGCTTCGATGGTATGCTCATCCACCGTAAACACGTGATAGGTGTCGAATTGCATCAGCCCGACCACGCGTTGCCAATCGGGCAAAAGTGCCGCGATCAGCCCGGCCTCATTCAACATGCGCATCCAGATGTGCGGGTCTCTGCCGGACAGGATATCAAGGAATTCCGCGCTCGCCGCCGGGTCCCCGCGCAAGCGTGCCAGTTGCCGCGCATGGCGAATAATGGCGCGGAAGGCGAGCGGGTGGATATCCAAGCCCCGATCACGTGCCAGCCGAAAGATGCGCAGCATCAATACGGGTTCAACCGTGAAATCAAAGCCTGGTGCGGCGATGATCTTGCCATCGGCAAGGCCAAAGCCCGCTTCGGTGAGCGCCTTATCGGGTGCCGGCAGCACGGCAGGGCGGCCAAGTGCGGCGCGAATAATGGCGGGTTCCAGAATGCGCGTGAAACGCGCCACATCACGCACTGTCAGGAAGAAATGCTTCATGAAGCGTTCAACGCCATCCTGAAGGCCGCGCCGCGTATAGCCCATGCGGGCACCAACCACCGGCTGCAAGTCAAACGTCAGGCGTTCTTCCGCGCGGCCCGTGACGATGTGCAAGTGAAAGCGCACGGTCCACAGGAAATCCCAGGCGCGGCGAATGGCGCGCGCCTCACTTGCTGTCAGCAGCCCGCCGCCTGGGCTATTGGGGCCGACCAATTCCGGCATGCGTTCCACATTGAAGGCATAGCGCGCCAGCCAATAAAGCGTTTGTAGATCGCGCAGCGCGCCACGCCCTTCCTTGACATGGGGTTCCACCATGTAAGGGCTGTCGCCATAGCGCCGATGGCGCTTATGCTTTTCGGCGAGCTTTGCTTCAAGAAAGGGTTTCAGCCCGATGCGCGTGCGCGCGGTGCGAAATGCTTCATCAAAGCGCGTAAAAATGGAAGGATCGCCCGCGATCAGCCGCGCATCCAAAAGCGCGGTCATCACTGTTGCGTCGTTCTTGGCTTCCTGCAGGCATTCACTGCGCGATCTGGTGGCATGCCCAACCTTCAGCCCCATATCCCAGAGCAGATAGAGCATGAATTCAACTGCCTTCCTGCCCCGCGCGCCCATGCTGCTATCGCTCAGGAAAAGCAGATCAATATCGGAAAATGGCGCCAGCACACCTCGGCCATAACCACCGGTCGCGACAAGGGCATGGGACTTCTCGCCGCTATCAGGCGGGTGCATCGCTTCGGTATAGCGGTGAATGCCGAACATCAGCGTATCGGTCAGCGCGGCCAGCCAGCGCGCGGCGGCAAGGCCGGATAATTCACGCGCCTCAAAAGCTTGCTGCACACGGCCCTGGATGCGCCCCAAATGCCGGCGCAGCAGCGCCAAGGCCACATCGCGCGGTATCGGCTCACCCGCCGGCAGCAATTCGGCCAGCAGATCGGCCAGCAGCAAAGGCTGTTCCGCCGCCGGGACATGGCCATTCGGCCCGCGACGTGGCGGAGGCTCAGTAAGGGCAGACGCGTTTTCCGATAGACTCATCACTGTCACAATAACTTGTCCGGCGGCTCTGCGACAGTCTCCAAAAGCGATTTAACGCGGTAGAGAAACTCCTGCGCTTCTCGCGGACTGAGTGCATCAGGGTCCATCTGTGCAAGCGCTTCCAGCGCCGGATGGGATGGCGGCGCGGCGGGGCCTGGGCGCGCGAAAAGCGGCAAATCCTCAGACATGGGGTCAAGCCCCTTGGCGCGGGCTTCAAGGGAGCCGAGCACAGCCTCAGCGCGCCGCAGCACTTCACGCGGCACGCCGGCAAGCTTCGCAACATGCAGGCCCCAGGATTTCTCGGCGGCACCGGGGCCCACGCTGTGGCGGAAAATCACCTGTCCGCGCCATTCGCGCACCTGCATGGTGGCCAGTGCCAGTTCCGGCAATTTGGCGGCAAGGGAGGTCAATTCATGGAAATGCGTGGCGAAGATGGTGCGGCAGCGGATGCGGTCATGCAAAGCTTCCAGCACCGACCAGGCAATCGCGAGCCCATCCCAGGTGGCGGTGCCGCGCCCGACCTCATCCAAGACCACCAAGGATTGCGCGCTGGCCAGGTTCAATATCGCCGCCGTTTCGGCCATCTCCACCATGAAGGTGGAACGCCCGCCGGCAATGTCATCCGCCGCGCCAACGCGGGAGAAAAGCCGATCCACCAGGCCAAGCCGCGCGGCTTCGGCGGGTAGGAAAAGCCCGGCCTGGGCCAGGATCACAAATAGCGCGTTTTGCCGCAAATACGTGGATTTACCGGCCATATTCGGCCCGGTGAGCAAACATAGCCGCTGGCCCGCCGATAGATCGCAATCATTGGGCACAAAGGCGGGGCCACGGGCACGGGCGAGGGCCGCTTCCACAACCGGATGCCGCCCGGCCTTGATGGCGAAATCGGGCTTTTCGGTCATTTCTGGCCGGCACCAGCCACCACCCGCGGCCAATTCCGCGCCTGCCGCATGCACATCCAATTCCGCCATGGCCGCTGCTGCCGCGGCGGTGCCGGGCGCGGCATTCAGGCAAAGCCGGCGCAAATGCTGCGCGACCATACGTTCCCGCCGCGCTGCCTGATCGCCGGCTTCCGCCACCTTGCGGTCCAATTCGGCCAATGCGGCGCAGGTGAAGCGCATAGCATTCGACATGGTTTGGCGATGAATGGGGCACATGGGGCCTTCAGGGATGGCGCCGCGCAGCAATTTCTCGCCGGCTGCCAAGGGCATCTCCGCGAGAAAGCCGAATTGCTGATGATGGCGAATACGCAGCGCCGCCACGCCCCAGGCCTGCGCCAAATCCAATTGCAGCGCAGCAATGGCTTCGCGCCCACCATCACGCAGCCGCCTCAGCGCATCCAATTCGCCGTCATAGCCCGCGGCAATCAGCCCACCATCTTCCAGGCGTGCCGGCAGGGTTTCGGCCAAGGCGCGATGCAATTCCGCTTGCGGCGAGGCTTCCGGCACCAGCGCGCCGCGCGCTGCTTCAATCAACGCGGGCTGCAAGCCGCCGGTGGCATCAAGCGCCGCTGCCATGGAATCGGCCCGGGCCAGCCCATCGCGAATGGCGGCCAGATCACGCGGCGCAAACCGATCGAGCGAGAGCCGCGCCAAGGCCCGCGCCATATCGGGTGAGCCCTTCAACGCTGCCCTTAATGCCGCACGTTCGGAAGGTGCTGCGAGCATCCAGCCCACTGCCTCATGCCGCGCAAGAATGGGTGCGGCTTCCGCAAGCGGAGAGGCAAGGCGCGCGGCCAATTCCCGCGCTCCGGCAGCGGTCACGGTGCGGTCCACGGCGGCGAGAAGCGAATGCCGCGCCTCCCCCCTTTCGCTTTTCAAGATTTCCAAGGATCGGCGTGTGGCGGCATCCATCTGCAACAAGCCGCGCCCGCCCATGGGGCTGGGGGGGGCGAGGCGCGGCAGGGCGCCCGCTTGGGTTGCCCGTACATAATCAACCGCCATGGCTGCGGCGGCGAGTTCTTCGGCGCTGAAACTGCCAAACCCATCCAGGGTTGAGACATCGAAAGCCTCGGCGAGGCGTCGCGCGGCATCGCGCGGTGGGTCAGCCGGCGTGATGCGCGCGGCCACTTCGCCTTCAAAAACCCCTTCTGGGGCCAGGATTTCGGCCGGTTCCAGCCGCGCAAGCAGGGCCTGGACTTCGCCGCGTGGCAGGGTTTCCGTGCCAAAGGCGCCGGTCGAGACATCAAGCCAGGCGGCGCCGATCCGGTCTTCCAGGGGGGCGAGGGCCAAAAGCCAGGCTGGGCGCGCGGCTTCCAGCAGGGTTTCTTCCGTGACGGTGCCAGCCGTCACCAGCCGCGTGATGTCGCGCCGGATGGTCGGCGCTTTGCGCGCCTTGGCCTGTTCGGGCGTTTCCATCTGATCGCAAATGGCAACGCGAAAACCCTGGCGGATTAGCCGCGCCAGATAGCTTTCATGCGCATGGGCCGGCACGCCACACATGGCGATTTTCTGGCCGCGATGCTCACCCCTGAAAGAGAGCGCGATATTCAAGGCAGCGGCGGCGGCTTCGGCATCGGCGAAGAACAGCTCATAGAAATCGCCCATGCGGAAAAACACCAGCGCATCCGGATGGGTGGCCTTGGCGGTGAACCATTGGGCCATGGCCGGCGTGGCGCCGCTGGCATCGGGAATCGGGCCTAAGGGGGCTTGGGCGGGGGGCATGCCTGCGCAGGATACAGGCGGGGCGCGCCCAAGCCAAACCTTGGGCTGGCGCATTGGCGCTGAAGGTTCCAAACTCCCCGCAATAAGAACCAACCAGGGAGGAGGTTCCCATGACAGCTTCCGGTATTGGCCGCAGATCAATCCTGGCGATGGGGGCGGCGGCGGCACTACCCGCGCCGTCACTCGCGCAGGATATGCGTGCGCAGACGCTCCGCTTCGTGCCGCAGGCCAATCTGAGCGTGCTGGACCCGGTCTTCACCACGGCAACCGTGACCGCCAATCACGGCTGGCATGTCTTTGACACGCTTTTTGGCGTGGATGCGGAATTGAAGCCAAGGCCGCAAATGGCCGAAGGCGCTGAGGCCCTGGATGATGGCAAGCGCTGGCGCATTACGCTGCGCGTCGGTTTGCGTTTCCATGATGGGGAGCCCGTGCGCGCCCGCGATTGCATCGCCAGCCTGAAGCGCTGGTGCGCGCGTGAGCCCTTTGGCCAATTGCTTTTGCGCCAGGTGGATGAATGGCGCGCGGTGGATGACCGCACCATCGAAATCCGCCTGAAGCGCCCCTTCCCGCTTTTGCTGGATGCGCTGGCCAAGCCGGATGCCGCCGTGCCTTTCATCATGCCCGAACGCCTGGCCGAGACCGATCCCAATCGCGGTATCACGGAGATGATCGGCTCTGGCCCTTATCGCTTCATTGCTGGCGAATATAATTCCGGCAGCCGCGTGGTTTATGAAAAATTTGATGGGTACCAGCCGCGCCAGGAAGCGCCTTCCTGGACATCGGGCGGCAAGGTTGCGCATTTCCGGCGCATTGAATGGCATATCCTGCCAGACCCCGCGACCGCCGCCGCCGCCTTGCAGAATGGCGAGGTTGATTGGTGGGAAAGGCCGCATCCGGATTTGCAGCCGCTGCTGGCGCGTGCGCGTGATGTGCGGCGCGAGGTGTCTGATACCGCCGGGCGCCTTGCCGTGCTGCGCATGAATAACCTGCACCCACCTTTTGATGATGTGCGAATCCGCCGCGCTGTTCGTCTTTCGGTTTTGCAGGAAGATTATATGCGGGCATCGCGTGGGGATGATCGCACGGATTGGGCGCACTGCCGCAGCCTATGGCCGCGCCATACCCCGTATTATGAGGATTTGGGTGAGGCGATGATGCCGGGCGATCTGGACCGCGCCCGCGCCGCTTTGCGTGAAGCGGGCTATGCCAATCAGCGCGTTGTTGTGATCAACCCCACGGATTTCCCGGATATTGGGCCGCTTGGGCAGGTGACGGCGGATCGGCTGAAGCGGATCGGCATGAATATTGACTTGGCCGAGAGCGATTGGGGCACGGTGGTGCAGCGGCGGAGCAACCGCGAATCCGTGGATCGCGGTGGGTGGTCCATCCTGCATACCACCGGGGGCGCCACCGCCTGGGCCAATCCCGCCGTATCCTTCCTGGTGCGCGGCCAGGGGACGGGCGGCTGGTTCGGCTGGTGGAAAAGCGATGAGGCGGAGGCAATGGCCGAATCCTGGCTTTTCGCCCCCAATGAGGCGGAGCAGAAGCAGATCGCAGCCCGGCTTGGCCGCCACGCGCTGGAAGATGCGGCCTTCATCCCGCTTGGCCAATTCACGATCAGAACCGCCTTCCGGCGCAATATCACCGGGATTTTGCAGGGATCATCGCCCTATCCCTGGAATGTCCGGCGGGTCTGAGGGCGCGAATTGCTGCGCCTGCGAAGCTGGGGCCTCGCGGTGCCGGCCACAAAGCGGCATGATGGGCCTGATTTGAGGAGTAGTGGCTATAATGGATAACGCGAAGAAAACGCCGGTTGAGGATACGCGCACGGCGCGCGTCACCGCCGAAGAAGCGTTGGCAATGCACCGGGAAGGGCGGCCAGGTAAGCTTGAGATCCGCCTGACCAAGCCCTTGATCACGGCGCGGGATTTGAGTTTGGCCTATTCGCCCGGCGTGGCGGAGCCCTGCCTGCAAATCCATCGCGACCCGAGCCTTGCTTATGATTACACGGCCAAGGGCAATTTCGTGGCCGTGATTTCCAATGGCACGGCGGTGCTGGGGCTTGGCAATCTGGGCGCACTTGCATCGAAGCCCGTGATGGAAGGCAAGGCTGCTTTGTTCAAGCGCTTTGCTGATGTCGATGCCATGGATCTTTGTGTGGATACAGAAGACCCGGACGCTTTCATCAATGCTGTGCGCTATCTGGGCCCGACTTTCGGCGGGATCAATCTGGAAGACATCAAGGCGCCAGAATGCTTTGTGATTGAACAGCGCTTGCGCGAATTGATGGATATTCCTGTCTTCCATGATGACCAACATGGCACCGCCATTGTCGCCGTCGCCGGCTTAATCAATGCCTGCCATTTGACCGGGCGCGATTTGAAGACGACGAAGCTTGTCATCAATGGCGCGGGTGCGGCTTCCATTGCCTGCGCTGAGTTGGTGAAGGCCATGGGCATCCGGCCCGAAAATGTCATTCTGTGTGACACCAAGGGCGTGATCTGGCGTGGCCGTCAGGAAGGCATGAATCAGTGGAAATCCGCGCATGCGGTGACCACTTCTGCACGCACGCTGACGCAAGCACTCGATGGTGCGGATGTGTTCTTCGGACTTTCGGTGAAGGGCGCGCTGACGCCCGAGATGATCAGGGCCATGGCGCCGAAGCCGATCATTTTCGCCATGGCCAATCCCGATCCGGAAATCACGCCGGATGAGGCGCGCGCCGCGCGGCCCGATTGCATCATCGCGACGGGACGTTCGGATTACCCGAACCAGGTCAATAATGTTCTGGGCTTTCCCTTTATCTTCCGTGGTGCGCTTGATGTGCGCGCTTCCACCATAAATGACGCGATGAAGATTGCGGCTGCTGAAGCGCTGGCGATGTTGGCGCGGGAAGATGTGCCGGAAGAAGTCTCGGGCGCGGGGGCGGGAAAATCTTTGCGTTTTGGGGCGGAATACATCATCCCCAATGCCTTCGATCCTCGGCTGATTTCGCGGGTTTCGCCCGCGGTTGCCAAGGCCGCAATGGATAGCGGCGTGGCGCGCAAGCCCTTGGCGGATTTGCAGCGCTATTCACGCGATTTGGCGAATAGGCTGGATGCGACAATGGGGGCCTTGGAAGCCATTGCCGAAAGCGTGCGGCAGAACCCGAAGCGCGTCGTTTTTGCCGAAGGCGAAGAAGAAAAAGTGATTCGCGCCGCGATTGCCTTCCGCAATGCGGGCTATGGCACACCGGTATTGGTAGGCCGGGAAGATCGTATCGCCGCAGTGGCCAATGCCATTGGTATTCCCCTGCCCGATGGCATTGAAATCCAGAATGCGCGGCTTTCCGATTCCACGCGCCGCTATGCCGAGTTTCTATATGAGAAGCGTCAGCGCGATGGCTTTTTGCAACGCGATTGCCAGCGCCTGGTCAATCAGGACCGCAATGTCTTCGCCGCCTGCATGGTGGCAACCGGCGATGCGGATGCGGTGGTAACGGGTACCACGCGTTCCTATTCCGCCGCGCTTGAGGGCATCAGCATGGCGATAGACCCGGTGCCGGGGCGTGTCGCTTTCGGGGTTTCCATCATTATCTCTCGCCAGGCAGGCACGGTGCTGGTGGCCGATACCGCCATTCATGAAAGGCCAGATGCGGCGACGCTAGCCGGCATTGCGCGCGGTTCGGCAGCCGCCGCGCGGCGCTTGGGGATGGAACCGCGCGTGGCGTTTCTTTCCTTTTCCACCTTTGGCGATCCGCGCGGCACCATCCCGGGCAGCATTCGTGAAGCGGTGAAGCTGCTGACTGAACGTGGTGCTGATTTTGAATTTGATGGCGAAATGGCCGCCGATGTTGCGCTGGACCCCGCGCTGCGGGCCACGCTTTATCCCTTCTGCCGCCTGACAGGGCCGGCCAATGTGCTGATCATGCCTGGCATTCACGCGGCGCATATCCTGACGCGCGCCGTGCCGCAATTGACCAGCAGCACGGTGATCGGGCCGCTGCTGACCGGGCTTTCGCATTCCGCGCAGATTGTACCCATGCAGGCGGGCGTTAACCAGATTGTGGATGTGGCGTGTCTTGCCGCGCATGCCGCCGTGCCGCGCGGATAGGGGCGCCTTCGCTTTTTTTCTTGACCTTGGCCCGGATTCGGGCAGCCTTCCCCTGAAGTGGCGGCAGTAAGACCGCTTTTTTCAGGGGAGTAAGCCAATGTTCAAACAGCGCCTTTCACGCCGAGCCATGCTGGCCGGCACCAGCCTTTTGGCAATGCCAGGCATTGCCCGCGCGCAAGCGGGTGATTGGCCGCGCCGGCCGGTGCGCTACATTAATCCCTTTCCCGCCGGCGGTTCCACGGATGTGCTGTCTCGCATCTATTGCGCGCGCATGTCTGAACTGACGGGGCAGAGTTTCGTTGTCGAAAATCGCGGTGGTGCGGGCGGCAATGTTGGCGTGGATACGGTCGCGAAATCGGCGCCGGATGGCTATACGATTGGGCTTGGCGGCATCGCCTCCCACGCTATTGCGCCGACGCTTTACAATAATTTGAACTTCGATCCCGAGAAGGATTTCACCTTCATCACCGGGATTTGGCAATTGCCCAATCTGCTTGGCGTCAATCTCGATCTGCCGGTACGAAATGTGCCAGAGCTGATTGCGCTGCTGAAAGCCAATCCGGGCAAATACTCCTTCGGTTCGGCCGGTTCGGGCACCACGCTCCATCTTTCAGGTGAGATGTTCAAGCTATTGGCGGGTGTGGATATGGAACACGTGCCCTATCGCGGCGCGGCACCTGGGCTTGTGGATCTGATGGGCGGACGCATTCATATGATGTTCGACAATATGCCCTCAATCCTTGCGTTGTCGCGTCAGGGCAAGGTGCGCGCCTTGGCGGTGACAAGCGAAAAGCGGAGCCCGATTGAACCTGAATTGCCGGCCATTGCGGAATACCTGCCGGGCTTTGATGTGATTTCTTGGACATGTGTGTGTGCCCCCGCTGGGCTGCCCAAGGATGTCACGGATAGGATGTCCCATTTCAGCAAACAGGCTTTGGAACATCCCGATCTGGTGAAATCCTTCCGCGACCAAGGTGCGATGGCCTGGTACACCAGCATGGCAGAAATCACTGCCTTCCGTGCGGCGCAGCAGGCGAAGTTGGCACCCCTGATCCGTGCTTCAGGCGCCAAGGTGGATTGAAGCGCGACCCTTGCCGCCGGCGCGGCTGATCTGCGACAAAGGGGGCGAGAGTTCCCCTTGTCAGAAGCCAAATGACCAACGCCCCGCCTGAAATTGCTCATGCACCCAAGGGTGCGGAGCGGCTTGACCATTTCATGGCGCGCGCTGCGGCGGCCTATTACGCCGCGCGTGATCCATTTCAGGATTTCGTGACATCGCCAGAGATATCTCAAGCTTTTGGTGAGTGTCTGGGGCTTTGGGCGGCAGTCACCTGGCAGGCCATGGGCCGTCCTGATCCGGTGCTATTAGTGGAATGCGGGCCTGGGCGCGGCAGCCTGATGGCGGATGCGCTACGTGCCATTGCCGAAATGATGCCGGATTTTCGCGTGGCCTTGCACGTGCATCTGGTGGAGACATCGCCGCGCTTGCGCAAGGCGCAGGCGGCGACGCTTGGTGCTGCCGGTGTCACCTGGCATGAGGATGTGGGTGCATTGCCGGAAGCACCCATGATCCTGCTGGCCAATGAATTTCTGGATGCGCTACCCATTCGCCAATTCATACGCCGAGGTACCGCTTGGCATGAACGCTTCGTCGCTGATGGTGCCTTTCTGGAAGTGCCAAGCGATATCACCTTGCCGGAAGACGCACCCGAAGGCGCCGTGCGCGAAGTGAATGAAGCAGTACTTGGCTTCGCGGCCTGGCTCGGCGCGCGGCTTGCCCGCCATGGCGGTGCGGCTTTGTTGATTGATTACGGCCCAGCGGAAAGCGGTTTTGGCGATAGCCTACAAGCCATGCGCGCGGGCCAGCCGGTTGATCCGCTCAGCGCAGCCGGTGAGGTGGATATCACCGCGCATGTGGATTTCGCGGCCTTCGCTGCCGCCGCGCGCGGCGCGGGCGCGGTGGCGCATGGCCCTTTGCCGCAGGGCGTTTTCCTGCAACGCCTGGGCTTCATGACGCGGGCGGCGATGCTGGCACTGCTTGATCCTGGGCGCGCCCAGGCGCAGCTTGCGGCGGCGCATCGGCTGACAGCGCCGGAAGCCATGGGAAGGCTATTCAAGGCACTGGCGCTATGCGATTCAAGCCTGCCAATACCCGCTGGATTCGAAACCGCATGAGCGCTGAATTCCTGACCGCCGATCCCTTGCAGCTACCGGGCTTGAAGCACGGGTTTTTTACGCGCAATGGCGGCGTTTCCACGGGGGCTTTCGCGTCACTGAATTGCTCGCTTTCCGGCAAGGATAATGCTGCGGCGGTGCGGGAGAATCGCACGCGCGCGGCGGCGGCGCTTGGCTTGCCTCATCAAGCGCTGTGCGGACTGACGCAGGTGCATGGCAAGCGCGTAGTGGTGGCGGAAGATGCCTGGCCTGAAGACCAACGCCCTGAAGCCGATGGAGTGGTGACACGCCGCGCGGGTCTTGTCCTTGGCATCATCACGGGTGATTGCGCGCCGGTGCTTTTCGCGGATCGCACTGCTGGCGTGATTGGCGGCGCCCATGCCGGCTGGCGCGGCGCGGTGCTGGGTGTTTTGGAAGAAACGGTTTTCGCGATGGAAGGGCTGGGCGCCGCGCGGCGTGATATCATCGCGGTGGTGGGGCCTTGCATTCACCAGCCTTCCTATGAAGTGGCTGCGGATTTGCGTGATGCGGTGCTGGCGCGCAGCCCTGCCGATGCGCGATTTTTTGCTGATGGCAGGCGCGAAGGGCGTTGGCAGTTTGACCTGCCCGGCTATTGCGCGGCGCGGCTTTCGACCCTTGGTGTCGCGGTCAGCATACTGGCGCATGACACACTTGCGGATGAGGCGCGCTTCTTCAGCCATCGGCGCAATACGCTGGTCGGTGGTGGGCCCATCGGGCATCAGCTTTCGGCGATTGCGATTGCCGATTAGCGTCGCTGGAAGCACGGAGCAAAGCCCATGGATCAAGCCTTCATTCCCGCCATTTTCATGCGTGGCGGTTCCAGCAAGGGTGTGTTTTTCCACGCGCGCGATCTGCCAGCGGATCGTGCCACTCGGGATGCGATTTTCCTGAGCGTATTAGGCAGCCCCGATCCCTATGGCAGGCAATTGGACGGCATGGGGGGTGGTATTTCTTCGCTCTCGAAAGCCGTGATCATCGGCCCGCCGACGCATCCGGATGCGGATGTGGATTATCTTTTCGCGCAAGTCGCGGTAGATAAGCCAATCGTGGATTGGTCGAGCAATTGCGGCAATCTTTCCTCGGCTGTTGGTCCCTTTGCGGTGGATGAGGGGCTGGTGCGTGTGGCGGATGGTGAAGCGCTGGTGCGCATCCATCAGGTGAACACGAAGCGCATCATCCATGCGCGCTTTCCGGTGCGCGGCGGCAAGGCGGTCACTGCCGGGGATTTTACGATGGCCGGTGTCGCTGGTAGCGGCGCGCGCATCAGGCTTGATTTTCTGGCCCCCGGTGGCGGTGCGACCGGGCGCCTGATGCCGACCGGAAATGCGCAAGACACGCTGCATCACGAAGGGCGCGCTTATGCCGTGAGCTTGATAGATGCCGCCAATGCCTGCGTTTTTCTGGATGCGCGCGATTTGGGAATGACCGGCACGGAAAGCCCTGATGCGATTGAAGCCGACCCTGCGCGTATGGCGCTGTTTGATGCGCTGCGGCGCAAGGCCGGCGTGATGATGGGCTTGGCGGCCTTTCCCGAAGCTGTGGGCCTGGCCTTGCCGAAAATCGCCGTGGTGGCGCCGCCTGCGGCTTATCATGCGCTTGATGGTGCGGCCTTCACCGCCGATAGCCACGACATCGCCGTGCGCATGATTTCCATGGAACGCGCGCATCGCGCCGTGCCGCTGACCGGTGCCATGTGCCTTGGTGTCGCCAGCCGCATTCCTGGCAGTCTGCCGCACCGCCTGGCCGGGCCGCCGGCGCGCGCGGATGAAACCCGCGTTGCCAATCCTTCCGGCGTTCTTTCCGTGGGCGCCGAGGTGCGGGAGACGCCTGCTGGCTGGCACGCGGAAAGCGCCGTGGTTTATCGCAGTGCGCGGCGTCTGATGCTGGGCGCGGTCGCCGTGCCGGCGGGCCTGGTTTGACCTGCCGCGCCGCCATGCGAAGCTGCCGCGGTGAATTTTGAAGGAAGCACCATGAGCGGACCACTTGCGGGCATTCGGGTGCTTGATCTTTCCTCGGTTGTTGTCGGGCCGGTTTGCACCGGCGTTCTGGCGGAACACGGTGCGGAGGTGATCAAGCTTGAAAGCCCAGGCGGTGATTTGCTGCGCCAACTTGCCGGCAAGGGGCGTTCGCCTGGCATGAATGGCAAATTCCTCAATTTTAATCGCGGCAAGAAATCCATCGCACTTGATTTGAAGGCACCGGCGGGGCTTGCAGCGCTGCATCGCCTGGCCGCGACGGTGGATGTCTTTGTCAGCAATATTCGCCCCGATGCGCAAGCGCGGCTTGGTGTGGATGCCGCAAGCCTGCACGCCATCGCACCCCGCTTGATCCATTGTGCCATCACGGGTTTTGGCTCAGGCGGCCCTTATGCCGGCAGGCCAGCCTATGACACGGTGATCCAAGGTGCCGCTGGTGTGGCCGGCTGTTTTGAAGCCTCCACCGGGGAGCCACGCTATGTGCCGATGCTGGTCGCGGATCACACGGTCGGGTTGATCGCTGCGCAGATGATTGGCTTCGCACTTTACCGCCGCGAAAAAACCGGCGTTGGTGAGGCGATTGAAGTCCCGATGTTCGAAAACATGGCAGCCTATGTGATGATGGAACACCTCGGCGCAATGTCCTTCCGTCCCGCGCTTGGCCCGCCTGGTGATCACCGCGTCCTCAGCCCTGATGCTCGGCCTTTGCCAACCGCAGATGGCCATATCTGCATTTCTGCCAATACGGATGCGCAGGCGCATGCGTTTTTTGATGCGATTGGCCGGTCTGAATTGAAAACCGATCCGCGTTTCGCCACCATTGCCGGGCGCACTTCCAATACACGCGATTATTTCGCCATTCGCGCGGGTGGGCTGAAGGGCAAGACCTCCGCTGAGTGGTTGGAGATTTTCGATCGGCTCGATGTGCCGGCTTCACCCTACAATACCATCGCGGGCTTGCTTGATGATCCGCATCTGCGCGATGTCGGGATGGTGCAAGAAGAAGAACACCCGACCGAAGGTGCCACTTACGCCATCGGCCAGCCCAATCGCTTTTCCGGCGGCAATGCAGCGCCTGGTCGGCCGGCGCCGCGCCTCGGGCAGGATGGCGCGGCGCTGCTGGCCGCGGCTGGCATGACCGAAGCTGAGATCACCGCACTCAAACGCGATGGCGTGCTGCTTGAAGCACCGCAATAACACAATGAGGAAACACCCATGACTCGTCCCTTCGAAGGCATTCGCATTATTGACGCGACCCATGTTCTGGCCGGCCCCTTCGCGGCCTATCAATTGGGCTTGCTGGGTGCGGATGTGATCAAGATTGAACACCCGCAGGACCCAGACCAAAGCCGCGTCAGCGGTGGTGATTGGGATCTCAATCGCGCCGGGATGGGCAGCTATTACCTGACGCAAGGTTCAAACAAGCGCAGCATGACGCTTGATCTGAAACAGACAGAAGCGCGCGAGATTTTCCGCAAGTTGATTGCGGGCGCCGATGTGCTGGTGGAAAATTTCCGCCCCGGTGCCTTCGCGGCTTTGGGCCTGGGCTATGAGGATTTGCTGAAGATCAATCCGCGGCTGATCTATTGCTCCATCTCCGCCTTCGGTCATGGCGGGCCGCGCGGTGAACAGACCGCGTATGATCACGTTATTCAAGCGACATCGGGCATCATGGCCTGCACCGGCACGCCGGAAGTAAACCCCATCAAATTCGGCGCACCGGCGATTGATTACGCCACTGGCACCATGGGCGCCTTTGCGCTTTCGGCTGCCCTGTTCCAGCGCGAAAAAACCGGGCGAGGCCAACATATTGATCTCGCCATGATGGATGTTGCGATGATGATGATGGCAAGCCATGTCACTTCCTATGGGCGCAGCGGCAAGCCCGCGCGCCCGCGCGGCAATGACCATGAATATTCGACCAATAGCTGCTACCAGACCGCCGATGGTTTGGTGATGATTGGTGCGAGCAATCTTCGCCAGCAGCGTCGGCTTTGGCAGGCGCTGGGCCGGCCCGATATGGCGAAGGACAGCAATGAAGCGCGCCATGCTGATCGCGCACATGAAGCGGCAACGCTGGCGGAACTGTTGAAGGCCAAGACAGCGGATGAATGGGAAAGCTATTTGCAGGCGCGTCATGTGCCGGCGGCACGGGTACGCAATTTGGCGGAATCGCTGGCAGATCCGCAGATCAAGGGGCGCGGCGTGGTGCATCACTTTGAAGCGGCACCTGGCGTGACAGGGCCATTTTCTGTCCCCGTCGCCGCTTTCGGCTTTGCGCATGGCGGGCCGCGCGTGGATACGCCGCCACCGCAGCTTGGCCGCGACAATGATGCCATCCTGGCCGAGCTTGGTTATGATGATGCCGCACGCGACAAACTGCGCGCCAGTGGCACGATTTGAAAAAAGGAACAAACCATGACCCAATTCACCTTCGACCATATTCATCTGCGCAGCCCTGATCCGGAAGCGACCGCTGTTTTCTACGAACGTATGTTAGGGGCCGAGGTTCTGCGTTCCACGCAGCAGGGTGAACCGCGCGTGGATATCAAGCTTGGCGGGCAGATTATCTTCATCGCGCCGATCAAGGGCGATAACACGGCGCCGCCCCCCAGCATGCCCTATCGCGGCCTTGAACATATTGGCCTTGCGGTCACCGGGATTGACCAGGTGGTGGCCGAATTGAAGGCCAAGGGCGCTGAATTCACCATGGAGCCCACTGCGATCCGCCCCGGCATTCGCATCTGCTTCGTGCGCGGGCCGGAGAATGTGGCGATTGAATTGCTGGAACGCAGCGCCTGAGTATTCTTATCATTGGCGCCGGCCCCGCCGGCTTGATGGCGGCGGAAGCCGCGGCGCAGTCCGGTGCCGCGGTGTTGCTGGCCGACCACATGCCATCACCCGCGCGCAAGCTGCTGATCGCCGGGCGCGGTGGGCTGAATCTGACGCATTCCGAAGCGCTGCCGACATTCCTGACGCGTTATGGTTCGGCTGAACCACATCTCGCGCCGCATATCGGCGACTTCCCGCCCGAAGCGTTGATTGCCTGGGCTGAGGGGTTGGGCCAGCCCTGCTTCATCGGCTCCTCCGGCCGGGTTTTTCCGCGCGCCATGAAGGCATCGCCGCTGCTGCGCGCTTGGCTGGCGCGGCTTGGCGCGCTTGGCGTGCGCCTGCTGGCGCGGCATCGCTGGCTTGGCTTTACGCCAGATGGCGCGGCGCGTTTTGCGACACCGGATGGGGAGCAGCAGATCAAAACGTCGGCCACCATTCTGGCACTCGGTGGCGCTTCCTGGCCGCGGCTTGGGTCGGATGGTACCTGGCCTGCGCTTTTGCCGGGCATCGAAACGCGCCCTTTTGCGCCATCCAATATGGGCTTTGCCATTCCCTGGTCGGAATATCTGCGGCAGCGTTTCGCCGGCATGCCGTTGAAGCGCATTGCGCTATCTTTTGGGGGCGTCACGCAGCGAGGTGAGGCGATGATCACCGAGGTAGGCATTGAAGGCGGTGCGGTTTATGCACTGAGTGCCACTCTGCGCGATGCACTCGCGCAGCAAAATGGCGTCACGTTGCATCTTGATCTCAGGCCCGATCTCAGCCTGACCGATCTAGCCGCGCGGCTTTCGGGCCGGCAGGGCAGCCTTTCGCTCGCCAATCATTTGCGGCGCAATGCAGGGCTTGCGCCGGTTGGGATTGCCCTGGTGCAGGAAGCGCTGAAGGCCGGGGCGCAACAAAGCGACCTTGCCGGCTTGATCAAGGCTTTACCGCTGCAGTTGACTGGTTGTTTCCCGATTGCGCGCGCCATTTCCTCGGCCGGCGGGCTTTCCTGGTCTGAGGTAGATGAGAACCTGATGCTCCGCCGCTTGCCTGGCGTTTTCGCCTGTGGCGAAATGCTGGATTGGGAAGCACCGACGGGTGGCTACTTGCTGCAAGCCTGTTTCAGTACGGGTCGCGCGGCGGGCTTGGCGGCGGTGCGGCGCAAAGGATTGATGTAAACGGCAGACTAGAACTTGCTTTTTGTTGGATGCGTTTCAACAACAGGGGATGACCATGGCGGAATTTGACCTTGTGGTGCGTGGCGGAGAGGTTGCGACCGGCTTCGGCACAACGCGGTGCGATATTGGCGTGAAGGATGGGCGCATTGTCGCCCTCGGCGAAAAACTTTCCGATGGTGCGCGCGTCGTGGATGCCGCCGGTACGCTGGTGCTGCCTGGTGGCGTGGATAGCCATTGCCATATCGAAGAACCCTCTCGCGGTGGCTATGCCAGCACGGGCCTCACGGAACCGCCCATTACGGTGAATGAGGAAAGCTTCGCCACCGCCTCCACCGCGGCTTTCGCGGGCGGCACAACCTCTGTCGTGTGCTTCATTCCGCAATGGAAGGGCTATGGCGTTTGGGATCGTTATACGGATTACCGCGCCCGCGCCGCCCGCGGCATGATTGATCATTCCTTCCACCAGATCATCAGCGACCCGACCGATGCGGTGATGGATGAGGAAGTGCCGCGCCTGGTCGCGGAAGGTGTGCGCAGCCTGAAGGTGTTTCTGACCTACGAACCCTTGCATTTGAATGATGCGCAGTATCTGCGTGTATTGACCAAGGCGCGCACGCTTGGGTGCCTGGTGACGGTGCATTGCGAAAATTATGAGGCGATCAATTGGCGCACCCATGAATTGCTGAAGCACGGCATGACCGCGCCGAAATACCACGCCTGGGCGCGCCCGCCGGTGGTGGAGCGCGAAGCGACGCACCGCGCCATCGCACTTGCCGAATTGGTGGATCAGCCAATCCAGATCTTCCACGTTTCTTGCGCAGAAGCGGCGGAAGAAATTGCCCGCGCCCAGGCGCGTGGTGTGAAGGTATGGGGCGAAACCTGCCCGCAATATGTCAGCCTGACCGCCGCCGATATGGATCGCCCTGGTTTTGAGGGTGCGAAATTCATGTGCAGCCCGGCGCCGCGCAGCCGCGAAGAACATGAACGCGTGTGGGAGATGATCCGGCGCGGCACCTTGGATGTGATTTCATCTGATCACTGCGCCTTTTCCTATGAAGGTGATCACGGCAAGCGCCAGAATGGGACGGACGCGGTGTTCCGCGATATCCCGAACGGCATTCCAGGCTTCACCGCACGTCTGCCGATCATTTTCAGCGAGGGTGTTTCCAAGGGGCGCATCAGCCTGGATGAATTCGTGCGCCTGACCAGCACCAACCCTGCGCGGTTGATGGGGTTGGCGCCGCGCAAGGGCAGCATTGCCGTGGGCGCGGATGCGGATTTGGCGCTTTGGGATCCGAAGAAGAAAGTCACCATCACCAATGCGCTGATGCAGCACGCGATTGATTACACCCCTTATGAGGGGATGGAGGTCACGGGATGGCCAGTCATGACCATCCGTCGCGGCGAAGTGGTGATGCGTGATGGCAAGGTGCAGGCGGAACCTGGCACCGGGCGCTTCCTGCCGCGCGGGCCCTACGCCATGATCAGGCCGCGAGGCGTGACGCCTGATGGGTTCGATCCCGCGCCGCCGCCGGCATTCTAGTGGTTCGAGCGCTGCTGCCATTGCGTGGCAGCAGCGTGAATCGGCCCACTAGCCCACATTATTTGCGAACCCTGCAAATCGCTCGATCTGCCTCTGTCAGATAGTTACCGTATCCGGATAGGATAAGGCATGGTTTGCGCCTTGGCTAAGGCGGATGCCTCAAAAGCCGATGATCGCGCGGCGGCCATGGCGGAAGCAGTCAGGCTTTGGTGGCAAGTGGATATCCCGGTGCATGATGTTTGCATCACCGGCCTGGCCAGCAATGCCGCTGGCGCATCGCCCAAGCCCGCGGGGGCTTTGCGTTAAGGCGTAGGAACCACCAAGGCCGGCACCGCAAACCCACCAGCGCGGCCCAAAATACCCTTGCTCTGCAAGCCAATGATCGCGAAGTTGCCATCGGCGCCGCGCAGTAATAATGGCCCGCCGGAAGACCCCGTGGTGCCAGCGCAATCATGGGCCAGCATCACGCCTTCCCCTTCAATGCGCCGCAGGCCCAAATAGCGACAGGCTGGGTCCACCAGCAGCGCGCCGGGCGCATCACGCTGAAAGCCGGGCAGGGCCAGGATACTGCCCGCGGGCGGCGTTTCGCGTAGCAGAGGCAGCACACGGCCAGCGCCAATCGGCGCATTCAGCGAAACCAACGCCCAATCCGAAGCCCAGGGCGCTTCCCGCGCCGGGTCAAAGCCCGCGCCCACGCGCAGCGCCACGCCGCGCGCCTCTGCGCCACCGACTGAAACGCGAAGCCGCGCGGGCGGCAGCAGCGCCGTACCCGCTTCATCCTTCAGGCAATGCGCCGCGGTCAGCAGCAAGGCGGGCGCCACCATGGCACCCGTGCAAAGCCCAGCGCCCCCTGCTTCAATCGAGGCCACTGCATTCCAGGGCGGATGCGCCGCCGGCACTGGCAGGCGCGGATCAGGCCCAGGGTTCAGCCCCGCCACCTGCGCCAAAGCTGGCGAGGCCAAACACAGCAAGACCGCCAGGATCAGTCGCATGAAGCGAGCATGCGTTCCACGAATGCCGGCACAATATCAGTTGCCGGGCCGTGATACGCCTCATGGAACAACGCCGTGCCTTCGGTTTCTTCCAGGTTCAATTCAACGCAGCGCGCCCGCGCGCGCACCGCCCGCACAAAGCCGGCAGCGGGATAGACCTGGCCGGAGGTGCCGATGGAAACAAACATGCCGCATTCATCCAAAGCGGCTTCGATGCGGTCCATCTCCAGCGGAATCTCGCCAAACCAGACAACATGTGGGCGGAGCCGCCCCGTTGCATCACAAGCCGGGCAGGTGGAGTGCGACGTGATATCCTGCGCCCATTCGCTGACGTTGCCACAAGCAAGGCAGCGCGCCTTCAGCAATTCGCCATGCATGGCAATCACATTGCGCGATCCCGCGCGCCGATGCAGGCCATCTATGTTCTGCGTCACCAGCGTGACTGGCGCGGGCCAGGCGGCTTCCAGCCGCGCCAAGGCAAGATGTGCTGCGTTTGGCAGAATGGTGGGATCGCGCAACTGCGCGCGGCGCGCATTGTAGAAGCCCTGTACCAAATCCGGATTGCGCGCGAAGGCTTGCGGCGTTGCCACATCCTCAATCCTGTGGCGCGCCCAAATGCCATCGGCGTCGCGAAAGGTAGCGAGGCCGGATTCGCGGGAAATTCCCGCGCCGGTCAGGATCACAATGGGTCGCGCCATCAGCTTGTGGGCGGCGCCGGCGGGGTGCAGCTACGCGGCGGGCGCGGAAAGGGTTGGTCCGGTCGCGGCGGCGCTGGGTTTTCGCTTTGCTGCGGTGCCGGAATGGCAGGCGCATCAAGGCAGGGTCCAAGGGCGAGCAGGGCAAGCATCATCAGCATGGCGGCCTCCTGCAACAAGATCAGCATAAACAAGGGGGCTACCGCAATGCGGGGCTTGCGGTGCGGCGCTGCCTCAGGGAGTGTATTCCCATAATAGCGGGGAAACAGCGCGTGTCCGAAACGCATCAAGGCAGTATTGAGACGCGCTATTCCTGGATTGTCGCCATGACAGCGGTGACCATGCTCTCGCTCGCTGCCGGCGGCCCCATCACCGTGGTCGTTGGCCTGGTGCAAATCGCCGAGGATTTTGGTTCCGGCCGGTCCCTGCCATCGCTCGCCAATTCACTTGCCTATTTCGGGACCGCCATTGGCGGCATGGTCTGCGGCGTGATGGTGGCGCGCTTTGGCCAAAGGCTTGTCGCGATGATTGGCGGCGTCTCCGTGGCGCTTGGGTTGATGCTGGCGTCCTTCGGGGAAAGCTGGTCGCTGCTGGTGGGGCTTGGGATTGGCGTTGGCCTGTTTGGCAATGGCGCGTTGTTCCCGCCGATGCTCGCTTATGTTTCGCTTTGGTTCGATAGGCGCCGAGGCACAGCACTCGCGCTGGTTGCTTCCGGACAATATGTCGCGGGGTTTTTGTGGCCGCCGATATTTGAACGCGCCATCGCCATTTATGGCTGGCAACGCACCATGTTCGGCTATGGGATTTTGGTGGCGGCCATTGCGGTGCCGCTGGCCGCGATGGTGCTGCGCCCGCCACCGGCGCAACCCACCACCGGCAATTTCGCCGAGAAAATGCAGGCAGGTGCCCGCGTGCTTGGCATGAATGGCAATCTGGCCTTCTTCCTGCTCGCGCTCTGTTCCTTTTTGTGCTGCATCCCGATGGCCATGCCGGCGTCGCATCTTGTCGCGTTTTGTGGTGATCTTGGCATTACCGCGTCGCGCGGTGCGCTCATGCTTTCGGTGCTGACCTTTGCCGCCTTCATGGCGCGGCAATTCTGGGGGTGGCTATCGGATAAGATCGGCGGGTTATGGGCGATTGTCTTTGGATCGCTCGCGCAAATCCTGGGAATGCTCGGCTTTCTGGCAACACAAAATGAGGCTGGGTTGTTCTTCGTAGCCGCCGCTTACGGGCTTGGCTTTAGCGGCATCATTCCCGCTTATGTGCTGACGCTCCGCGCGCTATTCCCGGCGTCTGAGGCGCATTGGCGCGTGCCGACACTGTTGTTCCTGAGCCTATCAGGCATGGCGGCAGGCGCCTGGCTTGCGGGCTATATCTATGACTGGCTCGGCTTCTACGCCGCTGCCTGGTGGGCCGGCATTGGCTTCAACCTGCTACAATTCGCGCTGATCCTGTTTCTGCTGCAACGCTGGCGGCGTGGGGTAGCGCTGGCCTGATCGCGGTTGGTTTACGCACGCTGCTGACGCGCCTAGCATCCCCAAGGTTTTGATACGCAACGGGAGGCTTCCATGCTGAAACGCAAACATCTTCTTGCCGCCGCGGCTGTTTTTGGCCTGGCCTTGCCTGGCTTTGCACAGGCCCAGGCGCCGCAATTCTTCCGCATCGGTACGGGTAGCGCCGGCGGCACCTATTATCCGGTGGGTGGTGTGCTGGCGAATGCGATTTCCTGCCCCCCTGGCGCGCCATGTGGCGAAGGTGGTGGCACGGCCGGCGTGTCAGGGCTGGTCGCGGTGGCTCAGGCAACCCAGGGCAGTCTGCAAAACATCAATCTGATCCAATCGGGCAATGCGGAAAGCGGCTTTGTGCAATCCGATATTTCGCATTGGGGCTTTACCGGCACGGGGCTGTTTGAAGGCCGCGCCAAGACGGATCGTGTGCGCTTTATGGCGCATCTTTTCCCGGAACACATCCACGCCACTGTGCGCAAGGATAGCAATATCCGCAGTTTTGAGGATTTGCGCGGCAAGCGCATTGCCATCGGCTTGCAGGCTTCCGGCGCGCGCATCGGTTCGGAATTGATTCTGGAAGCGCATGGGTTGCGTGCGGGCCGTGAATATACCGCAGAATATCTAAGCCAACAGCAAGGCGTGGAACGCATGCAGGACCGCAATATGGATGCGGCGCTGACGGTCACCGGCTACCCGGCTTCCTCCATCACTGAATTCTGTAGCCGCACCGGCTGCCGCATGCTGCCTATCCCGCGTGAGCAAGGCCAACGCGTGATCGAACGCGCACCTTTCTATAGCTTTGGCGTTATCCCAGCGAGTGCCTATGAAGGGCTGGAAGGCGACACACCCACACTCACGGTCGGCGCGCTATGGCTGGTGCGCGATAGCGTGCCTGAACAGCTTATTTATGCCATCACCAAATCGCTTTGGTCCGATGTCAGCCGTGGGCTGATGGATCGCGGCCATGCCAAGGGTAAGGAAATTGTGCTGCGAGAGGCGATTAGTGGACGCGGCGTGGTGCCCTTTCATCCTGGGGCCGAGCGCTTTTATCGCGAAGCCGGCCTGATTCGCTGAGCCCTATCCAGTGACCGAAAAGACCGAAGCCGCCCGCCAGGTTGATCTGGCCCGCGCGGCGGAGCTTGAACGTACCTATGATGCGGAAATGCGCTTTCGCACGCTGTCGGGCTTTGCGGCCTGGCTGGTGCCGGCGCTGCTCGTGGCGCTTTCCGTTTTTCATTATTACACGGCTGGCTTCGGTATCCTGACCGAGCATTGGCACAAGGCAATCCATCTTTCCGCTGTGCTCGGGCTGATTTTTCTGATGTTTCCTGCTGGTCCAAGCATACCAGGGCCAGCCTTTGGCGGCGTGCCCTGGTATGATTGGATACTCGCCGCCGTGATGGTTGCGGCCTGTCTTTATCTGCCGCTGGTTTTTGATGATCTGACTTTCCGTATCGGCAGCCCGAATACCAATGATGTGATCATGGGCACGCTGATGCTGGTGCTGACGCTGGAAACGGCGCGGCGCAGCATGGGTTGGGCCTTACCGATTATTGTTCTGATCTGTGTCGCCTATGGGCTTTGGGGCAATCACCTTTCGGGCGTGCTGGCGCATCCTGGTGCCGATTGGGCTGGCTTCATCAGCCATATCTACCTGACGCAGGAAGGCATATTTGGCATTCCAGTGATGGTTGTTGCGACTTACGTCTTTCACTTCGTGCTGTTTGGCGTACTCGCCACCCGCATGGGGCTCGGGCAGTTTTTCATTGACATGGCCTCCATCGCCGCGGGGCGTTTCGCGGGCGGGCCTGCCAAGGTTTCGGTTTTCGGGTCTGCGCTATTTGGCATGATCAGCGGTTCGGCCATTGCCAATACTGTCACGGTCGGCACGCTGACCATTCCCGCGATGAAACGCGTTGGCTATCGCCCGCAATTCGCCGCTGCGGTGGAAGCCGCTGCCAGTGCTGGCGGGCAGATCACGCCGCCCATCATGGGGGCCGCGGCCTTTGTGATGATTGAATTCTTGAATATCCCGCTGACAACGCTGCTGATCGCTGCTGCCGTGCCGGCCTTCATGCATTTCTGGGGTGTCTTTGTTCAGGTGCATTTTGAGGCCAAGAAATTCGGCCTGAAGGGGTTGCCGCCCGAAGAAATTCCACGCTTCGGCAAGACGCTCCGCGAAGGCTGGCCCACCATGATTCCGCTGGTGCTGCTGCTTTGGGCCATCATTCAGGGCAATACGCCATATCTCGCAGCGTTCTACGGTATTACGGCCTGCATCGTCGTTGGCTTTCTCAACCCACGCCATCGGCTGACGCCGCGCGATTTGTGGGATTCATTCGATATCGGCGCGCGTTATGCGATTGCGGTTGGCGCCGCTGCCGCCGCGGTTGGTGTTGTGGTGGGCGTGATCACGCTGACTGGTGCCGGCTTTCGCGTAAGCTTCATGGTCACGCAAGCCGCAGCATCATTGGCCGCCTGGCTGTCGCCGATTCTATACATTCTGCCAGAGAGCGTGGTGGATATGAAATCCCTGACGCTATTTCTGACGCTGCTTTTCGTGGCGCTGGTTTGCATCGCGATGGGAACGGGTATTCCGACAACCGCGCTTTATATCGTGCTGGCCGCCATTGCCGCGCCGGCGGTGATTCAGCTTGGTGTTCCGCCGCTGGCTGCACATTTGTTCATTCTCTATTACGGTGTGCTGGCGGATCTCACGCCGCCAGTTTGTATCGCGGCCTATGCCGCCGCCGGCATTGCGGGCGCTGATCCTTTCAAGACCGGCAATACAGCCTTCCGTCTTGGCCTAGCGAAGGCGACAGTGCCTTTTGTTTTCGCCTATTCTCCGGCCATGCTGATTATGGTGGATGGTTTCACCTGGGCCGATTTCTTCATCACCACCGGCACCTGTGCGCTTGGTGTTCTGCTGTTGGGGATTGGTACCACCGGCTATGCCTTCACCCATATGGGCCTTGGCGCCAAGGCGTTGCTTGTTGTGTCTGCACTGCTGATGATTTCGCCCAATATCCAGATGACCTTGGCGGGCGCTACCTTGGCGCTGCCAGTCATTCTGTGGAACTGGCGCAAATCTACCCGAATGGTGGCAGTGACCTAGGATACGCCGCTGGTGAAAATTCAACGCGCTTCCAGCACCGCGCGCAGCTTGTGCATCATGGCTTCGCGGGCCGCGTCATCCCGCGCGTTTTCCGTTGCACTTTCAATCGCAAGCATCAGTGCTGCGCGCTGATTATGCCAATCGGGGCGCATGCTGCGCACCGGATCAGCGCGGCGGCCTTCGCTTTCCAGGCGCTTTGGTAGCGCGCCCTTAGGCAGCGCCCAGCTCTCATCCAGCACCGGCTGGATCACCTGGTCCGCGGCGGCAATCCCGCCTTCGGTCAGGCGCTTGGCAAGCGCTTCCATCGCCGGCGCTTCGCCATGCACCAGGAAGACGCCACCCAACACCTTGCCACGCGCCGCAAGCCAGCGCGCCAATTCGGTTGCATCGGCGTGGCCGGAGAAATCGCGAACCTCGGTGATTTTCGCTTCGACACGTATGGTCTCGCCCTGAATGCGAACCTCCGGCTTGCCTTCCTGCAATAGCCGGCCGAGCGTGCCTTCCGCCTGATAACCAGTCAGCATGACTGTGGCGGCGGGACTCCAGAGCCAGCGCTTCAAATGATGCCGAATGCGCCCGGCATCGCACATGCCCGAACCGGCAATGACGATGTGAAAGCCTTCGGCTTCCGCGATGCGGCGGCTCGCTTCCCCACTTTCCGTTGGGCGGATCAGGTGGGAACGCAAGGCCCGGCTAATGGCTTGGCCGTTTTCCAGAGCTTCCGCATGTTCCAGAAATACTTCCGTCGCGCGGATCGCAAGCGGGCTATCCATGAAAATCGGCACTTGCGGAATGGTGCCTGCCTGCATCAATGTCACTAAATCCCAGCAGATTTCCTGTGTACGTTCCACCGCAAAGGCAGGGATCAGCAGCACGCCATCCGGCTTTGCCGCTTCCTGCACAATGGCTGCAAGCTTTTCGCGCCGTACCACATGGTCGACGCAGGGCTTTTCCTCATCGCCATAGGTGCTTTCCATGAACACATGATCCAGCGCCGCGGGTGCTTCGCTTTCATGATGAAATACCGAACAATCCGGCCCCAAATCACCCGAGACAAGCACACGCACCGGCGCATCCTTGCCATCAGCGCATTCAATTTCGATCGAGGCCGAGCCCAACATATGCCCCGCATTCCACCAGCGTGCCCGCACCCCCTGCACGGGTTCCACCCAGCGCCCAAAAGGCACCGCGCGGAAGTCCGAAAGCACTGCTGTCGCGTCTTCCACCGTATAGATGGGCTGTACTGGCGCGCGCCCCCGGTGGCGGTTGCGACGATTGAGCTGCGAGACCTCCATTTGCTGCACATGGCCGGAATCGGGCAGCATGACAGCGCATAGATCCGCCGTCGCCGCCGTGGCGTGGATCACGCCGCGAAAGCCAGCCGCTTTCAGTTTTGGCAACAGACCGGAATGGTCAATATGCGCATGCGTCAGCAGCACCGCATCAATTTCGCGCGGGTTGAAAGGAAATTCCTCCCAATTCAGGGATTTCAGCGTCTTCGGCCCCTGGAACATGCCGCAATCCACCAGAAAACGGCTCCGCCCAGTGTCGAAAACCAGGCAATAGCCGGTAACGGTGCGCGCCGCGCCGCAAACCCTGACTGACAAGGCCATTTCTTCCTCCCCAGCATCTGTTCTGGGCTGTGCAAAAGGAAGCCTTGTCCCTTGCTGGGGCTTTGTCCAGCACCAATCAGGTAGTACAGATTTTTATTGATAATAAGTAAAAATAGGCGGAGACTAATCAAAATGCTGTGACTCACAAAAAAAGTCTGCCCCCTGAAGGCAAAGCAAGGAAGCAAACAATGATGAACCCGCTTGATGTTACGCGTTCGATGATGGATGGCCTTGGGGCTGACGGCGATACCTGCGTGAAATGCGGATCACGCTCCCTTGGGCTTTGCGCGCCACTTGACGCCTCAGCGCTGGACGACATGGCCACAGATAGCGAAAGAGTGTCGCTGGAAGCGCGTGCGCCGATTTTCCACCAAGGTGATGTAGCGCGCTATGTCTATACGCTGACGGATGGCACGGCGCGGTTGATGCGCGTGCTGCCGGATGGCCGGCAGGCCGCGATTGGCTTTCGCTTCTCTGGCGATATTCTGGGCTTCACACCTTTGGAAGAACACGCCTTCGGCGCCGAAATGCTGACCGATGGCAAGGTCTGCCGCATGGAAGTGCGTCGGCTGGAACAGTTGTTCCGCCGCTATCCATTGTTGGAACGGCGCTTTCTTGATCTCTGTTCGCGCGAATTGGAACAAAGCCAGGAACACATCATGGCGCTTGGCCGTTTCACGGCGGAAGAACGCGTGGCAGCCTTTCTGCTCTCACTTGTGGATGCGCAGCGCCGTCGTGGGCATAAGGGACCGGTCTTCGACCTACCCGCAACCCGCGCCGATATCGGCGAATTCCTGGGCCTGACGTTGGAAACCGTGAGCCGCGCCATTTCCGTCTTCCGGCGGCGTAATCTGATTTTCCTACATGGCCAAACCGGCATTGAAATTCTGAATGAAGGCGAACTGACCGCCCTTGGCACTGGAGAGGGGAAGGACGCGACCTGAGAACCCAAGCATTCACGGCCGTTTGATGCTGCGCTAGCGCTGTTTTCGCGCATATGCGTTCATGGAAACCGCTCCAGACCCCTGTTTGGTCGCGTTTTCCGGCAGCCCAAGTGATTCCACTTGGCTTGAAAACGCTCTAGGCTATGGGAGAAGAAGGAAGCTGCCCATGTCCGATTTGCCGCGCCAAGTGGATATCGCCGAAGAAGGCCCACGCGAAGGCTTTCAGATCGAAAAAAACCCAATCCCAAGTGCGGACAAGATCGCGCTGATTGATGCGCTTTCGGCAACCGGGTTGCGGCACATTCAGGTGGCGTCTTTTGTCTCACCGAAACTTGTGCCTGGCTGGGCCGATGCGGAAGCGGTTGTCGCGGGCTTCACGCCCAAACCCGATATTCACTACACCGCGCTGTGGTTCAATGCGGCGGGGTTGGATCGCGCGCTGGCCTTCAAGGATCGCTTGCATCTTTTTGGGTCCATCAGCCTTGCCGCATCTGAGGCGTTTTCGCTGAAGAACCTGAACCGCGATCGCGCCGGGCAGATTGAAGCCATGCGCAAGCAAACGGCGGCGCATATCGCAGCCGGCGTGCCGGTAACGCGCATTGGGCTGCAAGCGGCCTTTGGCTGCAATTACGCGGGCGATGTTTCTCCCGCGCAGGTGATGGCGGCCGTGGCGGATGGGCTGACGATAGCGGCGGAAGCCGGCGTCACCATTCAGGATTTGACGCTGGCCGATACCATGGGCTGGGCTAATCCGCGCCAGATTGAAACCGTGGTGGGGGAAGTGCGGAACCGCTGGCCCGAATTGCGTCTGGCGCTCCATTTGCACGATACGCGCGGGCTTGGCATTGCCAATGCCATGGCGGGGCTTGGTATGGGCGTGGCGCGCTTCGATGCCGCGGTAGGCGGCCTTGGCGGTTGCCCCTTTGCCGGCCAGCCAGGCGCGCCCGGCAATATCGCGACCGAGGAATTGGCGCTGCTCTGCGCTGAACTGGGCATTGCGACCGGCATTGATCTGGAAGCGCTGGTGGAAGCAGGCAGGCTTGCGGAACGCATCCTGGATCGGCGCCTGCCAAGTGCTGTGTTGCGCGGGGGCACGCTCGCGCGATTTCGCGCCCAGGCGGCCTGAGTCGATGTCAGAAGATGCGCGGCGCTTTGCGCCAGCAGTCGCCCGCAATAAGGCCGCCATCACGGAAGCCCTGGCGCGCCATTTGCCTGCTTCAGGTCTGGTACTGGAAATCGCGAGCGGTTCCGGCGAACATGCGTTGCATTTCGCCACACATTTCCCGGCGCTTAGCTTCCAGCCGACCGACCCAGACGCGGCTGCCCTTGCCAGCATCGTGGCGTGGCAGGCTGAAGTGCCGCTTCCCAATCTTCTGCTGCCCTTGATGCTTGACGTGATGGCAGATGCCTGGCCCGTGCCGAAGGCCGATGCTGTGTTGTGCATCAACATGATCCATATCGCGCCGTGGGAGGCGACAGCAGCGCTTATGCGCGGTGCGGCGCGGGTTTTGCCGCGCGATGGGATCCTGTTTCTCTACGGCCCCTTCAAGCAGGGCGGGCAGCACACCGCACCCAGCAATGCGGAATTCGATAGCAGCCTGCGCGCCCAGGATGTGCGATGGGGTGTGCGTGACCTTGAAGCCGTTGCTGAGCTCGCCAGCGCGGCAGGTTTCGCCGCGCCGGTAGTGGAAGCGATGCCGGCGAATAATCTTTCCGTGATTCTTCGCCGGCTGGCTTGAGCTTTAGTGCGAAAGCAGCACCGGCACCGTCATTTCGCGGAGAAGGCTGCGCGTCATCCCGCCCAGGATGAATTCACGCAAGCGCGAATGACCATAAGCGCCCATCACCAACAAATCCGCACCCATATCGCTCGCGTGATTAAGCAGCAGCGCTGAATCCGGCACATCATCCGCAATCGCCATGGCGACTTCCACCTTCATCCCATGACGCGCCAGATGTCGTGCAATATCAGCGCCCGGTTCTTCGCCATGCCCACCCAGGCCCCGCTTGGGATTGGCCAGGAAGACAGTCGCGGTTTCTGCCTTGGCAATCAGCGGCAAGGCATCATGCAGCGCGCGAGAGGCTTCGCGACTGGCATTCCAGCCAACCAGCACGCGTTTGCCGATGGTCTTGAAGCTGCCGGCGAAGGGAATGGCCAATACAGGCCGGCCGCAATCAAACACCATCGCTTCCAAAAGCCCGGCACTATCGCTTTCCGGATCATCCTGCCCAAGCACCAGTAGGTCGGCGTAACGGCCATGGAGCGCCAGAATTTCCTGCGTGGTGCCTTCCACCTGGCGCCATTCGCCCATAATGCCCTCACGCGCCAGCGCGGCTTCAAAAGCCACCTTCAGCTTCACGCCGGCAGCCAAGGCCGATTGGCGCATCTGTTCCATCAATTCAGCAATCACCGCACCGCCGCCGCCATCGCCCATCGCCATCACGGGTAATGCGACATCAATCACCTGCAGCGCGGTCAGATGCGCACCATGCTGGCGTGCCAGCTCAGCGGCGATATCAAGCCGCATCAGCGCACGCGGCGATTGATCAATATGTACAAGAATATCGTAGAGTTTCATCGAAGCCTCCTCCCAAGGGGTGGCACTTAGTTACGCCCGGGCGCTGGAGGCTGAATTGATCAATATCAAGTTCGGCGCGGATTAGTCCGTCCCAAGACGTTTCCAGGTGATGAGCCAACCGACACACCAGGCATGCCGCCTGGCCCATCAAGGGTTTACGCCTTTATCTGAACGCCGCGCGGCGCCAATTCGCGTTCAGTTAAATCATAGGAGTACTTCTTGCCATGAGCATAATTCCAGATGGCCTGAGCGCTGAGATTCCGCGCGAATAAGGTCTTGATCGCGTCCTTTTTGCGTTGGCGTTTTTCTGTGCCAACTACTCGGACGCGGTCTTTATCTACAGCAGCGCCTTACCTTCCCTCAAAACTTGGCGCGCGTTTTTCCAGCATGGCATCCACCGCTTCACGATGGTCCCGCGTGCCATGCGCCAGCGCCTGATAGGCCGCAGACATTTCCAACAGTGTGGACAGCCGCGTGTGCTGGCTTTCACGCAGCAGGCGCTTGGTGAGCCGCACCGCTTGCGGCGGGTTGGCGGCGATTTTCGCCGCAATGGCGCGCGCCGCATCCAGCAGCGCTTCCGGCGCCACCACTTTTGAAACCATGCCGCAGGCCAAAGCCTCAGCCGGGCCAATGGTGTCGCCCGTCAGGGACAATTCCAAAGCCTTGGACATGCCAACCACTTTCGGCAGCAAATAGGCGCCGCCATCACCGGGTACGATGCCAACCTTCACAAAGCTTTCCGCAAAAAGCGCCTTTTCGCTGGCGACGCGAATATCGCACATCAAGGCCAGATCAAGCCCTGCACCAATCGCCGGACCATTCACCGCCGCGATGGTGGGGATATCCAATTCGTAAAGTGCCAGCGGAATAAGCTGGATGCCACGGCGATAGGATTCGCGGATTTCTGCGCCCGTACCACCACCAGTAATACCGGTTTTGTCGCGCATGCCCTTAAGGTCTCCACCCGCGCAAAAGGCGGAACCGGCACCGGTCACAATCACGCAGCGCACGCTATCATCGCGCGACAAGGTGCGGCAGGCGGCTTCCACTTCCTCACATTCCGCGCGCGTGGAAATTGCATTGCGTTTTTCGGGACGATTGAGCGTGAGGGTAACAATACCACCATCACGTTCGATATTCAGGAATGGGCTCATGGGATGATTTCCTCCTCGCGTGCGGTGATGAAGGGCCAGAGCGCGCCAGACAGGGCTTGCGCTTCCTGCCCGATACGTTTGGCCCAAAAGGCTTCGCTGCCGCCTTCTTCGCGCCAGGACCAAAGCCGGCGCGTGAAGTGATGCAGCTGATGTTCTTCCGTAATGCCCATGGCGGCAAAAACCTGATGCGCAATGGCAGCACCACGCGTGGCGGCTTCGCCCACCGTGATCTTGGCGCAACCGATCTCAAAGGCTGCTGCTGCTAAACCACGCCGATCTACCGCGCGTGCTGCGGCAGCGGCAGCCACAGAAGCGGCAGAGGTTTCGGCGGCAAAGACCGCCAATTGCTGCTGCACCGCCTGAAACCGCCCAATAGGACGACCGAATTGCTTGCGCGTATTGGCGTGATCCACCGCCAGCGCCAGCGCCGCCTGCATGGCGCCGGCAATCTGGGCCGAGCGCATCAGTGCGGTGCAAAGCAAGCCCGCTTCCGCGCCCCAGCTATTAGGCAAAACCGCTTCCGCGATGGGTGCGCCGATGATACGCGCCCGATCCCGCGGCTCATGGCCGATATTGCTGGCTTCTTCCCAAGCGAGCGCGGCAGCCGGGTAAAGCGCGATGCGCGCTCCATCCAGTAGCGCAACATGGCCGGCATGGCGCCCCCAGGGAATGGCGCCATTGCGCGCGCCAAAACTCAGCGTGCCTTCGGGCGGTGAAATACCCGCTGCCGCCAACAAGGCATTGCCATAAATGCTTTCTGCTAGCGGCACCGGCGCGGCGTGGCGGCCCAACACTTCCAATAACGGCGCCACATCGCTGAAGCCCAGGCCAACACCGCCCGCATCTTCCGAAACCAACGCACCATTCAGGCCGAGTGCCGCCATGGCATCCCAAGTGGTAGCTGGCCAGGCGCCGGCTTCCAGGCTGCGCAGCACCGCCACATCCGCGGCATCCGTCAGCGCGCGATCTGCCTGTTCGGCGAGTTCCGTTGCGATTTCGCTTGCCATGTCAGCGCAGCCCCAATTCGCGCGCGATAATGCCGCGCATAATTTCCCGTGTGCCGCCACGCAAGGAAAAGGTCGGTACAATCTGCGTCAGATAGGCATGCATCCGGCGCATATCCTCTGGCATGTCCTCCGTCGCGATCAGATCACGCACTACATTGGGCAAAGCCTGTTCGAAATCATTGCCCAAATCCTTGACCAAAGCCGCTTGGCGCACCGGGTCCTGCCCATCTTCCAACATGCCGGCCACCGCCACTGACATGTTGCGCAACGCCCAAAGCCGCGCGACTTGCCGGCCAAGCGCAGGCGCTGCGGCGCCATCCTGCTTCAGGGTTGTCATCGCTGCTTCCAGCAAAGGATGCGAAGATAAATACCGATCCGGCCCGCTGCGCTCAAATGCCAATTCGCTGGTGGCCTGCGCCCAGCCTGCGCCTTCCTGCCCCACCAGCGCATCTTCCGGCAGCATCACATCATCGAAGGTGATTTCGTTAAAACCCTTTTCGCCCACTAGGTCACGGATCGGGCGAATGGAAACCCCCGGCGCGTGCAAATCCACCAGTACTTGTGAAAGCCCAATATGCCGCGCGCCACCTTCAGGTGCGGGAGAGGTACGCACCAGCGCAATCATCCAATCGCAAAGATGCCCAAAGGTGGTCCAAATCTTCCGGCCATTCAGCTTCCAGCCGCCATCCACCTTTTCTGCCTTGGTGCGGAGCGATGCCAGATCACTCCCCGAATCAGGTTCAGACAAGCCGATACAAAACGCGTATTCGCCGCTCGCAATCCGCGGCAGGAAATGGCGCTTTTGGTCTTCCGTGCCGAGCCTGAGGATTAGCGGGCCGGATTGCCGATCCCCAATCCAATGCGCGCCCACCGGCGCGCCGGCGGCGAGCATTTCTTCCAGCACGATATTACGTTCCAGAAAGCTGCGTTCTGCGCCGCCAAATTCGCGCGGCCAGCACATGCCAATCCAACCCTTGGCGCCGACAGCGCGCGTGAAATCACGGTCAAACCCCATCCAGGATCGGGCGCGGATTTCCGGCGTGAAATTTTGTGCGTGTTCAGCGAGAAATTCACGTACTTCCGCACGCAGCGCTGCCGCGCCATCGGGTGCATCACGCAAATCAAAACGAAGACCAGCCATGGTGTAGCCCCCTCACAAAACACCGGCGGCGCGTGCCGCGGCGATTTCTTCTTCGGTCATATCGGCAAACTCGCGCAGTACCGCATCCGTATGCTCACCAGGTGCGGGGATGCCGTAGCGATAGGACACGGGTGTCGCGGCCAGTCGCAAGGGCGAAGCCGGCACACGCACGCGCCCACCCGCATGATGCGGCACTTCCACAATCAAGCGGCGTGCCTTGGTGTGCGGATCGACTTCCACATCAGCGGCGGTATTGATAGGGCCAGAGGTAATCTTGGCATCTTCAAGCACCGCCAACCATTCCGCCCGTGGCCTGTGGCGCAGCACATCATGCATCATGCCAAGCAGCAAATCGCGATTGGCGGCACGGTCGCGGGCGCGGCAGAAGCGATCATCCTCCGCCCAGTCAGCATGGCCCAGCGCGGCGGCAAGCCTGATAAATTCGCGATCATTCAAAACGCCAATGACGAATTTCGCGTCCGAGCCCTGAAACACGCCATAAGGCACCGCTACCACTGCGTCATTGCCGGTGCGCTGCATCAACTTGCCGGCATTCAACCAGGAAGTCATTGGCGCCTGCATCAGCGAAACCATGGTCTCATAGAGTGAGACCTCGCAATATTGCCCCTCACCGGTCTGATCGCGATGCCTGAGCGCGGCCAGGATTGAAACCGTTGCAGCGAAGCCTGTGAACATATCCGCAACCGGCACGCCAACACGCTGCGGGCCACCGCCTGGCTTGCCATCGGCTTCGCCAGTCACTTCCATCAGCCCAGCCATGGCTTGCGCCACAAAATCATACCCTGAGCGATGCGCGTAAGGCCCATCCTGCCCGAAACCCGTGACGGAACAATAGATCAGCCGCGGATTGATGGCGCGCAAATCCTCATAACCCAGGCCGTAGCGCGCAAGCGTGCCGGTGCGGAAATTCTCAATCAGCACATCCGCCTTTGCCACGATGCGCTTCAGGATAGCCGCCCCTTCCGCTTGCGTGAAATCCAGACTGAGTGAGCGTTTGTTCCGATTGAGCGAGGTGAAATAGGTGCTGTCATCACTCCCCGGCACAAAGGGCGGGCCGAGAGCGCGCAGATCATCGCCATTGCCTTGGCGTTCCAGCTTGACGATTTCGGCGCCCAGATCGCCCAGCATTTGTGCGCAAAGCGGGCCGGCCACCACGCGGGTCAGGTCAATCACGCGAAGCCCGGTCAGCGCACCGGGCTTTGGAGTTTCTGTCATCATGCCTCAGCCACCGCGCACCCGGGCGCGCAATTCGAATTTCTGGATTTTGCCAGTTGCGGTTTTCGGCAGTGGACCGAAACTGATGTGGCGCGGCATTTTAAATCCTGCCAAGTTTGCACGGCAAAAAGCGATAATGGAATCGCGGTTCTCGGCAGCACCCGGCTTCAGCGTAATGAAAGCATGCGGCACTTCGCCCCATTTTTCATCTGGGTGTGCCACCACCGCTGCTTCCATCACATCCGGATGGCGATAGAGCGCTTCTTCGACTTCAAGGCTGCTAATATTCTCACCGCCGGAGATCACAATATCCTTGGCGCGGTCCTTGACTTCGATATAGCCATCGGGGTGCAGCACACCCAAATCGCCAGTGCGGAACCAACCATCTACAAAAACCGCTGCATTGGCCTTAGGGTTACGCAAATAACCCTTCATCACTGTATTGCCGCGAATGGCAATCTCACCAATTGTCGCGCCATCTGCCGGCACAGTCGTACCCGTTTCAGTATTGATCACCGTCGCTTCTTCCAGTGTCGGTAAAGCCACACCTTGCCGCGCCATGAAGGCGGCTTTTTCAGCCAAAGGCAGGTCATGCAAGCCCGGCTGCCAGGCGCAAAGCAATGATGGGCCATAGCACTCCGTCAGGCCATAAAGATGCGTGACATCGAAGCCGAGATTCTCCATGGCCGCAATCACCGGCGAAGGCGGCGCCGCGCCACCAGTGGCAATCCCTACACGATGCGCGAAGCTGCGCCGCTGATCTTCCGGTGCATGGATCAGCATGGTCAGCACCACCGGCGCGGCGCAAAGATGCGTCACAGCATATTCAGCAATCAGCGCAAAATTCCGCGCGGGCTCCACACGGCGCAGGCAGATATGTGTGCCCCCTTGCAGCGTGACCGCCCAGGTATAGGTCCAGCCATTGCAATGAAACATCGGTAGCGTCCACAGATAGACGCTTTGCGCATTCAACCCAAAAGACAGCGCATTACCGCAAGCATTCAGATAAGCACCGCGATGATGCACCACAACGCCCTTGGGATCACCTGTGGTGCCGGAAGTATAGGAAAGTGAAATCGCCGCCCATTCATCCGGTGGCGGTATCACTGGAAAGGCAGGATCGCCGCCAGCGATGAAATCCTCATAAGCCGTCGCTTCAATTGCGGCGCCACCTGGGCCTTCTGGATCATCGATGATGATAATGCGGGGCGGGTTTTCTGCGCCTTCCAGCGCGGCATTCACCAGCGCGGCAAATTCGCGGTCCAGCAGCAGAAGTTTTGCGCCGGAATGGTCCATGATGAAGCGCACTGTCGGCGCATCCAATCGCGTATTAATGGGGCAGAGCACCGCATGCGCCATGGGCACGGCGTTATGCGCTTCCAGCATTTCGGGAATATTCGGCAAAAGCGCTGCGACCACATCGCCTGGCGCAATACCCGCCTGACTTAGCGCAGAAGCCAAGCGCCGGCTGCGGTCCAGAAACTGCGCATAGGTGATGCGCCGCGCGCCATGAATAATGGCCACGCGCTTGCCCCAGACATGCGCCGCGCGCGGCAGGAAGGAGACTGGGGAAAGCGGTACGTGATTTGCGGCAGTTTTCGGCAGATCATCCTGCATGCGTCAGCCCTTTCCCAAAACCCGCGGCGCGCTGATGGCACAACGCATCCGCGCTGCCTCACGCAGCAGCGCCGCTGCTTCGGCGTAATGCGCGCTACCCGGATCAAAAGCACCCGCGCGAATAGCGGCGGCGAAGGCAGTATCCGGCGCCTCGGTCGCGCCAGTCAGGTGCTGCATCGTGGCGCGTGTTTCTTCCAACCAAGAGCCATTCTGTACGGCCTCTCGCGCTGCAATCGCCATGGCATTGGCGATCATGCGCGTGGTGAAGGCATCCGTGCCGGAAAGCTTGGGCAAAATCTCCTGCAACAGCGCATCACGCGCCGTGGCCAGTAGGCTTGGGCCTTCCGGGGCTTCACGCTGCATGGGGCACCCCCGTCATATTCAGGATTTCCCATTCAAGCTCCGGCACGATATGGCCCGTGAGTGCCAATTCCAGGCTGGTTTCCTTGCCCGAAAGATGCCGTTCTCCCTGGTCAATCGCAATCACCGCCCAGCGTATATGCGCGGCCAATTCCCACCACATGACGCGCGCCGCATCCACCGCGCGGCTCGCTTCCGCAGCATAGCCAGCATAGAAGGCATCACGCGCACCAATACCGCCCGCCTCATGGGCGCTGCCAAAGCGCCAGCATTTGGCGCAGAACCAACCGAGATCCGCATGTGGATCGCCCCAGGCGGCGAATTCCCAATCCAGCACCGCCGTCACGCCATTATCCGCCAACATCAGATTGCCAGTGCGAAAATCATTATGGTTCAACACGGGCGGCAAAGGCGCCGGCGCGGTGCGTTCCAGATGCCGCAGCCCCCATTCCAGCACAGGGCGTGGCAGCACCTGCCGATCCAAAGCACGGCGCTGCTCGGCCACAAAGGCAAGGCAGGCATCATCTGGCGGCGTGCCCAAGAACGCCAAATCCACGCGCGGCGGCGTGATGCGATGAATGCGCGCCAATTCGCGCCCCAAAGCCGCCACCGCCGCATCACGTCCGCCGCAAAGCGTTTCGCTTTTCACCACGCGATGCCCGGCGGCAATGCCCTGCACGCGACGCATGATGAAAAACGGCGGGCCAAGCACGCCGGTATCCTCACACAAATAAAGCGGCGCCGGGACCGTCACGCCGGCAGCAAACGCCGCCTTCAACAGCGCAAACTCCGCTGATCGAGGCAAGGAAACCGCCAAGGTCGCGGCATTATCCGTGCGCAGTACCCAAGCTTCGTCGCGCCCTGCCAACACAACATCAAGCGCCCAATTCTGCTGAATGGCGCCGCCAGAAAGCAGCGCCATCGCGCCCAGCTTCACATCCGCCGCGCCGGTGGCCCTGTGCAGCCAATCCGTCAGCTTTGCGCGCCGCGCCTCATCCATGCTTGGGCGGACCCCAGGCGAAGAAGGAAGAGCCCTCCGCCCGCAATGTATTGGCCAACACCATGCGATGTACTTCGGATGCGCCATCCACCAGGCGTGCCTGGCGAGCATAGCGGTACATCCATTCAATCACCGTATCCTTGGAATAGCCGCGCGCGCCCAGCAATTGCAGCGCCGTATCCACGGATTTTTGCAAAGCATCCGCGACCACAATCTTCGCCATGGAAACTTCCTTCCGCGCGAAGCCGCCTTGGTCCAGAATCCAGGCCGCCTTCATGGTCAGCAGCCGGCCAATCTCGATTTCCATCGCCGCCTGGCCCACCAGGCCCTGCACGCTTTCGCGGTCAATCAGCTTCATGCCGAAGGAATCGCGTTGCGCGATGCGTTCCATGGCAATTTCCAAAGCACGTCGAGACAATCCCAGCCAGCGCATGCAATGCGTCAACCGCGCCACACCCAGGCGCATTTGCGTCAGCTTCAGCCCATCGCCTTCATTCATCAAAAGGTGTTCATTCGGGACTTCCAGCCCGTCGAATTCCAATTCGCAATGCCCGCCATGTTCTTCCGGCCCCATGATCGGAATGCGGCGTACGATCTTCCAGCCCGGCTGATCGGCGCTGAACAGGAAGGCGGAAAGCCCCTTGCGGGGATCATCCGATGTACGCGCCAGAATAATGAAAATCTTCGCATTGCCGGCGCCGGTGATGAACCATTTGCGCCCGGTGATGCGCCAGCGATCATTGCCGACGCGTTCCGCCTTGGTATAGGTCAGGTTCGGGTCAGAACCGCAGCCATCCGGTTCGGTCATGGCGAAGGCGGATTGCACTTCGCCATTCACAATCGGCTGCAACCAGCGCGGCTTCATCGCTTCCGGCAAAACGCGATCCAGGATCATCATATTGCCGTCATCCGGCGCTGCGCTATTGAACACCACTGGCCCGAAGATGGAGCGATTCATTTCCTCATAACAAGCGGCCATGCCAATGCGCGGCAATTCCTGGCCACCCAGGCGCTTTGGCATTTGCAAAGCCCAAAGCCCTTCCGCCTTTGCGGCCTTGCGCATTTCCGCCAGCACATGGGGCGCGATGTTTTCATGCTCATCGAAATTCGCGCGGTTGGATTCCAGAGGAATCAGCTTTTCATCAACAAAGCGACGAATGCGCCGGCGCATATCATCAATTTCGGGGGGCAGCGTGAATTCCATGGCGGCAAAACCTAAAGCGGGTTGATCGAATGGCCGCCATCCACTGTCACCACCGCGCCGGTCATATGCGCCCCGGCATCGGAAGCGAGCAGCAAAAGCGGCCCGGTAAGGTCCTCGGCAGCGCCAAGCCGGCGTTGCGGGATGCGTTTGATCATCGCCTGCCCGGAATCGGAGGCGAAGTAATCACGGTTGATATCAGTGGCGATATAGCCCGGCGCAATCGCATTCACCCGAATGCCATGCCGCGCCCATTCCACCGCCAAATGGCGCGTCATGTGCAAAAGCCCGGCCTTGGCGGCGGTATAGCCGACCACACCCGGAATGATGCGCTCCCCAAGGACGGAGGCGATATTCACCACCACGCCCGGGCGCTTCGCCGCCACCAGGCGCTTGGCGGCTTCCTGCGCCACCAGAAAACAGCCGCGCAAATTTACATCCAGCACCGAATCCCAATCCTCAGCGCTTTGTTGCAAAGCGGGCTTGGTCACGGCGATGCCGGCATTATTGACCAGAATATCGCATGGCGCGCCGAAGGCGGCTTCCGCGGCGGCAAAGGCCAATGGGATGGTCTCCGGCGCGGTCACATCCAAAGGCACAGAAACCGCGCGCGCACCCAATTCGCTGGCCAGCGCTGCTGTCGCGGCTTCGCGCCGCGCGGCCAAGGCCACTGAGGCACCCGCGCCATGCAGAACCCGCGCGAAATGCGCGCCCAAAACGCCAGACGCACCAGTCACCAGCGCCACGCGCCCCTGCAACGAGAACATTCCAGCAATATCCACTGCGCCGCCTCCCTCTCTGACAAGGGGTGCCACCGGGCGGGCGCCGGGGCAAGCCCTCAAGACAGGGGGCGCATTTGGCACTAGGCTTCCGCTGATTTCAGGGGGTTCGGACCATGGCAGACGAAACACGGGTGGCGCTGGTAACCGGCGCGCAGCAGGGCATCGGGGCCGCGGCCGCGCGCGCCCTGGCGGCAGCGGGCCATGATGTCGCGATCAACTGGCTGGATAACCAGGCCCAAGCCGAAGCCCTGGCAGCCGATATTCGCGCTTCAGGCCGCAAAGCCGCGCTGATCCGGGGCGATGTCGGCACTGCCGCCGGCGCTGCCGCCCTGGTGGAACAGACCATCGCCGCACTCGGGCGCATTGATGTGCTGGTCAATAATGCCGGCATCTTCCCCCGCGTTGAATTTTTGGAAATGACCGAAGCGGAATGGGACCGAGTGATTGCCGTGAACCTGAAGGGCAGCGCCTTTTGCGCCCAGGCGGCGGCGCGCGCCATGGTGGCGGCGGGGATCAAGGGGGTGATCATCAACCTTTCTTCCTCCTCCGTCCGGGGGGCACCGCTTGGGGTGCATTACACGGCGACCAAGGCCGGCATTATCGGCATGACACGGTCCATGGCCCTGTCGCTTGCTTCCAAGGGCATTCGCGTGAACGCCATCGCACCGGGCCTGACCGATACCGCGCAGCCGCGCTACGGCAATAGTGAAGCGGAGCTTGCGGTCATGGCCCAGCAAATCCCGCTGGGGCGGATGGGGCGGCCCGAAGAAATCGCCGGATTGATGGCCTATCTTGCGTCTGATCAAGCCGCCTGGATCACGGGTCAGGTTTATCACATCAACGGGGGCAATTACCTCGCCTGAGGCAAGGCCGGGCTCCCCCGAAGCAGGAGGATCAAAATGCGCCATTGGCTGATCACATGCGTGCTGGCAGCGCTGCCCGGCGTGGCGCTGGCGCAGATGGAACCCGGGGACCCGATTGCCGGACAGCGCCTGGCCGCCACCTGGTGCGCCAATTGCCACCGCATCGCGCCTGGCGGCCCGGGACCGGCCACGGATATCGCGCCAAGCTTCGCCGCCATTGCCGCGCTGCCTTCCACAACTTCCATGTCGCTGCGCGCCTATTTGCGCACACCGCATGCGAATATGCCGGATTACCGGCTAAGCCGGGAGGAGCTGGATGATATTGTGGCTCATCTGTTGACGGTTAGGCGCTAGGCCCCGGTCTGGCGCCCCGGCAAAACCAAGTCTAGCATCCCCGGCCTTGAGCAAGGGGGAAATAATCTTGTCCGCAGTCAATAAGCCATTCCGCGTCGCCTATCTGGAACGCGTGCCGCATCCAAGCTTTCTGGAAACCGCCACCGCCGATCCGGCCCTGGAAGTGGTCCGCCTTTCCCTGGAAAATGGGGAAGAAGCAGCACTTGCGGAACTGGCCACCTGTGATGGCTATTATGTCCGTGCCTCACGCGATGAATTGCCCAAGGCGTTTCACGTGAATGATGCGCTATTGCAGCGCCTGCCCAATCTGCTGATGGTCGCATCCCAGGGTGCGGGATATGACACGATCAACCCGGATTCCTGCACCAAGGCCGGCGTGCTTTTGGTGAACCAGGCCGGCGGTAATGCCGAAGCCGTGGCGGAACACGCCGTTGGCATGATGCTGGCGTTGATCAAGAAAATGCCGCAGACCCATGCCGCCATGCGCGCCGGGGAAGCCAAGCGCCGCGAAGTATTTATGGGCAATAATCTGCTCGACAAGACGGTTGGCGTGATTGGCATTGGCAATGTGGGTTCACGCACCACCGCCATTGTGAAGGCCGCCTTCAATTGCCGCGTGCTGGCTTATGACCCTTATGTGGATGCCGAAACGGTGGCCAAGCGCGGGGCGGAAAAAGTGGAATTGGCCGAATTGCTGGCGCAATCCGATATCGTCAGCGTGCATTGCCCGCTTACGCCACAAAGCCGCGCCATTATTGATGCCAAGGCGCTGGCCGGCATGAAAAAGGGCGCCATTCTGGTCACCACCGCGCGCGGTTCCATCCATGATGAAAACGCTGTGCTGGTGGCGCTGGAATCGGGACAATTGGCCTCAGCCGGTTTGGATGTTTGGGAACAGGAACCGCCGCCCAAGGAACACCCGCTATTGTGGCACCCGGCCGTGATCTGCACGCAGCACACCGCGGGGGTCACGCATGAAAGTCGGTCCATGATCACACGCATTGCGGCGGAAGCCTTTTCTGCCTGTGCCGCCGCCAAAATGCCGCCACGCATCATCAACCCGGAAGTGAAGGGCCGCTTCGCGGAACGCTACGCCGCAGCGCGTGGCCGCGCCATCACGGATTGAAATCGCAACCCGGCTTTTTTCCGTGAGCGCGACCGCTTCCAAGGCCAGGGTGGTGACAGTGCTTGGCACCACCCAGACCCTGGCCTGGGCGTCTTCCTATTATCTGCCGGCTATCCTGGCTGCACCAATCGCCGAGGATCTGGGCCTGTCGCGCGCCCTGGTCTTTGGCGTGTTTTCCGGCTCCCTGCTGCTGACCGCGCTGCTGGGGCCAGCGGCGGGCCGCGCGATTGACCAGCGCGGTGGGCGCGATGTGCTGGCCATTTCGAACATGATTTTCATTCTTGGCCTGCTGATCATGGCCTTTGCCAATGGTCTGCCGATGCTGATCCTAAGCTGGTTCATCATTGGCATTGCCATGGCGATGGGGCTTTATGATGCGGCCTTCGCGACGCTTGCCGGGCTTTACGGCAAGGATGCGCGCAACAGCATCACCGGCATTACGCTGATTGCGGGTTTTGCGAGCACGGTCGGCTGGCCGCTTTCCGCGCTGATGGAAGCCGAATGGGGCTGGCGCGGCGCCTGCCTCGGCTGGGTGGCCTTGCATCTCTTCATCTGCCTGCCGCTCAATCTTATTCTGATCCCGAAGGCACCCCCACCACCACCCAAGGAAGCCGCGCCACCGCTATCTGCCGAGGAAACGCGGGACTGCAAACGCGACATGATCCTGCTCGCTTTCGTGCTGGCGACCGCGAGTTTTAGTTCTACCGCGCTTGCCGCGCATTTGCCGGGGCTACTGCAATCCGCAGGCACATCCCTCGCCGTCGCGATTGCAGCTGGCGCGTTGATGGGCCCGGCGCAGGTGGCGGCGCGCGTTGTTGAATTTACACTCATGCGCAAGATGAATCCGCTTTTTTCCGCACGCATTGCCGCTGGTGCGCATCCGGTGGCGGTGGTGGTACTGATGGCGCTGGGCGCGCCCTTTGCCGCGCTTTTTGTGATTATCCATGGCGCGGGGAATGGGTTGCTGACCATCACGCGCGGCACGTTGCCGCTCGCGCTATTCGGGCCGGTTGGCTATGGGCAGCGCCAGGGCTTCATCACCGCGCCGGCGCGGGCTTCGCAGGCTTTTGCGCCCTTGTTGTTTGGGCTGCTACTGGATGATTTTGGCGCGGCTTCACTATGGCTGACCGCGCTGCTTGGCGTTGCGGCAGTTGCGGCACTTTTCATGATGCGTGTTCGGCAATGAAGGAAATACCTATGCAAGATAATTGGCGGTCGCGCGCTGGCACGCATTTTACCACGGAAAAACGCCCCGCCACGGGCACGCGCGGCATGGTGGTGACGAACCATCCGCTCGCCTCCGCCGCTGGGGCGGAAATGCTCGCTGCCGGTGGCAATGCGGTGGATGGCGCCATCGCCGCGCTGTTCACGCTGACCGTGGTGGAACCCATGATGGTGGGCATTCTGGGTGGCGGCATGGCGCATCTGCGCTTGCCAGATGGGCGGCACACCGTGATTGATGGGCTGTCCACCGCGCCGGCTGCGGCGCGCGCCGATATGTTCACGCCCGCTGCGCCCGCCAATGCGATGAATTTTGAAGCGACGGGCCGCGCCAATATCGTCGGCCCGCTTTCTGTCGCCGTGCCGGGCAATTTGCGCGCCTGGTGCGAAACGCTGGAACGCTTCGGCAGCATGCCGCTTTCTGATGTGATGGCGCCGGCGATACGCCACGCGGCGCGCGGTTTTGGCGTCACGCCCTATCTGGCCGAATGCATCAATGAAGCAGCGCATGATCTGGCGCGCGACCCCGCCATTGCCGCGCTATTATTGCCAGGTGGCGCGCCGATCAAGCCAGGTGCGCGGCTGATCCAGGCGGAATATGCTGAAACCCTCGCGCTGATCGCGCGCGAAGGGCCTGGCGTGCTGAAGGGCGCCTTGGGCAGCGCGATTGCTGATGGCATCAGGAAGGCGGGCGGCATTGTCTCCGCCGCCGATATTGCAGATTTCACGACGATTGAACGCGCGCCTTTGCGTGGCCCCTATCGTGGTTATGAGGTTTTGCTGCCACCGCCCCCGGCGTCTTCCGGCGTGCATGTGCTGCAAATGCTGAACATATTGGAAGGCTTCGATCTGCACGGGATGGGTTTCGGCAGCGCCGATACGCTGCATCTGCTGGCCGAGGCGTTGAAGATTGCCTTCGCTGATCGTGCCGCCGCCACTGCTGATCCTACCTTTGTGGATGTACCCGTGGCGCGGCTGATTTCGCGCGCCTATGGCGATGAACGCCGCGCCGCAGTTGATATGGCGCGCGCGCAAACCTGGGGGCCGGGGGTCAGCCCCGGCGAGAGCGCCAATACCACCCATGTCACGGTGGCGGATGATCAGGGCAATATTGTTTGCTCAACGCAGACCATCAATTCACTGTTTGGCGCGCGCTTCCTGGTGCCGGGCACGGGGCTGATCCCGAACAACTATATGGCGCTGTTCGATCCGCGCCCCGGCAAGGCTTTGTCTGTCGCGCCCGGCAAGCGCATCACCACATCCCAGGCGCCGCTGATTGCGCTGAAGGATGGCAAGCCCGCTTATGCGCTTGGCATGCCGGGCGGTTTGCGGATTTTCGGTTCGGTCATGCAGGGTTTGCTCAATCTGGTGGATCACGGCATGTCGCTGCAGGAAGCGGTGGAAGCGCCGCGGCTTTGGACTCAAGGCGCTGCGGTGGAAGTTGAACCCGACTTTGATGCCGCGGTGCTTGAAGCGCTCAAGGCTCGCGGGCATCAGGTTGCGCCCATGCCGCATGTTGGCGGCGGCATGAATGCCATCACCTTCCAGGCCGATGGCAGCATGGAAGGGGCGGCGTGCTGGCGCGCGGATGGTACGGCGATTGGCCTTGGCGGCGGGCTCGCGCGGGCCGGTGTGCGCTTCTGGCCGGATCGGGCACGCGCATGAACACCGCTGAGTATTTGCTGGCAGCGCTCGCGCGGCGCGGCACCAGGCGCATCTATGGCGTGCCGGGGGGTGGTTCTTCGCTGGATATCATCGCAGCAGCCGAGCGTTTTGGCATTCGCTTCATCCTGGCGCGTCATGAAGGCAATGCGGCGATGATGGCGGTGGCGGATGCGGAAGTGACCGGCGCACCCGGTGTGGTGCTGACCACCAAGGGCCCGGGGTTGATGAATGCGCTGAATGGGATTGCTTGTGCCGCGTTGGAACGCGCGCCGGTGTTGCTGCTGACCGATGGCTTCACCGAAAAGCAAATCAGCTACATCACCCATCAGGTGTTTGATCAGCGGAACGTGAGCGCCGAATTGGTGAAGGGTTATTCCCAAGCGCGCAGCGAAAACCCGGCGGCCGAGATCGAAGCCCTGCTTGACCTTGCCATGCAAGCGCCGATCGGCCCGGTGCATCTGGATTTAACCAGCGAAGCTGCGCGCCGCCCGGCGGGCGAATTACCGCCTTTGCCGGCAAGCATACCCACGCCACTTGATAACGCAGCCTTGGCTAAAGCGCGTGCAGTATTGGCTGCGGCGCGCAAGCCCGTGATCCTGGCGGGTGTGGAAGCCGTAACGGCAGCCGAACCACTGCGCGCTTTGGTGGCGGCGCTCGGCTGCCCGGCGCTGGTAACCTATAAAGCCAAGGGCGTGATCGCGGATGCTGATCCGCATTTCGTCGGCATTTTCACCGGCGGATCTTTGGAAGCACCCTGCGTGCAGGATGCGGATTTGATCATCCTGGCGGGCCTCGATCCGGTGGAACTCATCCTGCAACCTTGGCGCTATACGGCGCCAGTCCTGGATATCGGCTTGCGCGCACATCACGTGCATTACGTCACGCCCACCGCATCACTGCATGGCGCGTTGGCGCCGTGCTTTACCGCGCTGGCGCACAGCGCCAAACGCAGTGCGTGGGATGGCGCGGTGATTGCGACACATCGGGATACCATGCGCGCGGCTTTGACTTGGCAGGGCTCAGGCGGTGTCGCACCGCCGCTTATTGTGAGTTTGGCGCAGGAAGCCGCGCGCCGCGCTGGGCGCACCCCACGCATCAGCGTTGATGCGGGGGCGCATATGTTCTCGGCCACCGCTTTCTGGGAATGCGCGGCGCCGCGCGATGTGTTGATTTCCAACGGCCTCGCCTCGATGGGCTTTGCGCTCCCAGCCGCGCTTGCTGCCGCACTGGAAAACCCTGCTGATGGCGCCATTGCTTTTACCGGCGATGGCGGGTTGATGATGTGCGTGGCAGAACTCGCAACGGCGGCGGAGGCCGGCGCGCCCTGCATCACCATCGTCTTTAATGATGGCGCGCTGTCGCTGATTGATATCAAGCAGCAGCAGCGGCAGTTGCCGCCCGAGGGTGTGCGCTGGGCACGGCCGGATTTCGCCGCCATCGCAGAAGGCTTTGGCGCCACGGGCTTCCGCGCCACGACCGAAGCCGAATACATCACCGCCCTTGAAGCCGCTTTTGCGCTGCAAGGCCCAAGCCTGATTGATGTAACGGTGAACCCCGCCGGCTATGCCGCGCAGCTACAAGCCATGCGCGGCTAAAGGAGAATACGCTATGTCCAGCTTTTCTGCCCTTCGGCTTGGCACTGCCTGGCAGCGCATTGCGGGGCTCATGGATGAAACGGCGCAGAGTTTTGTCCGCACCTCCTTCTCATCTGTTGTGCGCGACAATTGGGATATGGCGATTGGGCTGATGGACAGCAGCGGGCGGCAATTCGCGCAATCATCACGTTCTGTCCCATCCTTTGTGGGCACCATGCCGCGTACGCTGGCAATCATGCTGCAACGCTACCCGGTGGAACGGCTTTCACCTGGCGATGTGTTGATTTCGAATGATGGCTATTACGGCACCGGCCATTTGAATGACATCACGATGATCAAGCCCGTCTTCGCCAAGGGCCGCGTGATTTCATGGCTAGGCAGCACCTTCCATTCCACCGATATCGGCGGCGCGCCTTCCGTGGATGCGCGCGATTCCTGGGAAGAAGGCCTCACCATTCCCATCACCCGCATCCTGAAGGGTGGCGTGGAAAATGAGGATGTGATTGCCTTCATGGAAGCCAATCTGCGCCAGCCGGATGAAACGCTCGGCGATATCCGCGCGCAATTCGCGGCTTACGAACAGGCGGAAAAGCGCCTGGCGCGCATTATGACCGAAGAAGGCATTGATGATTTGGATGCGCTGGCCGGCGAAATCTTCACCCGTTCCGAACGCGCCATGCGCGATGCGATCGCCGCCGCACCGGATGGCGTGGTGGAAGATGAAGTCACCGCCGATGGCTTTGAACACCCCGTCACCATTCGCCTGAAACTGACCATCAAGGGCAGTGATCTGATCCTGGATTTTACCGGTACGGATGGGCAGATTGCGCGCCCGGTGAATGCGCCGCTCAATTTCACGCGCGCCTATTCCAATTACGCGGTGAAATGCGCTTTCGATCCCGCGACACCGAATAATGATGGATCCTTCCGGCCCATCACCTTCATCGCACCGGAAGGTTCGATTGTGAATCCGCGCCGCCCGGCGCCAGTGTGGGGGCGGCATCTAACCGGCCATTATCTGCCCATGCTGGTGCTGGCGGCGCTTGCGAAACTCATTCCAGATCGCGTGATCGCGGAAAGCGGCAGCCCGCTATGGAATGTGTATTTCACTGGCGAGAATGCCGAAGGCCGTCGTTATGTGCGCATGTTTTTCATGAATGGTGGCCATGGCGCCGCACCCCAGCATGATGGTCCTGCCTGCCTTTCCTTCCCATCCAATGTCGCAACGCAAGCGGTGGAGCAGTTTGAAAACGCTGTCCCAATGTTGATGACGGAAAAGGAACTCATCCCCAATTCCGGCGGCGCGGGGCGCATGCGCGGCGGGCTGTCTCAACGGCTTTCCTTTGAAGTCGTCGGCGAAAAACCTGTGACGGCTACGTATCGCCATGAACGCGTGCAGCACCCACCGCGCGGTATTTTGGGCGGCGCGGCGGGGCGCGGCGGGCGTGATCTGGTCAATGGCAAACCTGTCGCCGCCAAGGCGCGGATCGTTTTGCAACCAGGTGATGTCATTACCTATGAAACACCAGGCGGCGGCGGCATGGGACCGGTGGCGGAACGTGATCCCGCCGCGATCGCCCGCGATATCAAGGAAGGCTATGTGACGCCATGAACCCCGCACCCTGGCGCATTGGTGTTGATATCGGCGGCACCTTCACCGATTTGGTCATGCTCGATTCGCGTGACGGGCGCATCTTCAATGGCAAGGTGCTCACCACGCCCCACGCCCCGGAAGAAGCGGTGCTGGAAGGCGTGCGCGATTTGCTGGCGCGCACCGGTGCGCGGGCAGAGGAAGTCCGCCACGTCATTCACGGCACCACGCTGGTCGCCAATGCACTGATCGAACGCCGCGGCGTGCCCACGGGCCTGATCACCACCAAAGGCTTTCGCGATATTCTGGAAATCGGCACCGAACTCCGCCACGATACCTATGATCTGTTCATGCGTGTGCCGGAACCGCTTGTGCCGCGCCATCGCCGGCTTGGGGTGGCTGAACGCCTGCTGCCTGATGGCACGGTGCGCGAAGCGCTTGATGAAGCCAGCGCGCGCGAAGCGGTACGGGCGTTGCGCGCTGCCGGGGCAAAGGCGGTTGCTGTCTGTTTCCTGCATGCCTTCCGCAATCCCGCGCATGAACTGCGCATGCGCGAGATTCTAACGGAAGAAGCGCCCGAATTGACCGTGTGCCTTTCTTCCGAAATCGTGCCGGAAATCGGTGAATATGAACGCGCCTCCACCACTGTATGCAACGCCTATGTGCAGCCTGTCTTTGAACGCTATCTACGGCGCTTGAGCGATGGCTTGCGCGGCTTCGGCCTAACCGGTCCGCTTTTCCTGATGCTGTCTGATGGAGGGACCGTCGCGGAAGAAACCGCGGCGCGTCACCCGATCCGCTTGGTGCAATCCGGCCCCGCGGGCGGTGTGGAAGCCACTGGTATTTATGGTGCGGCGGCAGGGGCGCGCGATATCCTTTGCTTTGATATGGGCGGTACCACCGCCAAAGCCGCGTTGATTGATAATGGCGAAGCTCAGCGCAGCCTCGATTTCGAAGTCGCGCGCGTGGATCGCTTCCGCAAGGGCAGCGGATTGCCGCTCAAGGTGCCGGTCATTGACATGATCGAAATCGGCGCGGGCGGCGGTTCCATCGCGCGGGTGGATCGCCTCGGCCTGGTGCGTGTGGGCCCGGAAAGCGCGAGTTCCGATCCCGGCCCCGCCTGCTACGGGCTTGGCGGCGCGCGCCCCACAGTCACGGATGCGGATTTGGTGCTGGGTTATCTTGGCGCTGAAAGCTTCCTGGGTGGCGCGATGAAGCTGGATGTCGCGGCGGCGGAAGCGGCTTTGGCCGAACACATCGGCAAGCCACTTGGTCTTTCTGTGCCGGAAGCCGCCTGGGCCATCCATGAAACCGTCAATGGCAATATGGCGCAGGCGGCGGCGATCCACGCGTTGGAAAAGGCCAAGCGTATTGATGCTTATGCGATGGTGCCAATCGGCGGTGCAGGCCCTGTGCATGCCTGCCATATCGGCATGAAACTTGGCCTTCGCCGCATCATCGTGCCTTTGGGCGCGGGGGTTGCTTCGGCTTTTGGTTTTCTGGCGGCGCCGATTTCCTTCGCTTTCGTGCAGGGTTGGGTAGCCCCCTTGGCCGGGTTGGATTTTGCGCGGCTGCGTGAGATCACCAGCACCATGACGGCCCAAGGCAAAGCTATGGCGGCCGCGGCAGGTGTGGCGCCGGAAGCTGCATCAGCGCGCATCCTGGGTGCCATGCGCTATGCCGGGCAGGGGTTCCAGGTGGAAGCGGAAATCCCGGCCGAGGCGATCACGCAGGGCGATGCGGCAGAATTGCGCGCGAAATTTGAAGCCGCCTATCTGGCGCTTTACGGACGCACCGAACCCGGCTTGCCGGTGGAATGCGTATCCTGGCAGGTGATTGTAGCTGGCCCACGCCCGGTGGTGGACCTGACGCAGCAAAGCGGAGCCGCAGAAGGTGCTTTGCAGCGCGGCACGCGCCGTGCCTGGTTTGGCGGGGCCTATGTTGAAACGCCAGTGCTGAACCGCTTGGCGCTTCGCCCGGGCGAAAGCGTGGCCGGCCCGGCGCTCATTGAAGAACGCGAATGCACGCTGGTGCTGCCACCAGGCGCCACCGCGCGCTGCGATGCCGCCCTTAACCTGGATGTGAGCCTGCCAAGCTAGGCAGGCCAGTTTTACTGCCGCTGCAAGGGCAGGACCAGATTAGTGACGTCGCAAAGGTTCACGCCGCGGCGTTCATCCGCTTGGCCATTCTCATAGACAAAGCGCACATCATGCAGGCAAGGGCCTTCCGGCAGGCGCATGGCGAAATTGCGCCCCGCCGGCACCGTATCATTGCCCAGCCGATCCGGCCCCCATTCCTGCTCGGTCGAAAGCGATACATAGGCTTCCATCACCGTCACGCGCGATTGATTGACCAGGTTGAAGGAAGGATTGCCGGTGGGGCCGGCGGGCGCGCCGCGCTGGGGTGCCTGGGGCTGCGGGCGCTGCTGTGGCCCCTGGGTTTGGCCCGTCTGCCGCCCATCAAACACCACTTCCGTCACAGCACATAGGTTGATGTTGCGCTTATCCTCGGCGGGGCCGCCCGCGCGTTCATAAACCACGCGCAGATCCCACATGCAGGGGCCTTGCGGCAGGCGTAGCGTGAAGCTCCGCTCATTGGGCAGCGCTTTATCGCCAAGCCGATCCCTGCCCCAATCCTGATCCGTGGAAAGCGACGCATAAACCTCAAAAATCAACCGTCCGGAACGATTGACCACATTGAAAGAGGGATCGCCCTGCTGCGCCAGCGCGGGCGCGCTGGAAAGACCCAGAAGGCAGAGCGCCAAAGCACCTAGAAAACGACGAAACATCATGACACTCCTACTGAACTTGTGCTGCGCTGCCGCGCCGCTTGCTGCTCTAGAACTCTCGGATGGATTTGGCGAAGCGATCCGACAGCGGCCGCGCCAGGTAGGAGGCAAAGGACCGTTCGCCGCGCCGGATCAGAACTTCCGCATGCATGCCAGGTTGCAGGCGCAAATGTTCATGCTTGGCCAATTCCTCAGGCGCAATGGCAATACGCGCGACGAAATACGGCATGCCGGTGCGTTGATCTGTCATGCGGTCCGGGGAAATCCGTTCCACTGAACCTTCCAGAACAGGCGTGGTGCGCGCTGCCGCATGGGAAAGCCGGATGGAAGCCGGCATGCCGAGGCGTACCGTATCAACATCAACCGGCGTGATCTGCGCTTCCACCACCAGCCTTTCTTCCTGCGGCACGATGGAGGCAACCTGTGAACCAGCCGCGATCACGCCGCCGCGTGTGGTATAGCGCAAATCCATCACCATACCGGCTTCGGGCGCGTCTATCGTGAGGCGGGTCAATTGGTCGTTGGCGCTGATTTCACGTTCGTGCAGTTCCAACATCCGGCCTTGCAATTCGCGCAATTCCTTGGCGATTTCCTCCTGCCGGGTGCGTACCAGCTGGGCGCGCTGCATTTCCGCTTCGCCCACCGCCTGCTGGGTGCGCGCGACATTCTCAATCGTCTCACCACGTTCGCCGATCAGGCGCGCTTCTTCGCGTTGCAGGGAAAGCAGGCGGGGCAGGCGTTCCAGCCCCATCCGCACAAGCCCTTCCACGCCCGTGATTTCCTGGCGCACCAGCGCAAGCTGCCGGTCATTCGATTCAATGCGCACATTCAGGCCATCAATCTGCTTTTGCAATTGCAGTGCGCGCTGCTTCAGGATTTCAATTTGACCCTGGAGCGAATTGCGCCGCGCAATGAATTCATTCGCCTGTAGGGTCAGGATTTCCGCAACCTTGGGGTCTGTGCGGCGCGCCACCAATTCGGGCGGGAAGACAGGCGCTGGCGCTTCCTCCCGCTCCGCGGTCAGCACCGCAATGCGCGCACGCGTACGGTCCGTTTCATCCACCACCACATTCAGCCCGGCACGCACACGCGTGTCATCCAGCCGGATCAAGGATTGCCCGGCAGCAACAATCGAACCGTCACGCACCAGCACTTCACCGACAATGCCGCCTTCCAGATGCTGCACATTGCGGCGATTGCCTTCAACCATCAGCGTGCCGGGGGCGACCACGGCGCTATCAATCATGGCGAAGGCGCCCCAGCCGAAAACGCCCCCCACACCGAAAAGAATGGTGAAAAATGCAAGCCGCAACGGCCGCCAGATAGGCGCTTTGGTGTTTTCCGCTTCAAGCGTGCGCTTGTTCTGTTCCATGGCGCCGATCCTCAATTATTTGCAATCGCGCTGACCGGGCGGGGCGGCTGGGCTGGGCGCGTGAGCCGCGGCAGGATTTCATCGCGCCGGCCAAAGGCTTCGACCGCACCAGCACGCAGCAGCAGGATCTTGTCCACGGCCGCCAGAATATTTGCACGATGCGTGATGATGACCGTGGTGACACCCGCCTGCCGCAGCCGTCCCAAGGCTGTGGCCAGCGCTGCTTCACCATCACTATCAAGATTGGAATTTGGTTCATCCAGAACCACCAGCTTCGGTATGCCATAAAGTGCGCGCGCAAGACCAATGCGTTGGCGTTGCCCTGGCGAAAGCCCGCGCCCGCCAGGGCCCAGGGGCGTGTCATAGCCCTCGGGCAAATGCAGGATCAGATCATGCAGCCCGGCATCCTTGGCTGCAGCAACCACCTTGTCCGAATCAACAACCCCAAGGCGGGCAATATTTTCGGCCACCGTGCCTTCAAATAACTCCACATCCTGTGGCAGGTAACCCAGAAACTGCCCCACCTGATCACGTGGCATGCGCGCCATATCGGCGCCATCCAGCCGGACAGCCCCCGCGCGTGGAGGCCAAATCCCCAAAAGCGCGCGCGCCATGCTACTTTTGCCAGCCGCACTTGGCCCGATGACGGCAAGGGATTCGCCTGGCTCCAGCGCAAAATTGACGCCGCGCAGCACGAGGGTTTCGGTACCTGGTACAGCCAGCACCAGGCCTTCAACCGCCAAGGCACCCTGTGGGGTAGGCAAGGCCATACCCTGTTTCTCCGCGGGCGCGGTCGCCAGAAAATCACAAAGGCGCCGATGCGCGGCCCGCGCATTCATCGCCTGCTGCCACAGCGCTACCACCTGCATGCTAGGCGCCAGGGCACGCGCCAGGATGAAGGTGGCGACAATCATGGCGCCCGGTGTGATGGCCTGTTCAATCACCAGCAGGGCGCCCAAGCCAAGCGTCAGAACGCCCGTCAGCGCCAATTGAAGAAACTTGATTACAGCCGAAAAACTGCCGGCGATCTGGCTGGCGGTTTGCTGCTGGTCCAGCATGGCCAGATGCCGCTGCTGCCAGCGCTGCCAAACCCCTTGCCGCATGCCCATGGCTTCCGCCGTTTCGGCATTGCGGATGCTGGCTTCCACGAAGGCATAGGCCTGCACATTATTGTTGGACGCCTCGGCCAGTTTTTTTGTGGAGAGAAAAGCCTGCGCCAAGGCGCTTCCAATCACAATGAAGACAGCAACTGTGCCAAAGAAGGCGAAGAACGGGTGCACGATGTAGAGAATAACCAAAAACACAGGAATCCACGGCGCATCGAGCGAGGTAGTAAGCCCTGTCGTCGAAATGAAGGACCGGACCTGTTCCAGATCGCGGAGCGGCTGCGCGCCAACCCGGTCGCTCCCGCGCAGGCTGCCCTGCACAAAAAGCGCATCAAAAACCCGCGATGACAGGCGCCTATCAACCAATCGCCCGAGCCCGATCAGGGCAAAACTGCGACAGCCTTCGAGCACACCGTAAATCGCGATCAGGAAAAGAGAAATCAGCGTCAGCGCCAAAAGGGTCGCCTCGCTCTGGCTGGCAAGGACGCGGTCATAGACCTGCATCATATAAACCGAGCCGGTCAGTTGCAGCAGATTGACGATGAAGCCAACAGCAAAAAGAAGCGCCAAAGCGCCCTTCATTTCGCCCATGATGGCGTAAATCGGCGAAGCAGGCCCCTTGCCCGGCTTGGCTACCCTCATCTGCTGCTGACGCGCATTCTACGCCCCCCCATTACCTGCTTCGCGTCGCGCCCTTGCGGCAAGACCGCCCCCACTCAATCGCCTGCAGAACGGAGCCCTTTAAGCTGCGATTATTGCCCGGCATTCGCTTTACCGCCGACTAGCAATCGGACACTCATAACCTGATATCTCTATAGCAAATTTCAATTAATCTGTCGATAAAGGTGTCGCTTGAGGGGGCAAAGCGAAAAACGGCCCCGTAGCCGAGGGGGCTGCCCAAGCCCGTCCGTGCGACGCCGGGCCGGTCCGCAGCGTCCGGGACCACGGCAGAGCATTTGGCCCAATGACAAATCCATCCCAGTGATTTCATGAACAATGTCTGCCGCGTTAATGCACGGCAGACATGCCCCGGGGCGCTACAGGATGAAATCCGTCGCCAAAAGCATCGAAACGCCCTGAATCGCAATCTCCATATCGGCCCGGGCATCGCCATTCACATCGGCCTGGAGAACCCCGCCTGCAAAGCGAAGCTGACCCGCAATGCGGCCAAAGCTCGCGTCGCCGATGAAAGCAAAGGCTTGGTTACCCGAAAGCCGCGTATTTGCGTCAATCGTGGCCAGATCAATCCTATCCCCCTCTGCCTGGCTAAAGGCGGTGATCAGGTCGCGACTGGTCCCAACCACGCTATCGGCCAGCGCCGTGAAGCGGAATAAATCGGCCCCGGTGCCGCCGGTCATGATGTCGCGCCCGGCGCCGCTGATCAGCAAGTCATTGCCGGCACCGCCATCAAGCGTGTCATTTCCCGTCAGGCCCGATAGCGAGTCATTACCGCCGAAGCCCAGGAGTAGGTCATTGCCCGCAAGCCCGTTCAGGCTGTCATTGCCGCCTGCGCCATTCAAGGTATCGTTACGTGAGGTGCCATTCAGCACCCGGTCCGCCTCAACTGCGGTCATCATCAGGCTATAGCTGCCCCTGGATGCTTCGAACCCTTGCGCGCTCAAGTAATAAGTGCCGCCTGTTGTCGCCGTAAAGGAAAGCCGGGAATTCATGCCCGCCCCATCATCATTGAAGGCCAATTGCTGGCCAGTTGCGCTCAGCAAACGCAGGTAGGTATCAAGTGACGAACCCGCGGCGGCATCCATCGCGAAGCTGTACCGCCAACCGGCGCTTAGGGTCACGCGGAACCAATCCTGATCCCCGCCAAAATCAATGCTGGAAGCTTGTGCCGCGCTTACCAAAAGCGACGTTGCGGTTGCGGCATTCCCCGCAATCACGTCCATCGGCGTGGGCAGAGTGGGTGAGGTATCCATCAAAGCGCCGATATCAAGCCGCCCCCCCGTTGCCACAAAGCCACCGAGTGATGGGGTTGCCGCTGCACTGCTTAGCAATGCAGCGCGAATTTCCGCCGCACTCGCATTTGGGTGCTCCGCCGCATAAAGCGCCACCGCGCCAGTCACATGCGGTGTCGCCATTGAGGTGCCGCTGTAGGTGCCATAACGCCCGTTGGGCAGGGTGGAGTAAATGGATGATCCTGGCGCGGCGATATCCACCGTCGTCGCCCCGTAATTGGAAAAGGATGACAAGCCGCCTGTATTCGTAAGCGACGCGACGGATACCACCGCCTCATACCCAGCCATCGCGGTTGTGGTATAGTTGGCGGGATAAGTTGCCTGCACATCATTGTTAAGGGCTGAATTGCCCGCCGCCGCGATGAACAGAATATCCTTTTGCGCCGCACGCCCGATCGCTTCGTTCAATTGTGCGGAATAACCGCCACCGCCCCAGGAATTATTGGTGGCGATGAAATCTTCAACGCCAGTCGCACGCATGGCGGCATCAGTGAAGTAGTTCACCGCATTGATCGCCCCGCTGGAAGCACCAGAACCGCTGGCGGAAAGAAATTTCAGCGCCACCATCTGGATGTTCCAATTCACCCCGGTAACGCCAACACCATTGCCGCCGATGCCGCCAATGGTGCCGCCAACATGGGTGCCATGGCCATTATCATCATAGGGATCATTGTCATTATTGACGAAATCCCAGCCGATCAGATCATCGGTATAGCCATTGCCATCCTCATCAGCACGATTTTCCCAGCGCGCATCACTCAAAAGATCGCCGGCATCAATACGGCCATTGCGGTTATAATCCAGCACATAGGAAGCATTGGCCGCACCGTTCAGATCGCGGAAAGTGATTAGGCCATCCGTATCAATGTCATTCAACCGGGCACGGAAGGTCGTCGGGATTTCGCGCTGATTGAGCCAGATATTCAGGTAAAGGTCGGGATGAGTGTAATCAATGCCGGTATCGATTACGCCCACCACGCTCGTCATCGAACCTGTGTCGCCATCCGCCCAGGCTTCATTGGCTTGGCTGCCATAGGCATTCTGGATCGCGCCCGTATCCCCCAGCATTCCCCAGAGTGTACCGCCGGTATAGCCGGGATCATTGCTTGCCACAGCAATGTGAATCTCGGCTTCGTCCATCGCCGGTGTGGCATCCGGGGCCACCACAAAATTTACTTCGGCAATAGCCGCCCCCACCACAGCTGCATTGCCTGAAGCCGTGGCGATGGGCGCCTGCGCGGTAATATCGGCAATGGCGATGGGCGCCAGCCACATGCCATCGCGCGCATCGCCATCGTCAGTTTGAATGAGTCCCTGATCCTGCCAGCTGGCGGCGAAACGGCGATGCATCATGGTGGTGGAAAAGCTCATTACCCCAAACCCCGTCGAAGGAGCCTTGAAACTATGGCCGAATCGTTAAAGGAAACATTAAGCGCATCACCCGAAAACGCCTGTCGCCCCGTTTTGCTGGTGGCAATGCGTGGCCAGGCCGGGCGGCAAGGCCCCTCTGCCCGGTTTTTGTCGCAATCGCGCCACAGAGGACTTATACGTAGTTCCAACGATTCGCAGCTACGGAACCGATGACCAACTTCATCCGCCAAATCCCTGAAGGCGACGACCGAGAGCGTCTGATGTGCCCCGATTGCGGGCATGTTGCCTATGAAAACCCGAAAGTGGTGGTGGGCAGCGTGATCGCGGAGGGGGACCACATCCTGCTCTGCCGCCGCGCCATTGAACCGCGTGCGGGTTTCTGGACGATCCCCGCAGGCTATATGGAATTGGGTGAGACGGTCGAAGAAGGTGCCGCGCGCGAAGCCTGGGAAGAAGCCCAGGTGCGCATCACGCTTGATGGTGTGCTCGCGGTCTATTCCATCGCCCGTATCGGACAGGTGCAGGTGATTTTTCGTGCCCGCTTCGCTGAGCCGGGTTTTGCTGCCGGGCCAGAAAGCCTTGAAGTGGCTTCCTTTCATTGGGCTGACATCCCCTGGGATGAACTTGCCTTTCCCTCCGTCCATTGGGCGCTGAAGGCGTGGCGCGAAACCGCCCATGGCGTGTTGCCCGCCGCCGTCCTGAACCCCGCGGAAGACCCGCGCGGCGTGCATCGCCTGCCGGTGGCCGGCTGATGTTGGGCCGACGCGCATTCCTGACTGGCCTGCTGCTCAGCCTTGGAGCTGGGTCGGCTTTGGCGCAGAATGGCGCGCCAGCCGCGCCCCGCCCCGTCGCGCCACCGCGCCGCCCTTCGCCCGAGCAGCGCCGCCAGCGCCGTGTTGCAGAGAAAACCGTCACCGCACCCGAACCAGCCGGTCAGCCGGCGCCCATTCCCAATCGCGACATCGAAGCCCCACGCAGCGGCAATGATACGCCGCGCGCCCGGCTTAGCCCAACCGTGATAGACCCCGCGCCCGCCCAGCCGCATCTTGGCGGTTCAGGCTTCGCCATGCAGGCGCAGGAAGACCGGCTGCTACAAAAACCGATGCCAGGGGCGCGGTTAAGCGTGCCTTTTTAAAGATTAGCCGACCTCCTCAGGGCTTTGCAGCCTGAGCGCCAGCGCGTGCAGCCCAGACGCAAATTCCCCCGCCAAAGCCTCATGCACCGCACGGGACCGCGCCACGCGCGACATCCCGGCAAAACCAGCCGAGACCATATGCACGGAATAATGCGTCTCGCCCCCCGGGCTGGCGCCGGCATGGCCGGCATGGCTGGCACTGTCATCAGTGATTTCAAGCAAGGCTGGCTGGAAGCGCGCTTCCAGGCTTAGCCGAATACGGTCCGTTCGTTGGGTCATGTCTTAATTTTCCGCGCTTGTGACTTTTTTGCCAAGCCCTGATCTGCCTTGCGGCTTCGCGCCACCGCCCCCATAACCACTTGATGTTCGCGCGGAAACGACGAAAGGCCTATGCCCCGGATGACGCAGCGCCCCCTGGGCGGTTTTGCGATGCGCTGGATTGCGCCGCAGCTGGGCAATATCGCGCGCCCCGAGACCGTTCCTTGCGCGAATTCCATTGGTTCTGCCTGGATCATGTGCGCGCTTATAACGCCAGCTGGGATTTCTATAAGGGCATGGGCCCGGACGAGATTGAAGCTTGCCTCCGGGACGACACTTCCTGGCAACGCCCCACCTGGCCGCTCGGGCGGGTTGGCGGTTCCGGTCGCTTTGACCCCGAAATCCTGCGCGACCCGCTAGGCGTATTGGGCGCCGAAGCCCCCAACCCCCGCCGCCAGCCGCCGGAAAGCGCTATCCCCCCGGAACTCCGCGCTGCTTTGGACCTTTTGGGCCTGAAATGGCCGCTGGGTTCATTGGAATTGCGCGCCCGCTATAAGGATTTGGCCAAGCAGCACCACCCCGATGCCACCGGCGGCGACAAGCAGGCAGAGGAGCGTTTGAAAGATATCAACCGCGCCTATAGCCTGCTGCGCCACCGCCTAGCCAAACAACCTGTCACGGCTGGGTAGCCGGATTTGCATTACGCGCCTAAGCTATCCCTATTCTCTATGCACGGAACCTGACAAGCGATGAACCAAATCGCCCCCATTGCCGATATCAAACCGACTTCGGCGATTTCTGCCCCGGATACCACCGTCAAGGCGCGCGAAGCCTTCGGTGTAGATATTGACATGGATGTGCCCGCCTTTTCGGTGCGCACAGAACATGTGCCGGAAATTGACACCACCTACCGCTTCGATAAGGAAACCACGCTGGCGATTATTGCGGGCTTTGCCTTCAATCGCCGCGTGATGATCCAGGGCTATCACGGCACCGGGAAATCAACCCATATCGAACAGGTGGCGGCACGGCTGAACTGGCCATGCATTCGCATAAATCTGGATAGCCACATCAGTCGTATTGACCTGATCGGCAAGGACGCGATCGTACTGAAGGATGGCCAGCAGGTCACGGAATTCCGCGAAGGCATTCTGCCCTGGGCTTTGCAACACCCCTGCGCTTTGGTGTTCGACGAATATGATGCCGGTCGCCCGGATGTGATGTTCGTGATCCAGCGCGTGCTGGAAGTGGAAGGCAAGCTGACGCTGCTCGACCAAAGCCGCGTCCTTCGCCCCAACCCGTATTTCCGGCTTTTTTCCACCGCGAATACGGTCGGGCTTGGTGATACCACCGGGCTTTATCACGGCACGCAGCAGATCAATCAGGGCCAGATGGACCGCTGGAACATCGTCGCCACCCTGAATTACCTGCCGCATAAGCAGGAAACGGAAATCGTGCTGGCGAAGCTCGGCGCCGAAGGCGATGCCAAGATGAAGAAGCAGGTGGAAGCCATGGTGGCTCTGGCGGATTTGACGCGCGCCGGCTTCATCGCGGGCGATATCAGCACCGTCATGTCGCCGCGCACCGTCATCACCTGGGCTGATAATGCCAAGATTTTCGGTGATATCGGCTTCGCCTTCCGCCTTTCCTTCTTGAATAAGTGCGATGAGGCGGAACGCAGCACGGTCGCTGAATACTATCAGCGCTGCTTCAATGAGGAATTGCCCTCAGGCTCCTTGCTCCGCAAGGCGGGCTGAGCGCGGCATTAGCAGTAGGCAAAAGGATGAACACCACCCCGCAGCCACTTGACCCCGCTGGTGACAGCGGGGTCACCGTCCGAGTTGGAGCGCGCGAGTTTTCGCTGCGCGAATATCAGGATCTATTTGCGGAGATTACAGGAGGTGACAGTCGCCTCTTCAAGCGGTTTGATCGTCCAGCGATCATCGGCCTCGATGACCTAAAGACCCTGTACCAAAAGCTATATCACTCAATTTCTAATTTTCATCCGGTGGGTCAAACATGCAAAGTGGTATTGAGCCATCGCGATGATGATCTGCAGGAGTTCAAATCATTTGAATCTTTTTTGGGTTACGATACTTCATCGCAGTCTTCAATATCCACGTTGACTGTTGAGATCAATTTCGCACTCCGCTCTCCTTTGGACACAAAAGTCACCCGTGCTTACAGTATCAGACTGTTTTTTGTTTCCCAAATCAGTGGACTCAAGGAAAACGAAGATGAGCAGATCGAATTCGGGATGGGTTCTCTCAGTGCGCTGTTTTCCATCAACTACGCTGACTATGCGGTAGCTCTCTCCTGTATGGGTGTTTGCGAAGGTTGGATGAAGAACCTCCGCCTCAATGACGAGCCAAAAATTCATCGCTTTCTCTTTAATTATAAGCGGTTTTTCCTATTCTCATTTCATCTATTTTTCCTCCTTGGATCCTCAACGCTATTTTTTATCTTATTCGGGAATTGGATTTTAGGCTCGTTTGATGCCGCATTTGCAGCGCGAGACGCTCATCGTATTGCTGTGTTTTGCGCCGTAATAATCGCTGTAATTCTCTCTTTAAATCAAGCAACTATTTCGATAACTCGATACATTAGCAGAACGTTCGAGTATCTACGAGCCCATAGCGCAATTATTTTGAACAAGGCTGATGAGCGTCTCATGGAGTGGTACGAACGTAAGCGTAAAAGATCATTCTTAACCCAAGCATGCTCTCTCAGTGCGGCATTAGTTTACGCGGTTGTAGTAAAATTAATCGTCGAAAATATTCTCTTTGTTGGGAAGTGATGTGAAAAGATGAGCGGCAAGCAGGATCTGACGCGGCAGGAAGAATTCAAGCGCGCTACCGCGGGCGTTTTGCGCGCCATGGCGCATGCCGATGCGGAAGTGCAGGTGGCCTTCCAGCCCGGGCCTTCCGGCGTGGCCGGCAAGCGTGTGCGCCTGCCGCTACCAACCCGCGCATTGCCCGCCAATGAAATGGCGAAGCTGCGTGGTGCGGCGGACGCCGCGGCACTTAAGCTGCGCCATCATGATGAATCGCTCCATGCCACCCGCATCCCGACGCGGCGTGAAGCGAAAGAAGTGTTTGACGCGCTGGAACAGGTGCGCGTGGAAGCCGTGGGCTCCCGCCATATGGCCGGCGTTGCCGCCAATTTGCGTGCCAAGCTGATCGAAGAATGCGAAGCCGAAGGCTATGACCGCATGACGCGTAAGGACCAGATGCCGCTACCGGCAGCCTTGGGCCTGATTGCGCGCGAACGCCTGACCGGTGAAGCCGCGCCAGAAGCCGCGCATCGCGTGCTGGATTTGTGGCGCGACACGATTGGTGAAGACGCCGAAAAGGCGCTCACCGAAATGGCGACCACTGCTGAAGACCAAGGCGCTTTCGCCCGCGCAGCGCGTAAGTTGCTGACCGCACTCGACCTCGCCGAGGCCGAGATGGAAGCGGAAAGCGAACAGCAGGACGAAGAAGGCGAAGAAGGCGGCGAAAGCACGCCCCAGCAGGATCAATCCGGCGAGGGCCAAAGCCAATCCGACCAGGAAGATGAAATGCTCGGCGCCCAGCCTGAGCAAATGCAGGGCGAAGCTTCGGACGAAGAAGCCGAGGAATCCGAAGAAGAAGGCGCGGCAGCCGATGGCGATGACAAGCCAGGCGGCCCGCAGCAGCGCCGCGAAGTGCCACAGGTGGATGACACCACGCGATACCATGCCTTCTCCACGCAATTCGATGAAGTGGTGGCCGCGGATGATCTTTGCGATGCAGATGAACTGACGCGGCTGCGCCAACAGCTTGACCAGCAGCTTTCCCATTTGCAGGGCGTTGTTTCAAAACTTGCCAATCGGCTCCAGCGGCGCTTGCTTGCGCAACAACAGCGCGCCTGGGATTTCGATTTGGAAGAAGGCATTCTGGATGTCGCGCGGCTGGCGCGCATTGTCGCCAATCCGACCCATTCGCTGTCCTATAAGCGGGAGCGGGAGACGGATTTCCGCGATACGGTAGTGACACTGCTGATTGATAATTCAGGGTCCATGCGCGGGCGCCCGATTACGGTCGCTGCCATGTGCAGCGATATCCTGGCGCGCACTTTGGAACGCTGCGCGGTCAAAACCGAAATTCTTGGCTTCACCACGCGCGCCTGGAAGGGCGGGCAAAGCCGCGAACGCTGGGTGGCGGAAGGCAAGGCGCGTAATCCGGGCCGGCTGAATGATCTGCGCCATGTGATCTATAAGCCCGCCGATGCACCTTGGCGGCGCGCGCGCAAGAATCTTGGCCTGATGCTGCGCGAGGGCTTGCTCAAGGAAAACATTGATGGTGAGGCGCTGGAATGGGCCTATAAGCGCCTGCTTGCGCGGCCTGAACATCGCCGCATCCTGATGGTGATTTCCGATGGCGCGCCGGTGGATGACAGCACGCTTTCCGTCAATCCGGGCAATTACCTGGAACGCCATTTGCGTAAAGTCATTGGCGAAATTGAAAGCCGCAATGCGGTGGAACTGGTTGCAATCGGCATCGGCCATGACGTCACGCGCTATTACCGCCGCGCCGTGACCATTGTGGATGCGGAAGAACTTGGCGGCACCATGATGAAAAAGCTTGCCGAATTGTTCGATGATAATGCGGCGGAAGCCTGGCAGCGGAGTGCCGCCGAACGCTCTGCCATGGTGGCCTGACGCAGTAAAACGCTATGGCGCAGAAACCCCGTGTTTCGCGCCGTAGTTTCCTCGCTGCGCTGGGCGCGACAAGCGCCGCATCGGCCAAGGCACAGAATGCGGCGCAGCCATTCGCGCTGCCCGATCTCCCCAGCCCACTGCGCCCCTTGGGCGGCTTGGTGTTGGCGCCCGATATGATGGGCGGCGGCGGGTTTTCCGGGGTGCATCTCGCGCCGGATTTGACGCTGACCCTGATCAGTGACCGCGGCCATTGGGCAAAGGCGCGGCTGGTGCTGGATGGCCTGACGCCCATCGGCCTGCAACCGATCCGCCACGGGTCTTTGCGTGATGAGGCTGGCCAGCCCCTGCCGCGTGGTTTCGCCGGCGATGCTGAGGCGCTGGCGCGGCTGCCCGATGGCACCTGGCTGGTTGCGTTTGAGCGCCGCCACCGCATTCGCGCCTATCGCCGGCTGGATGGGCCTGGCCTTTATGTCGCGGCACCGCCTGGGCTTGAGGCCGCGCCACCCAATGGCGGGCTGGAAAGCCTGGCCGTGCTGCCCGATAGGCGACTTTTCGCCATTGCGGAGACCTTTTCCCCGCCGGACCGGCCTGAATTGCGCCATGCCTGGCTTGGCGCGCCAGGTCGCTGGATGCCGCTTTACTGGCAACCCGCGCCTGGCTTTCACCCAACGGATGCGGCGATCCTGCCGGATGGCCGCGCGCTGGTGTTGGAACGCCGCTTCAGCCTCCTCGGCGGTTTCAGCGCCCAGCTGGTGATGACCGCGCCTGATGCCCTGCGCTCAGCGCGCGAAGGCGCGGTGCTGCGTGGCGAGACGATCCTGATGCTGAACGACGCGCCATTGCCATCCGAGAATTGGGAAGCCGTGGCGGTCACGCGCTTTGGTGATCAGACGCTGGTGGCACTGATTTCGGATGATAATGAAAGCATCTTGCAGCGCAGCCTTTTGCTGCTTTTTGCGTGGCGCGGGTGATATCGGTAGCAAGCATCGCGTACTCCATGTCCGGGTCCTGCGATGTCGCATTGAAAAGCCGTTTGAAAGCATCGGCTTTGACCCAGCCCCTATACCGTTTGAATACGGTATTCCATTTGCCAAAACAGCGGCGGAAGATCACGCCAGGGATTGCCAGTCCGGGTAATCCATAGCACCGCCTCAATAAAGCGATGATTGTCAGAACCGCTCCGCCCAGGGGCGCTCGGCCTACCCAGGCAGTGCGGCTCCATCTTTGCTCATTGGGCGTCAGTCAATACAAAGTGATCCATCCAAAGCTTGAATCACAAACAAACTCAATTGCGAATCAAAAATCTCATCAGACCCTAGCGCGTATCCTTTGTTTCACCTGGAACAAGCTGCAGTGCCCAGCAGGCTTCCCGCGGCACCAGCCGATAGTGCAATTGCCGTGTCCCACCACTTGGGGCGGCGTTCGAATCGCCATCACGGTACAAAGGAAATTGGCGCACCAGCCTATCCCCAGCCACCGAAAAGCGATCGCGGCCCATATAACCTGCTGACGCCCTGGCATCGTCGGTGAGTTCCGGCATCACGATGGGCGTGATGGAGGCGCCACGATTAACCGCATGACCCACCACTGTCCCGTAAGAACCGCTGCCCGCAGATTGGACAAAAACATAGATCTCCGGTGTGCCATTGCCATCCAGATCCGCGACCTCTGCACCAATCACGGAGCCATCAATCTGTTGTTCGATATTTCTTACATTATGGATAGCCCCGGATGGCACGATACGCAGGGTGTTTTGCGATCCTTCATTGGCGCAGGTGACGTGGAAATTCACGCCCTGAAGGGTCAGGGTCTTGTTGAAAGCCCCTTGGGCATGCGCTTGCGAAAACATCATGGTCGCAAGCACAAGGGCTAGTTTCAGGATCCTGTTCATGTTGCGTCTTTCATCCAAAATTATGAAAACTAGGGAGGCCAGATAACCAGAACGGGGTCAATACACCCAGGCGGCGATAAGAAGGCACACGAAGATCGGACGATGGTTTCAAGATGTACCGGTGACGGTCTCATCGGAAAGCAGCTTCATGATGCGCAGCAGAAGTTCCTCCTGCGTATGAAGAAATGCCGCTTCATCTTTTGCAATCACATGGGCAAAAAGATGGATCCCACCAGAATCCGGGGTGAGCGAGGTCAGCCGAACATGCGGCGGACCATCCGATTTTTCGATCGCTGGATGATCCTCCAATAATTTTCTGAATATCGCGAGCAATGCCGTTATCTGCGCAGCCGTTGCGCCAGAGGGCAGATTAACCCGATGTTCAAACAGGAAACTGTTGCGCACTGAAAGATTATTGACATGAGCCTTGGCGATATCGGCATTCGGTACGGTTATAAGCGTGCCATCCGGCGCACGAATGCGCGTTGAGCGTGGGCCAATCGCTTCAACATTCCCCTTAAGAACACCAAAGCGAATGAAATCACCCACACGGAAGGCCCGATCCGCAAATATGGAAACGCCGCCGAAAAGATTTTCGACCGTGGATTGTGAAGCCAGGGCAAGGGCAACGCTGCCGACACCAAGGCCCGCGGCAACGCCCAAGGCCGGCAAACCCAAATCATTGGCACCGTAGACAAGTACGGCGGCACCACCGATGAAGCCCGTAACACGCGCCAGCAGCCTTAGCAGATGCGCGTCATAACTCTCATCGGGCACCCGTGGTGAAGCAATGATGGCTTCCGCAAGAAAGCGGCAAACCAGTGCTGTGGCCCAGGCAACTGCAAGATATAGCAGAAATGTTTTGGCAAGCGGCTCAAGGCCAAGCACACCAGTAACGTTGATCTGAAGATCAATGAGGTAATCCGCTAGGCCGGCTGTCAGCGCAATAACAAGCGGTACGGGTCAACCAGCGTGCCGTACGCCGCATTGGCGTTGCGTGGCGTGTAAGGCGCCTGATCACGCGCCACCAAGTGATAATCACTGTAAGCGCCAAGATCGTCACTACCAAGCTAGCAAGGATTTTCCATACTGGCGCGCCCATGACAGGTCGGCGGAGCCATTGGGGCAGATTTTCGATGAGTCCCATGGGGATCAAGGGCCCGACCATGTCGATTTGCGCCTGCCGCCAATGCGTCAGCGGGGCGGGCCTCAGGGGCGGCTGATCAATGATGGCAGCGTAAAATTCAGTAATGCGCGCAACCGTGCTGGACGAAAAGCGAAAATCTGGCGGTGCATCACCTTGGCTGATTCGCTCGATGCGGATCTCGGTACCGGGCAAGATCCAACGCAAGGGCACCGGCCTGCCTGTCTGGCCTGGCGCGCCGGGAATACTCTCTGACGTTACCTCGGGCAGACGTAAAATAATGTCGGCAAGTTCCAATAAGGTCCGCGTGCCGATTCTTGGCTGCGTTGCTGGCGCCACATGGCTCATATCCAGCAATTGGGTGGCTGCGCGGATTGCTGCAGCGTCCAAAGTGCGTTGGGCTTGGTCACTTGGTTGCGCACGGTAGGTCTGATAAAGGGCAGCAAGTCGTTGCAATTCATTATCGAAAGACTGCATGGTTGCGTAAGGGCTCGATGTATCGAGTGCTGGCAGCAAGCGAGCGGAACTCGAAAGCGGCAGCAAGCCGAGAATCAGCAAAAAAACAGCCGCAGGCAGAAAGGACAGGCCGCGCAACTTGCCCTTTTGCCTCGGCTTTATGGTCGCGTGCATGGGCATGTGGGTAAATTCCTTATCAGCATTTGCAGCGTAGCGATCTTCCGCACGAAGCGACAGCCCGGCTTCGATGTGCCGCGGGCCGATCAAACGTTATTCGTCCAGCGATTCCGGCAAATACCCCGTGCGCAGCACATGCGGCCAAGCGTGGTTGGCCCCCACTGCTTCCGCGCGCTGCGCAGCGCTTTCCCAGTCATAGACAATGGAAACCAGCTCCGCCATCGGCTTGGCGTCTTCCGCCACATGGATGATGGCGTAGCGCGCATGCGGTGAACGCGCCTCTGCACGGTGCGGATGGTCCCCGCGTGTCACGCGAAAGCCGGGCAGGCCCAGGCTGCCGGGATTGACGACCAAAGGCCCATCGCCAGGCATATGGATAACACTCGACTGATGGCTATGGCCGCACAGCACCACGCGCGCTGCCATGCCATCTTCGCCCAGCCTTTCGCGAATGGCGGAAAGCGGCGATGGCACCAGAATACCGTGGCGCGGGTCTTCCAACAGGTTCCGCACATCGGATGATGGGGTGCCATGGCAGGCCAGCACGCCGGGGGCGGGCATCAGCCGCTCAGGCAATTCATAAAGCCAGGCACGTTGGTCGGCGGTGGTTTCCTGAAAGGCGAAGCCATCCTGACCCTTCAACCCCTCGGCCACGCGATCCGTCAGCCAGCGATCGTGATTGCCGCGGATGGTGGGGATACCGCGGTCCATCAGCAGGCGCGTTGTCTCCCCGGGCCAGCACATGCCCGAAGCGCAATCGCCAAGGCAGATGATGTTGGTGATGCCGCGCTGGGCGATATCATCCAAAGCCGCTTCCAACGCGGCGAGATTGCCATGGATATCGGAAATCACCGCAAGGCGCATGGGTTGGGTTCCTGGTTCTGTGGGGTCAGGATGGCATGGGGCGACGTGGGCATGAAGGGCCGGACGGGGCAGGGAGACAGATTGCGGTGAAACGACCAAGGCTTTATCAAAAACTTAACCACAGGTAGTATAACCTTCGGCCTAATGCACTACAATGAGGGTATCCCGATTGACATAGGATGAATGTTTTACAAACATCAATTCACTCGGCCTAACTTGATTTGCGCTTGTGGGATTGCTGCCCCGCAGTTTCCTGTTTTGCGCCCCGCCTTAACGTCCGACCCCCGTTCGAGAGAAGGAACCTACCATGTCCGGCGCCACCACTGGAAATGACACGCTCACCGGCACTGCTGGCAATGACGTGATTGACCTGCTTGCGGGGAACGACACCTATCTGGGGCTGGATGGGAATGATGCCATTCAGGGCAATGACGGCAATGACATAATTTACGGCGGCAATGGTG
>CAIYMY010000028.1 GCA_903927465.1 uncultured Rhodospirillales bacterium | reverse complement strand
GCTTGCTGCTGCCATCAAGGGCGTTTCGGAAGAAACCACCACGGGCGTGCATCGGCTTTACGTGATGGCCAAGGAAGGGCGCCTGCTTTTCCCGGCGATCAATGTGAATGACAGCGTGACGAAGTCGAAATTCGACAATCTTTATGGCTGCCGTGAATCACTCGTGGATGCGATCCGTCGCGGCACCGATGTGATGATGGCCGGCAAGGTCGCCATGGTTTGCGGCTTTGGCGATGTGGGCAAGGGTTCTGCCGCGTCGCTGCGGAATGCCGGCTGCCGCGTGATGGTGAGCGAGGTTGACCCCATCTGCGCCCTGCAAGCCGCCATGGAAGGCTACCAGGTCGTCACCATGGAACAGGCCGCGCCGATGGCGGATATTTTCGTGACGGCGACAGGCAATGTGGATGTGATCACGGTTGATCACATGCGCGCCATGAAGCACCGCGCCATTGTCTGCAATATCGGGCATTTCGATTCCGAAATTCAGGTGGCGGGTCTGCGCAATATGAAGTGGGATAATGTGAAGCCGCAGGTCGATGAAATCGAATTCCCCAACCAGAAGCGCATCATCCTGCTGTCTGAAGGCCGCCTGGTGAATCTGGGCAATGCTACGGGCCATCCTTCCTTCGTGATGTCCGCTTCCTTCACCAACCAAGTACTCGCGCAGATCGAACTCTGGACCAATACCTCCCAGTATGAATGCAAGGTCTATACCCTGCCGAAGCATTTGGATGAGAAGGTGGCGTCGCTGCATCTGGCCAAGGTGGGTGCCACACTGACCACGCTTACCGCGCAGCAGGCCGGCTATATCGGCGTGGAAACTCAGGGCCCCTTCAAGGCCGAACAATACCGTTACTGAATATTTAGTCTGGTCGTATTTTCCGAGCCGCCAAGTGTTCCACTTGGCTTGAAAATACTCCGGAACTCAATTCGCCGGGGCCTGGACATTGGCCGTGCCCCGGCGCAAGAGCGCATGTCGCGCGAATCGGGCAGCCAGCCCGCGCCGGATATGGATGAAGCGCATGGACCTGAGCGCCCTTTTCTCTGCCCTGCTAATGGGTATCGTCGAAGGCTTCACCGAATTCCTGCCCATTTCCTCGACCGGGCATTTGATTCTGCTCGGCGAGTTGATCGGCTTTGAAGGCCCGCCCGGCAAGGTTTTTGAAATCTCCATCCAACTCGGCGCGATCCTCGCGGTGTGCTGGATTTATCGCGCGCTGATCGTGGATCTGTTGCGAGGCATGTGGCGCCCGGGGCGGGAACGCTTTTACGTCATCAACCTGATGCTCGCCTTTCTGCCAGCGGCCATTATCGGGCTACTATTTCACAAAACCATCACCACGCTGCTGTTCAATCCTTGGGTGGTCTCCGTGGCACTCATCCTGGGCGGCATTGCCATTATCGCCATCGAAAAGCTGCGCCCGGCGCCGAGCATCCATAGCGTGCCGGAAATCGGCCCCCTCGCCGCCGTGCTGGTCGGGCTTGGCCAGGCGCTGGCCATGATCCCGGGCACATCACGGTCTGGTGCCACCATCATCACCGCGCTGCTCATCGGGGTGGAACGCCGCACCGCGGCCGAATTCTCCTTCATGCTCGCCATCCCGACCATGTTCGCCGCCAGCTTCTACAGCCTTTGGAAAGTGCGGAGCGAGATTGACCCCAGCGCCTTCGGCCAGATTGGCGTTGGTTTCATTGCGGCCTTCATCGTCGCCTTCATCACCGTGCGCGCCGTGCTGGCGCTGATCGGGCGCATCGGCTTCACACCTTTTGGCTATTATCGCATCGCGCTCGGTACATTGATGCTGGCGGTGCTTGCCTTCCGCTGAGATCACCGCCATGCGCCCCGCCTATAGCTTCGCCTATGGTTCCAATACGGATGCGGCGGATTGGCAGGATTGGTGCGCGCGCCATGGGCATGATCCATCGGCGCTGCGCCCTGTGGGAACGGGGCTCATGCCCGATGCTCGTCTTTGTTTCGATTTCTTCGGAAAAGGCCGAGGCGGCGGAGTGCTCAATTTCCAGCCCCGGCTTGGCGGTTATGTTGAAGGCGTGCTGCTGGAAGTGACCGAACCCGCCTGGCGCGCACTGGATCAGAAGGAAGGCGTGCCGCAAGCCTATCAGCCGCGCCTGCGCCAGATCATCACCGCCACAGGCAATGCCGAAGCCGCCATCGCTTATCAGGTGCGTCCGGAACGCTGCGAAGATTTCGTCTCGCCATCAGCCAAGTATGTGGAGATTGTCTGCCGGGGCTTTGCCGCGCATGGGCTGGATACCGCGCCCGTTGTGGCAGCCGCGCGCAATGGGGAAGGCTGCCACGTGCTCTCAGATGTCTTCGTCTATGGCACGCTGATGCAAGGCGGCTTCTGGCATGCCCCGGCGCAGGCGGCCGGTATCACGGCCATCACGCCGGCACATGCACAAGGGCGGCTGCATGATCTGGGCGATTACCCAGCCCTCACCCTTGCGGATAGGGCGCCGGTGCAAGGCGAAATCCTGACCTTTAAGGATATCGCCGCCGCCCTGCCCATTTTGGATGAGATTGAGGACACAGCGCCGGAGGGCGCCGATACCGGAATGTATCGCCGCACCATCATCACTGCCACGGACGCCATGGGCCAACAGCGCCGCGCCTGGGCTTATGTGATGAGCCCAGAAAAATTACGCGATGCGCCAATCATCACAACAGGGGATTGGCGCAGGCGCTAAGCTTCAGTGTTCTTCGTCGCGATCCGTGCCGACTTCGATATCTTCCGCGATATCCTCGGCATCATCCTCCAGCTCCTCGGCGTCTTCAATCGCCTCATCGCCTTCGATATCTTCCACTTCGATATCATCGGGCTCCGCCGCTGGGGTGCCGGAGGCCTTCTTCGGCCGCTCATCGGGTATATTCGCCGCACCGCGCCGCAGGCGCGGCTGATCGGCCGGCTGTTCGACACCGCATTTCGGGCAATGCGCCGGGCTGCGCGTCATATCGTAGAACTTCGCGCCGCAACCTACGCAGGTCCGCTTCAGGCCGAGTTCGGGCTTTGCCATGGAAACGCCTCATGAAGACCGCAGGGCGCGGTATATGGTTTGGGCACGCCACGGATAGGCAGGTAAAACCCGCCACGCCGCGACGCGACCCGGAAAATAGGGTGGCGCGCATTGCCACGCCCGGCCCTGCCATGTCAAACGGCCCCCATGTCCACCGCCCCCCCCCGCCCCTTCCGCGCCAGCAAACCCACCGCCCCGCTCTCCGGCCAAGCCGGCGTGGCGGGCGATAAATCCATCAGCCACCGTGCGCTCATGTTCGGCGCGCTGGCGGTGGGCACAACCGATATCACCGGCCTGCTGGAAGGCGAGGATGTGCTGCGCACCGCAGCCGCCATGCGGGCACTCGGCGCCGAGGTGGAACAGCTTGCCCCCGGCCAATGGCGCGTTTCGGGCCGCGGCGTAGGCGGCCTGACCGAACCGGCCGATGTGCTGGATATGGGCAATTCCGGCACCGCGGCACGGCTATTGTTGGGCTTGCTCTCGGGCCATCCGTTGTTCGCGGTGATGACGGGCGATGCCTCGCTCCGCCGCCGCCCCATGAAGCGCGTGACAGACCCGCTTTCGGCCACTGGCGCTCAGTTCTGGACCCGTGAGGGTGGCCGCCTGCCGCTGGCCGTGCGCGGCGCGCAGGACCCCCTGCCGCTCGATTACCGTCTGCCTGTGGCTTCCGCCCAGGTGAAAAGCGCCTGCCTGCTGGCGGGGCTTTGTGCGCCAGGCATCACCCGCGTGGTGGAACCGGAACCCACGCGCGACCATACTGAAAACATGCTGCGCCATTTCGGCGCCATGGTGGCGGTGGAAGACACAGCCGAAGGCCGCGTCATCCGCCTGGATGGCCAGCCGGAATTGAAGGCCGCGCCCATCAGCGTGCCGGGCGATCCATCCTCAGCCTCCTTCCCATTGGTCGCGGCGCTTTTAGTGCCCGGGTCACGGATCCGCCTCACGCAAATCGGGCTCAATCAGCTGCGCACCGGGCTTTTCACGACGCTCAGGGAAATGGGCGCCGCGCTCAAGATCGAAAACGCCCGACTCGAAGGCGGTGAGGCCGTGGGCGATATCATCGGCGAATATACCGCGCTGAAGGCTGTGGATGTGCCGCCCGGGCGCGCGCCTTCGATGATTGATGAATACCCAATCCTGGCCGTGGCGGCTTCCTTTGCGAAGGGCACCACACGCATGCGCGGCCTTACCGAATTGCGCGTGAAGGAAAGTGACCGGCTGGCGGCCACCGCCGCGCTGCTGGAAGCCAATGGCGCCAAGGTCAGCATTGAAGGCGATGATCTGCTGGTCCATGGCACCGGCGCACCGCCCACCGGCGGCGGGCTGGTGACCACGCATATGGATCACCGCATCGCCATGGCTGCGCTGGTCATGGGCCTTGCCTCGCAAAATCCGGTCACGGTGGATGACGCCAGCTTCATTGACACCTCCTTCCCCGGTTTTGCCACGCTGATGAACCGCCTGGCCGGCTCGGACGCGATCCGCGCCGCATGAAGCTGCCCACAGGCTCGGTGATAGCGGTCGACGGCCCCGCCGCCGCGGGCAAGGGCACGCTGGCCCGGCGTCTGGCTGCCGAGCTTGGCCTGCCTTACCTCGATACCGGCCTGCTCTATCGCGCGGTGGGCCGGCGCGTTTTGGATCGCGGCATAGACCCCCAGGATGCCCGCGTGGCCGAAGCCGAGGCGCGCGCGCTCACACCCAAAGACCTCGCGCGCAGCGATTTGCGCGGTTCCTTGGCTGACATGGCCGCCAGCAAGGTCGCCGCCATCCCCGCCGTGCGCGCCGCCCTGCTTGATTTCCAGCGCCGCTTCGGCGCCACTGAGGGCGCTGTGCTGGATGGGCGGGATATCGGCACCGTGGTCTTCCCCGATGCGCGGGTAAAGCTTTTCATCACCGCAAGTGTGGCCGAACGTGCCCGCCGCCGTTTTCTGGAACTCGCCGCCCGCGGTGTCGCCGCCGACCCCGCCCAGGTGGAAGCTGAAATCCGCGACCGCGACGCGCAAGACGCCAATCGCCCCGTGGCGCCGCTGAAGCCAGCCCCGGATGCCATCGAAATAGACACAACCGCGCTGGATGCTGACCAAGCCTTCAACGCCGCCCTGGCTTTGATCCGCAAAAGGCTTGAATCCGCTTGACGCGGCAAGCTGTCAGGCTCTAAGCACCCGCATCCGGTACCGGTGCAAATCGGTGCAGCGCCCGTGATTGGGCCGGCAAAGAGCAGACCGTTATCCTGCTCATCACATTTGGGCCTGCCAGCGCAAAGCGCCGAGGCCAAGCCGTGCTTCCCCCAAGGGCGGAAGGGCGCAGACCATATGGCCGCAGCTGCGGCCCGTACAGGACACATAAACTTCATGGCTACTGCCACCAGCCTCGCCTATGCCGGCGAGGAGGATTTTGCTGCACTTCTCGATGCCACGCTTGGCCCGGATACGGGTTTTGCCGGCTCTGTCGTCACCGGGCGCGTGCTACGCATTGATGGCGATTCCGCTGTTCTAGATGTCGGCCTGAAAAGCGAAGGCCGCGTCCCGCTCAAGGAATTCGCAGCCCCGGGCCAGAAGGCCGAAGTGAAAGCCGGCGATGTCTATGAGCTTTTCATCGAGCGTTATGAAGATCGCGATGGGTCCATCGTGCTGTCGCGCGAAAAGGCGCGACGCGAGGAAGCCTGGACGACACTTGAAAAATCCCACCAGGCCGGCATCCGCGTGAATGGCGTGATCTTCGGCCGTGTGAAGGGTGGCTTCACCGTTGATCTTGGCGGGGCGGTTGCCTTCCTACCGGGCTCTCAGGTGGATATCCGCCCGGTGCGTGATGTGACGCCGCTGATGGGCAATGCGCAGCCCTTCCAGATCCTGAAAATGGACCGCGCACGGGGCAATATCGTTGTCTCCCGCCGCGCCGTGCTGGAAGAAACCCGCGCGGAACAGCGGAGCGAGCTGATCCAGGGCCTCAAAGAAGGCATGATCCTGGATGGTGTTGTGAAGAACATCACCGATTACGGCGCCTTCGTGGACCTCGGCGGCGTGGATGGCCTGCTGCATGTTACCGACATCGCCTGGCGGCGTATCAACCACCCGTCCGAAGCGCTGACCATCGGCATGCCGGTGAAGGTGCAGGTGATCCGCTTCAACCAGGAAACGCAGCGCATCAGCCTTGGCATGAAGCAGCTCATGTCCGATCCTTGGGATGGTGTGGCGCTCAAATATCCGGTTGCCGCGAAATTCTCTGGCCGCGTGACCAATATCACCGATTACGGCGCCTTTGTGGAACTCGAAGCCGGTGTTGAAGGCCTGGTCCATGTGTCCGAAATGTCCTGGACCAAAAAGAACGCGCATCCCGGCAAGATTGTCGCCACCTCAGAACAGGTGGATGTGATCATCCTGGATGTGGATGAACCGAAGCGCCGCATTTCCTTGGGCCTCAAGCAGGCGCAGGGCAATCCGTGGGAGCTGTTTGTGGAAGCGCATCCGGTGGGTTCAACCATCGAAGGCGAGATTCGCAACATCACTGAATTCGGCCTGTTCATCGGTGTCGGTGCGGAAATCGACGGCATGGTTCACATGTCCGATATTTCCTGGGACGAAGCCGGCGAAGCCGCGATGCAGCATTACAGCAAGGGCCAGATGGTCACGGCGAAGGTGCTGGATGTGGATGTGGAAAAGGAACGCATCTCGCTCGGCATCAAGCAACTTCAGGCCGACCCGGCTGCCGAAGTGCTCGACCGCGTGCGCAAGGGTGATATTGTCACCTGTATCGTTACTAAGGTCGAACAGAACGGCATTGAAGTGAAGGTGGATGAGGTGCTTACCGGCTTCATTCGTCGCGCTGAATTGGCCCGTGACCGTGGCGACCAGCGTCCCGACAAATTCGCCATTGGCGAAAAGGTGGATGCGAGGGTCACAGCGGTTGACCGCGCCGCGCGCCGCCTGACGCTGACCATCAAGGGCAAGGAAGTGGAAGAAGAACGCGAAGCCATGCGCGAATATGGCTCCGCCGATTCTGGTGCCTCGCTCGGCGATATTCTGGGCGCGGCCATCCGCCGCCGCCGGGAAACTGCCGGGGAAGAATAATCCCTGGTTCTTGACTGACAGAGTATCAGCCCCGGGGCAGCAATGCCCCGGGGTTTTTTAACGCCTCATCCACGGATGATACCAGACAATGACCCAGAAAAAGGGTCATTGTCTGATCTACCCCTTGCCCCGCCGCGCGCCGCGCGCCACAAACAATCCATGTCTCTTGAAGCCGACCTCATCGCCGAACGGCGCCGCCTGTCGCGCCGTGTCAGTCTTTGGCGCACGCTTGCGGTGCTTGGCGTGATCGCAGCGCTTGCATTGATGTTCGGCGGGGGCAGCCTGGGCGGTCTAGCTTCCAATGATCATGTGCTCAGGCTCCGTATTGAAGGCACCATCCTGGAAGACCGCCGCCTGCTGGAGGTGATCGAAGAAGCAAGCCGCGATACCTCCGCCCAAGCGATGCTACTCGTGATAGACAGCCCCGGCGGTAGCATGGCGGGGGGCGAGGCTTTGCACGGCGCGCTCAAGCGCTTCGCTGAGAAAAAGCCGATCGTTGCGCTGATGGGCGGCACAGCAGCTTCGGCGGGTTATATGATCGCCATGCCCGCGCAGCATGTACTGGCGCGGGAGGCGACGATCACGGGTTCGATCGGCGTTCTGCTGCAAAGCTTCGATGTCTCGGAATTGATGGCGAGGCTTGGCGTACGACCCGATATCCTGGCGACCGGCCCCTTTAAGGCGCAGCCCAACCCCTTCCAGCCGCTGACCGATCAGGGCCGGGCCGAGATGATGCGCGTTCTGGAAGATTTGCACGGCCAATTCATCACCATGGTGGCGAGCGGCCGGCGCATGGATGAAGCGCGCGTGCGCCCCTTGGCAGATGGCAGGGTCTTTACCGGGCGCCAGGCGCTTCCCCTGGGCCTCATTGACGCCATTGGCGGGGAGGCCGAGGCCCGCGCCTGGCTCGCCGCCCAGAAGGGTGTTGCGGAAGCCCTGCCGGTGCGGGATTTGGAACCGCGCGACAAGGTGGAGAAATTCCTTAACAGGTTTATGGGCGGCCTCGTGAAAACGCTGATGACGGAATGGTTTGTCGTTGACGCCCCTCGCGCTGTCTGGCACCTTTCCAGATAGGGCAGGTTCTGTTCGGTGCAGGCAAGGCGTGCAGCTTTGTGGGCTTGCTTTCTGCAGGTGAGGTGTAAGGGTACCCAAGCAAATATTGGTTCCCGAACAAAAAACGCTGAGGGAGAAAACCCGGCATGACGAGATCGGAACTGATCGCGCAATTGGCCGCGAGCAACCCACATTTGCGCGAAAGCGATGTGGAAGCGATTGTGGCGACGATTTTCGGTGAAATTACTGCGGCGCTTGCGCGCGGTGATCGTGTGGAATTGCGCGGCTTTGGGGCGTTTTCCACGAAATCGCGCGAAGGCCGCACCGGGCGCAATCCGCGCACCGGGGAATCCGTGCCGGTAGAACCGAAATCCGTACCCTATTTCAAGCCAGGCAAGGAATTACGCGAACGCATCAACGCGAAGAAGCAGGCCGCACCCGCCAAGCGCGCAGCAGCGCGCCGGGCGTGAAGCGCTGAGGCTGCCCGTCGTTTTCTGATTAGTGACAATAGTGGATTTTTCGCTCCATGCTCCTCGCGCCTGGCACGCCTTGCGCGATTAAACCTTGACGCGAAGGCGCCACCGGGGATTGTGTGGCCAACCTGATCCCCAAAGGCCTCGCAATGCGCTGGTTCATCTTTCTGCCACTCGCCATTCTGGTGGTGCTCTTCATGCTCTCCAACCCGCAGAATATCGAATTGCGCCTCTGGCCCTTTGATGTTGCCTGGACCGCCTCTGCCGCGATTGCCGTATTGTCCATCGCGGCTGTGGCCTTCCTGTTGGGCGCGCTGATCGCCTGGGCCGCAGCACTGCCCGCGCGCCGCCGTGGCCGCGCCGCAGAACGCCGCGTGGCGGAACTTGAAGCGCGGATCACCGCACTCAACGCCAGCGCCGCCCAGGAGGTCGCCGACCAAAGGGCCCTGACCCAATCATGATCCCGCGCCCCACTAGCGGCACAGCCCGCATCATCCCAGCGCTTGATTCAGGCGATGCGGCGCGCGCTCAGGCCCTGGCGGAAAGCCTCGCGCCCCATTGCGGTGTACTGAAGGTGGGGCTTGAGCTTTTTACCTCCGCCGGCCCCGGCATTGTCAGCGCCCTGGCGCGGCATCGCCCCATTTTCCTGGATCTGAAGCTGCACGACATCCCGAATACCGTGGCCGGTGCCGTGCGTTCCCTGCTGCCGCTAAAACCCGCCATGATGACGCTTCATGCCGCCGGCGGTGCCGCCATGATCGCCGCCGCGCGGGCCGAGGCCGAGAAAGCCGGCGCTGATCGCCCCATGCTGCTGGCCGTCACGGTGCTAACCAGCATTGACGCCGACACCCTGGCCAGCACGGGTGTCGCCGCAAGCCCTGCCGATCAGGTGCTGCGCCTGGCGCGCCTGGCGCTCGCCGCCGGGGCGGATGGGCTGGTGTGCAGCCCGCAGGAAGCCGGCGTGCTGCGTGCAGCCCTTGGCCCTTCCCCCTTCCTGGTGGTGCCAGGTGTGCGCCCCGCCGGCAGCGCGCTTGGCGACCAAGCCCGCACCGCCACGCCCGCCGAGGCTGTTGCCGCCGGCGCGGATTGGATCGTGGTTGGCCGCCCCATCACCGGCGCGCCGGACCCGGCAGCCGCCGCCGCCGCCATCGCGGCAGGGCTTTGACGCGGTGCTGGTCAAGATTTGCGGCATCAAGGACGTGACCGGGCTGGAAGCCGCGCGTGAAGAAGGGGCGGATATGGTAGGGTTCGTCTTCTTCCCACCCTCCCCGCGCGCTGTGACGCCCGCCGAGGCTGGTTTGCTTGTGCGTTCCTATGCGGGCGGCCCGAAGCGCGTTGGGCTGTTTGTGGACCCCGATGACGCCACCCTGGCCGTGACTTTGGCCGAAGTGCCGCTCGATATCTTGCAATTGCATGGCGAAGAAACCCCAGCCCGGGCCGGCGAAATCCGCGCCCGTTTCCGCAAGCCCGTGATGAAGGCGCTTGGCATTGGCAGCAAGGCCGATCTCGCGCGCTTGGCGGATTACGCCGATCAGGTGGATTACTTCTTGCTCGATGCCCGCCCACCGCCTGGCAGTACCCTGCCTGGGGGAAATGCGCTGGCCTTTGATTGGTCGCTGATGAAGGGCGAACACCCGCCGCGCCCCTGGCTGCTCGCGGGCGGGCTGACGCCGGAGAATGTGGCCGAGGCCATCATCGCTTCCGGCGCGACGGGCGTGGATGTGTCGTCCGGCGTTGAACGCGCGCGGGGCATCAAGGACCCCGCCGCCATCGCTGCCTTCATCGCCCATGCCAAAGCCGCCCGCGCGTGACGGCAAGCGAAGAAAGCGAAGCCACCGAAAAGGCCAAGATGCGCCGCGTGCTGGCGATTTTCGGCCCGGCGGTCTTTGCCGGCGCCTTTGCGACACGCGTCACTGACCCCACCGTCGCCGAAATCGCCGGGGAATTCAGCGTGACCGTGGCCGAGGCCGCCTTGCTCGGCACCGCCTATACCCTGCCCTTCGCCCTGGTGCAGCCAATCCTGGGGCCGGTCGCGGATTCCATCGGCAAGCGGCGGATTGTCATGATCTGCGTGGCAATGCTGGGCGTCATGCTGCTGGCGGCGGCGGTTTCGGCGAGCTTTGGCTGGTTGATGGCATTTCGCGCAGCTTCCGGCATGGCGGCGGGGGGCATGATGCCACTCACGCTCGCCATCATGGGGGACGCGGTATCGCTGAAATACCGACAGGTGGCGCTATCGCGCATTCTGGTCTTTGGCATCAGCGGGCAGATTGCGGGCGGCGTGGTGGCAGGGCCGATTGCCGCCATTGCCGGCTGGCGCGGCGTGCTGGTGGTTTGCGCCATCGCCGCTTTCATCGGGCTTGTCGCCCTGATCCTGGCCGCCCGAGGCGCCGCACGCGAAGTCATGACACGCTATGACCCGGTGGTCGCACTACAACGCTATCGCGGCATCATCGCCAATCCTGCCGCACTGCCGCTATTCGCTGCGGTGGCGGTGGAAGGTGGCCTGGTCTTTGGCACCTTTCCCTTCATCGCGCCCCTGCTGATCGAACGCGGCATTGGCAGCACCATGGAAGCAGGCTTCGCCATTGGCGCCTTTGGCCTTGGCGGGCTGGTCTTTGCCGCTTTGGTCGCCCCCCTGCTGGCCCGCTTCGGCCAGGCCGGCGTGATCCGCATTGGCGGCGCCACCGCAGCGGCCGCGCTGATTGGTTTTGCGCTGGCGCCATCCTTGGTGATCGCGGCCCTCTCGGGGCTTGGGCTCGGGCTTGGGTTCTACATGATCCACAACGCCATCCAGACCCGCGCGACCGAGCTCGCCCCTCAGGCGCGGGCCAGCGCCATGTCCTTGCATGCCTTTGCCTTTTTTGGCGGCCAATCGCTTGGCCCGATCTTCTATGGGCTAGGGGATATGATCTTTGGCTTGCCGGCCACGCTGGGGCTGGCGGCGGGTGGGATCATGGTGCTGGCGCTGCTTTTGGCGCGGCGCTGAGGGGTGCTGGGGTGCCCGATTCGCGAGGTGATAAGGCGCCCTTCCTGAAAGCAGTGAACAAAGCGGCAACCATTAACGAAGTACATTAATTATTTTTTCTTTGTTTTTCAAGTAGATAAAGACAATAAAAAGAACAAATCCGCAACGCGCGACTCGACACAAAATTCGCTACACTGCTTCCAACATATTGTGGCAGGCCTTTAGCCACTGACACAAGCGCGTTCGCTTCCCGTGCATGGCCTCAGCGCACCAGGCTGGGCCGCCCAAGCGTTGATATCCCAATCGCAATATGCCCCTATAGCCACAGTCGCCCAGTCGGGCCGTTCAATACAGGAAACATACATGTCCAAGGCTTTCTTCATGGTGCGCGCCGTGGTCGCCGACCCAGCCGACCGGCCCGGTTTCGACACCTGGTATGAAAAGGAACATTTGCCCGATGCGCTGACCGCCTTTGGCGTCGCCCATGCCTGGCGCTGCTGGAGCAAGACGGACCCATCGCTCCATTTCGCCTTTTATGAATTTCCGAGCATGGCGGCGGTTGAAGCCCTGCCGGGTTCACCCGCGCTCAGCAAGCTGATCGCGGAATTTGACCGCGTCTGGGGCAGCCGGGTCACGCGGTCTCGGGAAATCCTGGAATTTGCGGGGGAGTTGCGCCGCTAGTGGTCCGGTCGCTGCTGTCGGTTCCCGGCAGCAGCGTGAATCGCACCACTAGCGCTCATCAGCGCTTGCTGAGCCCCTCAGCCAGCCGCCCACTCGCTTCACGGATGCGCGCCTCGCTTTGCGCGAAGCACAGCCGCAAATGGCCTTCCCCGCCCGCACCAAAGGCCGCACCAGGCGCTATGCCAACGCGGGCCGAATGCAGCAGGGACTTCGCAAGCGCCAGGCTATCCGTGCAGCCTTCCACCTTCAGGAACAGATACATCGCGCCATCCGGGCGCGGTGCGGTGATGCCGGGCACGGAGGAAAGCGCGGCATGGGCGATATCACGCGCTTTCAAATACCGCGCGCGGGTTTCCGCGATGAAGGCATCGCCCTTGTCCAGCGCCACCACACCCGCATGCTGGATGAAGGTGGGCGCGGATGACATGTTGAATTCATTGAGCTTGCCGATGGCATCCATCAGCGCCGGTGGTGCGACAATCCAGCCCAGCCGCCAGCCGGTCATGGCCCAGGATTTGGAGAAGGAATTGACTGAGACCACGCGGTCCTGCTCATCCGCAATTTCAAGAAAGGACGGCGCAGCATCGCCGGCGAAATAGAGCCTTTCATAGACCTCATCTGAAAGGATCCAGGTGCCGGTCTGACGGCATTTGGCCAGAATGGCGCGCTGTTCTTCGGCAGTCAGTGTCCAGCCCGTGGGATTGCCGGGGCTATTCAGGAAAAGCAGCTTGGTATCGGGCGTGATGGCGGCGAGCAATTCATCCAAATCCGCGCGCCAGATACCGTTCATCAAGCGAAGCGGCATATCGGTGACTTCCGCGCCCATCACGCGCGCAATACCATCCATATTGGGCCAGGCGGGGGCGGGTATGACCACGCGATCACCCGGCGAGAGCAGGGCTTGCGCCACCAGCATCAGCGCATTGACGCCCGATGCCGTGACGGCCACGCGCGATGTGCCGACAGGGCGATTATTGCGCTTGAGGTAAGCCGCGATGGCTTCCCGCAGCGGTGGGATGCCTGGATTGGGCGCGTAGAAGGTTTTGCCTTCATCCAGCGCCAGCTTCGCCGCTTCCCGCACGAAATCCGGCGTGACCGTATCCGGTTCCCCAAACCAGAGGGGAATGACATCGGGCATATAGCGCCCGACTTCCGAGACCTCTCGGATCAAGGAGCCGGGGATTTCAGCAAGGGCGGGGCGGGGGGTGGGTTCGAAGCGCATGATGGGGCTTTAGCGTGCCCTTCTGCCGCTGCACAGGCCCAAGTATTGGGTTCCAAGGGCCTCACGGCCCTTGGCGGGCGGGTGCGGGAGGGCAGAGCCCTCCCGCTTCTGTTATGATGCTTTTCTAACCAGGAGTGCACCCATGTCCCGCGATATCCTAGGCTGGCGAAAGCTTTTTGGTGTGATGGGTCCTTCCACCAATACGGTGGTGCAGCCGGATTATGACGCGCTGCGCCCGGCGGGTGTGACCAATCACTATAGCCGCATTTTCACGCCTGATTCGGATGCCGTTTCCAATGAAAGTTTTCGTGCCGGGATTTCGGTGATCAGTGGCAACACGATGGATGCGGTGCGCAGTGTGATGACCTGCCATCCGGATTATCTGGTGATGGGCATGTCGGCCATTACCTTCTTTGGTGGCCAGAAGGGCGCTGATGATTTTGTGGCGCAGGTCAGGGATGTCTCTGGCCTTGGGATCAGCATTGGCAGCCATTCCTGCACCGCGGCCTTGAATGCCTTTGGCGGTATTCGGCGCCTTGCGGTGCTCACACCTTATTGGCCGGTGATGAATGCGGAAGTGGCGCGTTATTTCGGCGATATGGGTTTCAGTGTGGTGCGTGACATTGCGCTGCAATGCCGCAGTTGGACCGGCATTGCGCAGGTGACGCCGGCTGAATGTGTGGCGGCCTTGAAGCGGCTTGATGGTGATGATGTGGATGCGATTGTGCAGGTGGGTACCAATCTTTCCATGATCCGCGTGGCGGCAGCGGCGGAGCTTTGGTTGGGCAAGCCGGTCTTGGCCATCAATGCTGCCACCTATTGGCATGCGCTGCGCACCAATGGGATTGCAGAAAAGCGTGAAGGCTGTGGCCGAATTTTTGAGGAGTTCTGATGCATGTCCGCCACCAGCCTTCCCGAAATCCGCGAAGCGGAAGCCCCGCCCGCGATTGCCGCGATTTATACTGGCTTGAATGAGGGGATTGGCATTGGCCAGGTGAACCTGATCTGGCGCCATGCCGCTGCCCTGCCTGGTGTGCTTGATTGGCTTTGCGCGCAGGCGGCGCCAGCGCTTGCTTCCGGCGCTGCTGCGGCGGCGCGGGATCGCATAACGGCGGCCATCACGCTGCCTTCTTCTGCACCGGCGCCTGCTGCCGTGCCGGCCGGCATTGCCGCGCTGGTGGAGGTTTATCATCGCGGCAATACGACGAATCTTGGCCTGCTGACGGCGATATTGCTGCGTCAGCAGGGCATGGCGCCTGGTGCACCGATGGTGCCTGCCGCGCGCGGCCCGATGCTGTCCGCGCCGCCGCCTTTGCCGCGGCTTACGGCCTTGGCCCCGGCGTTACAGGCGCAAATTCATACCCTGACGGCCGCGCATGAGCTTTCCGATGGCGCGGTGGTGCCGAGCCTTTATTTGCATCTGGCGTTATGGCCGGATGTTCTGGCGCGGCTGCCCGATATGCTGGCACCGTTGCGCGCCGATGGAGGCTTGGCGCATTGGCGAGACACCGCGGTAGAAGCCGCGCACCTTGCCGCACCTGGCTTGATCGCCGCACTCGGCGCAGCGCCGGCGCTACCTTCGGCCTTGCCGGCATTCCTGACACGGCTTGAGGTTTTTGTGCGTGAGGTAATCCCCGGCATGGTGCCGGTTGGGTTATTCCTGCGTCGCGCTTTGGGATGACGGCACCGCACCGCGCCCCTCCCCATCCGTAAACTGCAACGCCGCCAACCGCGCATAAAGCCCGCCTTCGGCCAGCAGCGCCTCATGCGTGCCGGTGGCGATAATGCGGCCTGCATCCATCACCACAATCCGATCCGCACGCCGCACAGTGGCCAGGCGATGCGCCACCGTAATGCTGGTGCGCCCCTTGCACAGCCGCGCCAGCGCTTGTTGCACCGCGAATTCGCTTTCCGCATCCAAAGCGCTCGTCGCCTCATCCAGCAGCAGCACCGTTGGGTCGCGCAGGATGGCGCGCGCAATGGCGATACGTTGGCGCTGCCCGCCGGAAAGCGTCACACCGCGCGTGCCCAGTTCGGTGGCAAAGCCCTGCGGCAGGGCGGCGATGAATTCCGCTGCCGCCGCTGCCTCAGCCGCCGCTGCCACTTCCGCATCACTGGCGTCGGGCCGGCCGAGCCGGATGTTTTCGGCGATGCTGGCGCTAAAAATCACCGGCTCCTGCGGCACCAGCCCCAGGCGGGACCGCAACGCGCGCGGGTCAAGCTGCGTAATCTCCGCCCCATCCAACAGAATGCGCCCAGCACTTGGGTCATAAAAGCGCAGCAGCAGCGACAGCACGGATGTCTTGCCGGCGCCGGAGGGGCCAACCAGCGCAATCGCCTCCCCCGGTTCCACCACCAGGCTGAAATCGCTGAGCGCCGGAGTATCCGGCCGCGTCGGGTAGCGCAGCGTCACCGCTTCAAACACCACGCGGCCCTGGGCGGGCGGCAGGGGCAAAGGGTTCGCGGGCGCTGCGATGGCGGGCGCAATGGCCAGGACCTCGCCAAGCCTATCCGCCGCCGCCGCCGCGCGTTGGATCTCGCCCCATAATTCGCTGACCGTGGCGCCAGATGAGGCCATCAGCACGGCGTAGAAAACAAAGGCGGATAATTCGCCGCCCGAAATCCGCCCTTCAATCACATCGCGGCCACCCACCCAAAGACTGAAGGTGATGGCGCCGAAGCCAAGCAGAATAACCAGCAGGATCAGCAGGCTGCGAGAGAATACGCGCCGGAGCGCGGCACGCACTGCGGCTTCCGATCCTGCGGCAAAGCGGGCTCGTGCGCGATCTTCCTGCGTGAAAGCCTGAATGGCGCGAATGCCGCCCAGCGTTTCTTCCGCCTGCGCCGCCAGATCGCCGATCCTTTCCTGTGCTGCCTTGGATAGTCGCCTTTCGCGCCGGCCAAAAAACACCAAAGGCAGCACGACCATGGGCAGGATCAGCGCAATCAACCCCGCGAGTTTCGCGCTTGTCAGCACCAGCATGAGGAAGGCGCCAGCGCCCGTGATGGCCTGGCGCACGCCCATGGAAATGGCAGACCCAATCAGCGATTGCAGCAGCCCAATATCCGCCGTCAGGCGCGACATGACATCGCCGATGCGTGCGGATTCGAAATAGCTGGGCGAAAGCCCGGTGACATGGTCAAAAAAGCGCTGCCGCAAATCCGCAGCCACCCGTTCACCCAACCAGGACACAAGATAAAACCGCGTGGTGGTGGTGATGGCCAAGGCGGTGATCAAAGCGCCCATCACCAGCGCGGCGCTGTCCAACGTGCCGTGCCCGCCGGCGAAGCCATCATCAATCAGGTGCTTGAGGCCCTGGCCAAGCGCGAGTGTCAGCCCAGCCGCCAGCAAGAGCGACGCGATTGCGGCCAGGACGCGCGGCAGATAGGGCTTCAGTAGCGGTAGCAGCAGGCCAAGGGCGGCTAGGCTGGTGCGCGGAGCGCGCGTCACGTTTCAGAACGCCTTCGCGCATTTCGGCCACGCATTCGCACGGCTGAAATGCTCTCGGCTGTTAATGGGTCGCATTTTCCTGGTCGCCAAGCCAAGCCGCTTGGCTTGAAAATGCTTCAAACGTGCTGCCCGCCATTGATATGAATTTCTGCGCCATTCACATAGGAAGACGCCTCGGTACACAGGAAGTAAATGGCCTGCGCCACTTCCTCTGGCCGGCCAAGCCGACGCATCGGGATTTGTTCCTTCACGATCTTGTCCGTCCCCGGGGAAAGGATGGAGGTATCAATCTCGCCCGGTGAGATCGCATTCACGCGCACGCCGCGCGGGGCGAAATCTGCTGCCATTTCGCGCGTCAGCCCCGCCAGCGCCGCCTTGGATGTGGAATAGGCCGCGCCCGCAAAAGGATGCACCCGCCCGCCGGCGATGGACGTCACATTCACCACCGAACCATTGGCGCGCGCCAATTCTTCCACCAAGCCCCGCGCCAGCAGAATGGGGGCGAAGAAATTCACCTGAAAAACGCGGCGCCACCCATCCGTCGGCATGGTCAGCGTGCCAAGCCGCGCCCCACCCTCGCCCTTTGGCGAAATCGCGGCGTTATTCACCAGCGCATGCAGCATGCCGCCATCCGGGGCCAAACGGGCGCGGATTTCCGGGATCATTGCCTCGGTCAGCACGGGGTCGCCCAGATCAAGCTGAATGTGATCTTCAGGCCCCATTTCCCAGGGGCATTGTTCCGGGAAGGGCTGCCGCGACACCGTGATCACGCGCCAGCCAGCCGCAGAAAAGCGCTTCACCGTGGCATGCCCAATCCCGCGGGAGGCGCCTGTCAGCAGCAGCACCCGTCGCGGTTCATTCGGCTTGCTTCGTTTTTCCATCATTGCACTGAAACTCCGGCCAACGGCCCAGGATGCAGCCTTATAGGCGGGCATGCGCCTTTGGGAAACCAGCCTAAAATGAAAACGGCCCGCCTACCATCCGGTAGCCGGGCCGTCATGGGGGAGGCGCAAAAAGTCAGGCTGCGTGCCGATCGGGCGTGGCGATGGCGCGGCGGGCAGCCGCGGCCCAGGCAGGGGCGGCGCGCAAAAGGCGGTCCAAGGCCGCTTCCGGCAGGGTTTCAACATATTCAAGAGCCGTCACCGCTTGGGGGTCCCAATGGCGCAAGATCTCGGCGACAGCCCGTGTGGCGTCGGAAGCGGGAAGATGGAAGCCGGCGGCGCGGCGGGCCACAGTCAGGATACGCGCAGCCGCGTCAAGGCGGGCGCGTTCCATTGGGCAGGAATCGGCCAGTTCCGAAAGAATACGCTCAAGCCCTTGGGCGGCAGCATTATAGGAAATGGTCATGATAATCCCCTTGGTTGATCGCTTTGCGCAGCCTTCCCCGATGGCATTTCAGCTTAAATGATAAGCAAAGGTGGCGATTTCAAGGCTTGCGCTGCCGCAAATGGCCAAAATTTGATACGCCCTATTCCGGCTCGATCCCCGCTGCCTTGATCTGGCGCGCCCAGGTTTCGATCTGGCTGCGGATGAAGGCGCCGAATTCCTCAGGCGTGGAGGTCACACGTTCGATCCCAAAGGTCGCCAGCCGATCAGCGGTTTCCTGCCTTTCCCATACTTTACGCATTGCAGCGTTCCAGGCGGTGACGATTTCTGGCGGCATGCGCGCCGGGCCAACCGCGCCCATCCAGGACAGCAATTCAAATCCCGGCAGACCCGCTTCGGCGAGTGTTGGTTCATTCGGCAAAAGCGGTGTGCGCGTGGCGGAAGTAATACCAAGCGAACGCATCTTCCCTTCCTGCAAAAAGCCGCGCGATGCAGCCACATCCACAATAATGCCGGTGACACGCCCCGCAATCACATCCGTCATGGCGGGTGGGGTGGAACGATAGGGCACATGCTCCATCTGGATATTGCCGATGGAAGTCAGCATGGCGCCGCCCACAACGCCGGTTGTATTGCCCGAAGCATAGGTCAGTTTGCCGGGCTGGGACCGCGCCAGCGCCAGAAACTCCTGCAGGTTGCGCACCGGCACCTGGTCATTCACCGCGAGTACGAAAATGTAAGTCCCCATGCGCCCGATTGGCGTGAAATCATTGATGGCGTCATAGGTTGGGCGCTTCATCAGCGCCGGTGTCGCGCCATGCGGGCTATTGGTGGTGATCATCACCGTATGGCCATCAGGCGCGGCGCGGGCCGTGGCCACCGCGGCAATGGCACCATTGGCCCCGGGGCGGTTATCCACCACCACCTGCGATCCCCATTCCTGTTCCAACAGGCTCGCCAGCAGGCGCGAGACCGAATCGGTCCCCGACCCGGCAGCGAAGGGCACAATCAGCGTCACCGGGCGCGATGGCTTCCAGGGCGCCTGTGCGCTGGCAGCGAAAGGCAGAGCGGCGGTGGCGGCCATTAAGGCGCGGCGGGACATCAGCATGGCGAGTTTCCTTTGTTGCACGCGTCATAAGCGGCGGGGCGGGGCGCTGTCCATGGGGTTTGCACTCTCGTCTTTCCTGATGGCCCGGCGCAGCATGGTGGCAGAGCAATTTCTGGATCTTGGTGTGGTGCCGAATACACTCATGCCGACCATCTTGATCTGCCATAGGTTGGCGTGACAGCCATATCGAAGAAATCGTCGCTGCGCTGGAAATACGCTACACTGATCGCGCGCGGGCGACTGAAATCGGCGCGGCGCGCGCGAAGCTATTGGCCGGGCTGACCTGGACGAAAATAGCGTCCGAGATGAAGCGCATCATCAGCGCAGTTTAAGTCACGCAGCCTCGATCACCGCACCAATCCGAAAAAGCCCAGCAGCGGCTGCATCTTCTTCTTCGACGACACTCGGCACACCAAAGGCCGCCAGTGCAGCACTGTAACGCTGGGTCAGCGCCGCAGCACCGATGATATGCACGGGCGGCGCCACACCCGCTTCCAGGGCCGATGCGACCTCATGCCCGATCAGCAGGCCCGAAAGATAGGAAGCCGCTTCCATCTGCGGCATCGCATCAAACAGCGAAAGGCTGCGCAGGCCGAAAAGCTGATGCAGCAAGCCGCCCCCCTGCCGCGCACGATCAAGCCCGCGCGCAAAGGCGCCCGCATGATGCGCCGCGCCGCGATGCAGGCTGCGCGCCAGGATCGTATGGGCGGATAGGGCGGCGAAGACCTCGCCCGTCATATGCGTGGAGAAATCAAGTATTTGCCCACCACGCACCCGCACCCATTTGGAATGGCTGCCGGGCAGACAAAGCGTTACCTCCTGTTCGGGCAAGCGGTCCAGCACGCCCAGGATTTGTGTCTCCTCACCACGCATCACTTCCGGCACGCCATCGGCATCACGCGCCTTCAGGCCCGGCACCAGGCGCACACGGGTCGCCGGGAAGGGCACAGGCAGAGTGGCGCGGGCGATCTCTGCCACGCTGGCAGGACAGGCCAGATAAGGTGCTTCCGCCCAGCCCTGCTTGCTGCCGGCCATGCCGGAAATCACCACCAGCTTTTCGCCAGCTTCCAGCCAATCCTCGGCGATTTTGCGCAATTCATCAGGAAAGCCGCCGGGCTTCACGGACAGGATGCCCGATTTGCTTTCGCGCTTGTCCAGCACTGCCCCGGCCTGATCCAGCCGATAGGCGCGCAAAGATGTGGTTCCCCAATCCAGCCCGATCATGCCGGCTGCCCCCTTTCCATGGCGCAGTCATGCCAAGAAAAGTTTAACGACTTGTCAGGATGGCACGCAAGGCAAGTCTGAAGTCATCTTGCCGGCAGCAGCCCGATGATCTCCCGCACCTGCTTCATGATGGGTGCCGCCACCGCATTGGCGCGCTCTGCCCCCAGATGCAGCGCGGCGTCCAGGGCGCCGGGGTCGGTCAGTAGGCGGCGCATTTCGGCGGCAATAGGGGAAAGATGCGCAACCAGTGCGTCCGTCAGCGTGCCTTTGAAGGCGCCAAAGCCCTGGCCGGTATGTTCGCGTAGCACGTTTTCCGGCAGCGTGCCGGTAATGGCCGCCATAATACCAACCAGGTTGCGCGCTTCCGGGCGGCCTTCCAGCCCTGCCATGTGTTCGGGGATGGGTTCCGCATCCGTCTTGGCGCGGCGGATTTTCAGCGCAATGGAATCCGCATCATCCGTCAAATTGATGCGCGATTGGTCCGAAGCGTCCGACTTCGACATTTTCTTGGTGCCGTCACGCAGCGACATGACACGCGCCGCAACACCCTGAATCAGCGGCTCAATGGTTGGGAAGAAATCCACCCCATAATCATGGTTGAATTTCTGGGCGATATCATTCGCCAATTCCAGATGCTGCTTCTGGTCATCACCGACCGGCACTTTGGTCGCGTGATAGGCCAGAATATCGGCCGCCATCAGATTGGGGTAAACATAAAGCCCGGCGGATGCCGCTTCCCGATCCCTGCCTGCCTTGTCCTTGAATTGCGTCATGCGATTGAGCCAGCCGATGCGCGCAACGCAATTGAAAATCCACCCCAATTCGGCATGCGCCGGCACATGGGATTGCACGAACAAAGTGCACCGCTTGGGATCAAGCCCGCAGGCAATCAGCGCCGCGGCCATTTCGCGGGTTTGGCGCGACAGCTCCTTCGGGTCTTGCCAGACGGTGATGGCGTGCAAATCCACAATGCAGAAAATGCTTTCATGCGCATCCTGCATCGGCACCCAATTGCGGATGGCGCCCAGGTAATTGCCAAGGGTTGGAACGCCGGAAGGCTGAATGCCGGAAAAGACGCGCGTCATGGGCTTGTTCACCGTGGAAAAAACGATGTCGCGTGATCCCGCGCTATGCCCCTGGCGTCAAGCGGCGGATGCGTGATCAGCCGCGCGCGCCGAAAATGGCGCTGCCGACGCGCACATGGGTCGCACCCTCGGCAATCGCAGCTTCAAAATCGCCACTCATGCCCATGGAAAGGATAGGCAGCCCATGCTTCGCCGCCAGATTGGCGAGGTAGGCGAAATGCGGGCGCGGGTCGCCTTCCACAGGCGGGATGCACATCAAGCCCTTCACCGGCAGGCCGAAATCATCCCGCGCGGCGCGAATGAAGACATCGGCTTCTGCCCGCGGGCAGCCGGCCTTCTGCGCCTCATCCCCCGTATTCACCTGCACCAGCAGATCGGGCCGGCGGCCTTCCTTGGCCATGGCGTCCGCAATGGCTTCGGCCAGCTTGGGCCTATCGAGCGTTTCGATCACATCCGCGATCCTGACGGCATCCCGTGCCTTATTGGTCTGCAAGCCGCCAATGATATGCAAAAGAAGCCCCGGATGGCCGGCGCGCAGCCCCGGAAATTTCTGCGCCGCTTCCTGGACCCGGTTTTCGCCAAACACCATCTGCCCGGCGGCGAGGGCGGCTTCCACGGCTTCCACCGGGTTGGTTTTGGAAACGGCCACCAGGGTCACGGCATTTGCCGGGCGATTGGCGCGGGCGCAGGCTTCGGTGATTCGCGCCCGAATGCGGGAGAGGTTTTCGGCAATGGCAATTGTATCGGTCATGGCAAAGCCAAATGGCAGGGAATCGAGCAGGATTCCAGGGGCGCGCCCATCTTGGGGCCGATTTGCCCGCCCAGCGCCCGGCGGCCTGCCCCGGCTGTGGCTGTTCAGCGACCCCCTACGCCTGCCGGACCCCCGCTTGGCCATGGCGGCCCTACCGCGTGGCTCCGGGGTGGTCGCGCGGGGCTTGGCGCCGGCGCTGCTGGCACCCGTGGCGCTGCTCGCCCGCCGCCGAGGGCTGCGCCTGCTGATCGCTGGCGATGGGCGGGCCGCGCTGGCTTTAGGGGTGGGGCTCCATCTGCCAGATCGGCGGGCAAGCGCGGGCCTGCTGCCCTTTTTGCTGGCGCGCCGGGCGGGACCGGGCCACCTTATATTGGCAATGGCCGCGCATGGCGGGCAGCGCGGCGCGGCGCGGGCCAGGCGGCTTGGCGTGGATTGCCTGTTTCTTTCCCCGCTTTTCCCCACGCAAAGCCACCCCGGCGCGCTGTCGCTTGGCCCGCTGCGTTGGGCCAGACTGGCGCGGGGGCTGCCGGTGCCCTGCCTGGCCTTGGGGGGCATCACGCCCGCGCGGCTGGGCGCCGTGCCCCGCCGCGCGGCGGGGGTCGCGGCCATTGGGGGGCTCGCGCCCCCTGTTGCACGTTTGCCACAGTGATGTGACCAAGTCGCGCCAGACCTTTCTGAGAGGTTGCGGCAGGCGCGCTGAAATGTTCATAGTCTTTCAAGGTCTGGATACCACGAACGCCCTTATTGGGTGTTTGGGGCGTCCTTCCTGCCGGGGGCAGGGGCCGAGGAACACTGCCGGATTGTCCGGCTATGAGGAGGACTTGAATGCGTAAAATTCTTCTGGGGACAACTGCTGTTGTTGGTCTCGCGCTCGTTGCGCAGGCTGCCAACGCCCAACAAGCCCGCCCGGCCGCTCGTCCGGCTCCGGTTGCCGCGCCGGCCGCCCCGCCCGCGCTGCCTGCCACTTCCGTGGCGCCCACCGGCACCGCCGCTGCCATGTATCAGACCCCGGTTGGCATCACCGGCGCCGGTCCGCATGGTGCGGATGGCGTGCCAAACCGTCCGGCCACGCCGACGACCAGCGGCTTGGTCGTGCGCTTGGGTGGCTTCTTCGACTTCTCCATGGGCAATGTTTCGGATAGCTCCGACGGGGCATGGTTCCGCAACAACATGGCGCCGGTCTCCTTCTCCGCCGCTGCCGCGAACGGCACCGGGGGCGTTGCGAATACGGCTGGCGTGATCACCAACGCCAACGGCCGTCAGCGCAATGATTTCCGCACTGAATCCGAATTCAACATTTATGTTGATGGCATCGCGGCGAACGGTATGCGCTACGGCGCGGTGTTCGAAGTGCAGATGGACGCCCAGATCACCACCGCTGGCACCGGCACGGGCACTGACTATGATGAACTCTACGGTTTCGTGAAGGGTGGCTGGGGTGAATTGCGCTTCGGTAACGAAGACAGCGCTGCGTCCTTGATGCAGGTCCGTCGTCCTTCCGTGCTGTGGATGGGTACGGACGATGCGTGGGATGAATTCGTCGTCAACCAGCCAGGCGGCTCGCCTTACATCATGTCCGGCGTGAATGACGGTAATGACGCGACCAAGCTGATCTATTTGTCCCCGCAATTGATGGGCTTTGATGCCGGTATCTCCTATGCGGCGAATCCCTTCGAAGGGGAGAACTTCTTAAACCCGTCCAACACGACACAATTCCAGCGTGACTTCACGAACCTGACCAACCAGGTCACCGGTGCGCTGCGTTATCGTGGTACATTTGGTGATGTGGGTCTTCAGACCTCCTTCGTCGCTGCCTTTGCGGATGCGCCGACCCTGACCGCGGCTGGTCAGTCTCTTACCAACAAGCCGCAGAACGTGACCGCCTATTCGGCGGGCCTAGTGCTGCGCGCCTATGGCTTCGCGGTGGGTGGCGAATACACCTGGGGTAACTATAACGGCTCCTCAGCAGGTAACGCCGCGCTTGCTAAGGGCCTCGATGGCAGCAACCATTGGGTCGGTAGCGGTACCTACACCATCGGTGCTGTGTCTCTTGGTGCCATGTATGGTAAGGGCACGCAGGACAATGGCACGGCGTCCGGCCAGCTTGGTCAGACGCAGGGTGCAGCCCTTGAAGATCGTGAGCAGACCTATCTTGGCTTTGGTGTGGCCTATATTCTCGCGCCGGGCATGACCCTGTTCGCGAACTACAACCAGGTCCAGGACAAGAACATTCCGCTGAATGGCGCTTCTGTGAACTCCGCTGGTACTGGCATGATTGCCGCTGGTTCAGCCGGCGCAGGCACCACGCTGGCGAAGTTCAATGCAAGCGGCAGCACCACCCGCGACATCCAGGTGCTGGTCGCCGGCGTGCGCGTCGCCTTCTGATCTTCGGATCATTCGGCAAAAAGGCGGCAGGGGAAACCCTGCCGCTTTTTTTATGCCTGGTGCTTCCCCCCTGGCTTGCGCGATTGGCGCGGAACGCATGGGCATGGCTATGATGCGGCAGTCACGGAGGATTCCCCATGCTGCAACACCCACCCGCCGAACCCGGCATGCGCGAAGAAGACATTGATACCCCCGCGCTGGTGATAGACCTGGATGCTTTTGAACATAACCTTGACACCATGGCGGCGCTGCTGGCGCCAACTGGCGCTAAGCTTCGCGCGCATGCGAAAACCCACAAATCCAGCGTCATCGCCAAGCTGCAAATGGCGCGCGGCGCCGTTGGGCAATGCGTGCAAAAAGTGGCCGAGGCCGAAGCGCTGGCTTGGGGCGGCATTCCGGATATTCTGGTCACCAACCAGGTGGTCAGCCCGCGCAAATTGGCGCGGCTCGCGGCCCTTACGCGCATCGCGGAAGTCGCTGTGTGTGTGGATGACGCCGCGCAGATTGCCCTGATTGAAGCCGCCGCCGAAGCCGCTGGCGTGCGCCTGCCGGTGCTGGTGGAAATTGATGTCGGCATGGCGCGCGGCGGGGTGGAACATGGGCCGCCTGCCGTGGCACTGGCGGAACGCATCGCCGCCAGCCGGCATCTACGTTTTGGCGGCTTGCAGGCCTATCACGGTTCAGCGCAGCACAAGCGCGCACCAGAAGAACGCGCGGCGGCGATTGGTGAGGCCGTGGCGCGGTCCCGGCGCACGGTGGAACAACTCCGCCAGCGCGGGCTGGAATGCCCGATTGTGGGCGGGGCCGGCACCGGCACCTTCCGGCATGAGGCGGCGAGCGGCGTCTATACCGAAATCCAGGCGGGGTCTTACTGCTTCATGGATGCGGATTATGCGGCGAATGAGGATGCGCCGCCCTTCCGGCAATCGCTTTTCGTGCTGTCGCAAGTCATGAGCACCGCAGGGCCGGGCATTGCCGTGCTGGATTGCGGGCATAAGGGTGTTTCGGTTGATTCCGGCATGCCGCAGGTCTGGCAACGCCCTGGGCTGCGCTATGCGGGCGCGTCTGATGAACATGGCAAGATCGTGATCGAAGATGGCAGCGTGCCGAAGCTTGGCGAAAAGCTGCGCCTGGTGCCCGGCCACTGCGACCCGACGGTTGATCGCTATGATTGGTATGTCGGCGTCCGCAAGGGGCGTGTGGAGTGCTTGTGGCCAGTATCTGCGCGGGGTGGGATGGCATAGAGCATTTTCAAGCCAAGTGGCATCACTTGGCGGCTCGGAAAATGCGACCACACGAAGTTCTAGTGCGTGTCCCGTGAACGAATGTGAATGGGTCGCGCACTAGCCCATCCCATACCGCCCTCACACGTCCAGATTTGCAACCTTCAAGGCGTTGCCAACAATAAAGTCGCGGCGCGGTTCCACCAGATCGCCCATCAGGGTGGAGAAGACCTGCTCCGCATCCTCCTCATCCTCAACCCGCACGCGAAGTAGCGTGCGGATCGCGGGATCGAGCGTGGTCTTCCAAAGCTGATCGGGGTTCATCTCGCCAAGGCCCTTGAAGCGCTGGAAGGAAAGCCCCTTGCGGCCCTGCGCGATCAGCTTTTCGAATAGCGCGAGCGGCCCGACCACCTGGCTTTCTGCGCCGTCCAGCGATAGCACCGCACCGCCCAAGAAATCCGCCGCCAGCCTTTCGCGCCGTTCATCCAGCCAACGCGCTTCCGCACTGCGCAGCGCTGTCGCGTCCAGCATATGGCGCTCACCCACGCCGCGCACGGTGCGCGCGAGTATCAGGCCATTATCACCCGCGGTCGCCACCCAGCCGCGTTCAGATGCGGGCGCCAGCACATCCAACCGCGCGGCCAAAGCCTGTGCTGCCGCCAAGGCACGATCGCTTTCCATGGTCAAAGCACCGGTAATCGCCGCCTGTTCGATGATATCCGCCGGCACCGCGCCAGCCAGGCGGCGAATGCGCGATGTCACCTGACGGTGGAAATCAAGCTCTGCCTGGAAGGCATCGCCGGTCAGGTCACGCCCATCGGGCAGACGCAGGCTTGCTACGTTTTGTGCCTTTTCCAGCAAGTAATCTTCCAGCCCGCGATCATCCTTCAAATAGCGTTCTTCCTGCCCACGCTTGGCGCGATAAAGCGGCGGCTGCGCGATGTACAAATACCCACGCGTAATCAATTCCGGCATCTGCCGGAAGAAGAAGGTCAGCAACAAGGTGCGGATATGGCTGCCATCCACATCGGCATCGGTCATGATGACAATGCGGTGATAGCGGAGCTTACCGATATCAAACCCACCCTCCGATGGCTCACCGGGCCCGATCCCAGTGCCGAGCGCCGTGATCAGCGTGCCGATTTCAGCGCTGGAGAGCATCTTGTCGAAGCGCGCGCGTTCCACATTCAGGATTTTGCCTTTCAGCGGCAGGATCGCCTGGAAGGCGCGGTCACGCCCTTGCTTTGCGGAACCGCCGGCGCTGTCACCCTCAACAATGAATATTTCGCATTTCGCCGGATCACGTTCCTGACAATCCGCGAGCTTGCCGGGCAAGGATGAAATATCCAACACACCCTTGCGGCGCGTGAGGTCTCGCGCCTTGCGGGCCGCTTCACGCGCTGTTGCCGCATCCAGGATCTTGCCAACCAGATCCTTGGTTTCCTTAGGATGCGTTTCAAACCAATGAGTAAGCGCATCGGCGCAAGCCACATGCACCACGGGCTGCACTTCGGATGAAACGAGTTTTTCCTTGGTCTGGCTGCTGAATTTCGGGTCCGGCACCTTCACGGACAAAACCGCGGTCAGGCCTTCGCGCATGTCTTCGCCGGTAAGTGTCACCTTTTCCTTCTTGGTGATGCCTTCCGCCACCTTGGAGACTACGCGCGTCAGCGCCTGGCGGAAGCCCGCCAGATGCGCGCCGCCATCGCGTTGCGGGATGTTGTTCGTGAAGCAGAGCATGGTTTCATGGTAGCTGTCGTTCCAGCGGAGCGAGAGCTCAACCTTGATCCCATCCTGTTCACGCGCAGCCAGGCTGATTGGGGTTGCGAAAAGCGGCGTCTTGCCCTTGTCCAACCATTCGACAAAGGCCGTCAGCCCGCCATCGAAATGAAATTTGGTTTCCTGAACTTCTGCATGGCGTTCATCACGCAGCACAACGCGCAAGCCGGAATTGAGGAAGGCCAATTCACGCAGGCGGCGTTCAAGCACGGCGAATTCAAATTCCGTGCGCGTGAAGGTGAGTGCGGATGGCTTGAAGGTGACTTCCGTGCCGTTTGGATGATCCGCAGGGCCAAGCGCCGTGCAGGGTACTACGGTGTCACCATGTTCAAAGCGCAGCCGATATTGCTGGCCGCCGCGCCAGATGCGCACTTCCATCCATTCGGACAGCGCGTTGACCACCGCCGCACCAACACCATGCAAGCCGCCTGAGACCTTGTAGGAATTCTGGTTGAACTTGCCGCCAGCATGCAGTCGCGTCAGCACCACTTCAGCGGCGCTGATGCCTTCTTCCGCATGGATATCCACGGGGATTCCGCGGCCATCATCGATGACGGTAACGCTGCCATCGCCATTCAGTGTGACGGAAACGGCCGAGGCGAAACCGGCCTGCGCTTCGTCCACCGCATTATCAATGATTTCAAAGGCCATGTGATGCAGGCCAGAGCCATCATCGGTGTCGCCAATATACATGCCCGGCCGTTTGCGCACCGCTTCCAACCCGCGCAAGACGGTAATGGAAGCGCTGTCATAGGCTTCAGTTTCGGCGCGCGGCTCATCGCTCATGCCGGTTACAGGCTCCTGTTCGGGTAAAGAAGAATCATGAAGGTTTTGTAGCATTTTTCGGCGACAAACGCGACCCCGGCAGGGCTTTTTTCGCCCCGCCTTCAACCGGCGGCAATAAGCCTGCCATCGCCCGCGCTGAACAGGCGCCCAATGCCCGCAAGCGGGGCGAAAACGTCAAGATCCGTGCCGGTCATGAAGACCTGGGCGGGCAGTGCGGCAAGGGCAGCGAACAGCGCTTCCCGTCGCGCGGGATCAAGATGCGCCGCCACTTCATCCAGCAGCAAAAGCGGCGCGAAGCCGCGCGCTTCGGCGATCAGCGCAGCATGGGCCAGCACCACGGAAACCAGCAGCGCTTTTTGCTCTCCGGTTGAACAGAACTCGGCGCTGATCGCTTTGGGCATATGCACCAGAACCAAATCCGCCTTATGCGCGCCGCGCGCAGCACCGCCGGCTGCCGAATCACGGCGCCGATCCGCAGCAAAGCCCTGGCGAAGCGCATCTTCCACAGCCAGCGCCGGGGTTTCGGCCAAAGCCGCCAGGATGGGACAGCTGATATCTAACCGCGCGGCGGGAAAAGCGCCCGTGGCGCGGCCTGCGGCAAGTTCAGCATTCAGGCGCAGCATCAGCGCGCGCCGGGCCGCTGCTACGGCCACCGCATGCCGCGCCATGGCATCTTCCAACCCAGCGAGCCAGGCAGGGTCCGCACGGCCTTCCGCCAGCAGCCGATTACGCTCAGCCATGGCGTTATCATGCGCCGCCACTTCCCGCGCATGGCCAGGCTCCAGCGCCCAGACCAGGCGGTCCAGAAAGCGCCGCCGTCCACCAGCACCTTCCTGAAACAGTCGATCCATTTGCGGCGTGATCCAAACGGCGGCCATGCGTTCGGCCAGCATCGCTTGGGTGCGCAAAGCCTGCCCATCAAGGCGATAGATGCGCCGTTCTGTTGCCCCTTCCGGGTCCGTGCCGGTGCCGATATCCATGGGGCCGGTCCGCGTTTCAAACCGGCCCGCCACCGCCCAGGGCAGGCCCGCTCCGGCCTCCTGCCGCCCAACTTCACCCATGCGCGCGCCGCGCAAGCCTCGGCCTGGCGCGAGCAGCGATATCGCTTCCAACAGATTAGTCTTGCCCGCGCCGTTTTCGCCCGCGATGCAAATCAGGGACGCGTCGAAAGACGCGTCCAGAACTTGCCATGACCGAAAATCCGAAAGCCTGAGGCGCGCAAGAAAAAGCCCCGGCGCCGTCGTCACACCCGCATCGGCATCAGGACAAACAGGGCTTCCGGCCGGGATGCGTCACGCACAATTGTGGGCGCCGCGCCATCGGAAAACAAGAATTCCAACTTGTCCTGCACCAGATCAGTGATGTCGGCCAAGTATCGCGCCTGGAACCCGATCTCCAATGCGCCGCTGGTATAGGCGACATCATCGCCTTCCAAATCTTCCTGCGCTTCGCCCTGATCAGGGCTGGCCGCCGATACGCGCAAATGATTTGTACCAAGACTAAGTTTGACCGGGCGCGATTTCTCGCTGCTGATCGCGGCTACGCGCTTCACTGCATCGGCGAAATCCTTGCGCGGCACAACAAGCTTCTTGTCATTGCCGCGCGGGATCACGCGTTCATATTCGGGGAAGGTGCCGTCAATCAACTTGCTGGTGAGCGTGACGGTTCCGAGCGCGAATTGCACCTTGGTGTCTGAAAGCAACACCTTAATCTCATTCTCATCCCTGATTTCTTCAGCAAGCTTGCGAATTTCATTCACGGTCTTGCGCGGAATGATGACGCCGGGCATGGCCTTGGCGCCTTCCGGCAGCGGTAATTCCACGCGCGCGAGCCGATGCCCATCGGTCGCGACAGCGCGCAGCACCGGCTGGCCTTCGCTTTCGGTCGCGTGGATATAAATCCCGTTCAGGTAATAGCGCGTTTCTTCCGTGGAAATCGCGAACCGCGTGCGGTCAATCAGGTCCCGCAATACGCCAGCCGCGATGCTGAATTGCACCGGCATGCGCCCTTCGGTCATGGAAGGGAAATCATCCACTGACAGCACGGCAAGGCTGGTATTGAAGCGGCCGGAGCGCAGCGTGAGCGGCCCGTCGCCACCGCCATGATCGAATTCAACGCGCGCCCCTTCGGGCAGGTTGCGAATGATTTCGTAAAGGGTTGAAGCCGGCGCCGTGGTGCGGCCAGCGCGCGCAACAGTCACACCCACAATATCTTCCACCACCGCAATTTCCATATCGGTCGCGGTCAATTTCAGCGCGCCGGCCGAATTTGCTTCGATCATCACATTGGCGAGGATGGGGATAGTGTTGCGACGCTCAACCACGCTTTGCACATGGGTCAGCGCCTTGAGCAATACCGCCCTGTCAACCGAGAATTTCATCGTTTCGACGCCCCGATCTTGTTATGACGATCCAAGCCGCCACCGGATGTGTCCCGGGCGGCAAATCGCCAGTGATATCCTGCCCGGGCGACAAACCTGCCGAATCGGCACGGAAAAGCGCCCGGATTCCTTTCTTCATACCAGCCCGGACGGGGTCAGAAAAGCTACCTGGACTGTGGAAAGCTTGCTTTGGGGCCTTACTCGGCGCCTCAGGTTTCCAGCATGCGCCGGAGAAGCTCCACATCCTCGGCGAAGGAGCCATCCGCCTGCATAAGCTCCGCCACGCGGGAGACGGCATGCATGACCGTGGTATGGTCCCGATTGCCAAAGCGCCGCCCGATTTCCGGCAGGGACCGAGAGGTAAGCTGCTTCGCCAGATACATCGCCACCTGACGGGGCCGCGCCACATTGCGCGCCCGCCGGGCCGAGGACATATCGGTCAGGCGGAGATTGTAGTGTTCAGCGACCTTGCGCTGAATTTCCTCGATCGTGACACGCCGGTCATGGGCGCGGAGGATATCGTGCAGTACCTCCTGCGTGCCTTCCAAGGTAATCGGGCGGCCGAACAGATTGGCCCAGGCAACCAGGCGATTGAGCGCGCCTTCCAATTCCCGCACATTGGAGGTGATTTTGTGCGCCAGGAATTCCATCACGCGCGACGGCACCGCAACGCCGGATGACGCTGCCTTGGCTTCCAGGATGGAAATGCGCAATTCGTAAGTGGTGGCGTGCAGATCAGCCACCATACCGCAGCCAAGGCGCGTGCGCAGTCGGTCTTCAATGCCCGACAGATCGGAAGGCGATTTGTCGGCGGAGATGACAATCTGCTTGCCGGCATCCACCAGCGCATTGAAGGTGTGGAAAAATTCTTCCTGCGTATTATCCTTGCCGATCAGGAATTGCAGGTCATCCACCATCAGCACATCAACCGAACGCAGTGTTTCCTTGAATTCCATGGTGGATTGGCTGCGCAGTGCCGCAATGAAGCGATACATGAATTTTTCCGCGCTCATGTAGGCAACTTGGCGCGTGGGGTGTTGTTCACGAATGGCCCAGGCAATGGCATGCATGAGATGCGTCTTGCCAAGCCCAACACCACCATAAAGGAATAGTGGGTTGAAGCCCTGCATGGCCGGCCTTTCTGCAACGCGCCGTGCGCAGGCATAGGCGAATTCATTGGGCTTGCCGACAATGAAGGTATCAAAAGTGAAGCGCGGATCAAGCGGTGCGGCCCAATCCCCGCGCGGGTCGGCCACGCGAGCCACCACTGGTGTCAGGCTTTCCGCCAAGGGTTGCGCGCCATTTTCGGCTGGCTCGCCGGACGCTGCGCGCCCATTGGCGGCAACGCGCAGATCAACCCGACGAATGGCGGGATTTTCTTGCTGCCATAGGGAACGAAGCCGATCGCCGTAATGGCTGCTCACCCAATCACGCAGAAAGCGCGTGGGAAGCGCGATGGTCGCTTCATCACCATCAACCGAAGCAAGTGTCATTTGCCGAAGCCAGCTGCGGAATTCCACATCGCCCACTTCTTCGCGCAGCTTGGCGCGAATACGGGCCCATGGTTCAGCCCAGGCGGCCGCACCATGCACGGGCGTGTTATCGCTTAGCTTTTCCGTGCTTCGCAAAACGCTGCCCCCTTTTCCCATTATTTCGACCAACCCTGTTCGTCCTCATCATGGTGCTGACAGAGACAAATTTTCAATAGCAAAAAAGCCCAACTCTGAACATTTGAGAATTAGTAATGTTGCAACGCCGAACAACAACCATACGAACGTCCAACAGATATGTCGCCGTATCTGTAAAGCGCGACCGCGAAGCTAAAGCAGAATACTTGTGAAGAACCCATCAAAGCAGGCGCAGCATTTGCTGCTGCCCGTTTCAAACTGCCCGCTTCAGAAATTTAAGGTCAGGAAATTGGGCGCAGCGTCAGGCGCCGACGGACTTCACCCGCGCGGAAAGGCGCGACAATTTCCGCGAGACCGTCTTGGGATGCACAACACCCTTGGTTGCTGCGCGCTGCATTTCAGGTTGGGCTGCGCGAAACGCTTCTTGCGCCGCAGCCTTGTCGCCAGACTTCACCGCTTCTTCTACCTTGCGCAAGAAACTACGCACACGTGACTTACGCGCCTTGTTGCGCACAGTGCGCTTTTCGGTCTGACGGATGCGCTTACGCGCGGAAGAATTATTGGCCATGGGCTGTCTGTTCGAACCTGAAAGAAGAAGAGGCGGCGATCCACCTGCGAAGGGCGGGTAACTAGCGCCGGAGCATGGCCGGCGTCAAGCCAGATGAGGTGGCGCGAAGTCCGACCCATCGGGCATGGCTTTTCTTTACCCTCTGGCGCGCTAAATTGCATCTTATGAAGCGTTTTTGGGAAGCGGCCCTGGCCGTACCACGTCTGGAAGGCGGCTATGGCGTTGTGCTGGACGGGCGGCCTTTGCGCCTGCCAGGTGGCAGTATCTTGGCCACATCAAGCCGCGCCCTGGCAGAGGCGATTGCCGATGAATGGCAGCAGGCCGGCGGGGCCAAGGGCGGGGAGATGAACCCGGAAGATGTGGCCCTGACCCGCCTTCTGGGCTCGGCCCAGGAACGCATCGCCCCGAACCCTCACCCCATGGTGGTGGGCATCGTAAGGTTTGGCGAGACGGATCTGCTTTGCTACCGGGCCGAGGATCACCGCCTGGCCGCCCGCCAGGCGGAAGCATGGCAGCCCTTGCTTGATTGGGCCGCGCTGGCACTGGATGCGCCGCTGCGGGTCACCCAGGGCCTGATGCCCGTGGCGCAAGCCCCTGAAAGCCTTGCCGCCCTGCAGGCCGCAGTTGCGCGGCATGATGCGGCGGGGCTTGCCGCCCTTGGCGTTGCCGTGCCCGCGCTGGGTAGCCTGGTGCTTAGCTTGGCGCTCAGCCTTGGCCGGCTTGATGCCGAAGAAGCGCATCGCCTGGCCGTGATAGATGAGGTGTTCCAGGAAGAATTCTGGGGCAGCGATCCCGAGACCGAGGCGCGGCGGCAGGGCCGCCTTGCTGATGTGAAGCTGGCGCAGCGTTTCATGGCACTGGTGAGCGGGTAAGATTTCACCTTTATTAGGTCTGGCGACTGGCGGATTCTGTGTCGCTTAGCGCGAATGATCTTTCCAGCGGAGCCCTGACCATGAAGCCTGCCATGAAGCTACATTCCTACACGGTGCTGATCGCGCTTGTGCTGGCGCTGCCCAACCTGCCGGCGTTTGGCGAAACCGAGCCGCTGATGGAAGACCCTTTTGGCATCATTGGCGTGGCCCCAACAGCCGCTGGTGGCCAAACATTGAGCCTTGGCTTCGGGTATTTGCGCGCGCGGGAAGGCGCCAACCGCAATCTTTACGGTGGCGCGCTTGAAGCCGAAGCGGGGCTGGTGCGTGGGCTTGATCTGCGTTTTGCACAGACAGCGGAATACGGCCCCGCGGCGCCTTATCCGGCAGATGATGCAAGGCAGCTTTGGGGTGGGCTTTCGCAACTTGGCCTACGCTGGCAGTTCATGGAGGAAGATGGCTGGTTGCCCGCGATGGGTGTCTTCGGCGCTGTGCGGACCGCCTACGGCGAAACCAGCGTGCCTTCGCAAAGCGGACAGATTGTCGGTTTGCTCAGCAAAACCATCATCGAAGGCCCGCGGCCGCTCGCGTTTTCCCTCAATGCCGGCTGGTCAGAATTATTCAATGCGGCGCCAGGTGAAAGGGCCGGGCGTTATGAGTTTGCCGCCGGGCTCACGCAAAGCATCGGCCAGGATACCTCGCTTGGTTTAAGCTATTTGCGGCAAAAACAGGATGTTGGTGAGCAGGACCAGAATATCATCGCCGCCGGGCTTTGGCATCGGCTTGGGAATGCGGGGCCAATCATGGCCGCCGGCGCCGGGGTTGGGATCGGCGACGATTCGCCAAGCTTTCTGGTATTCGCCTCGCTCAAATGGTTGTTCGGCGCGGCGGTGCAGTGATGGCGTTGCCTGCTATGCCTCAATCGCCTGATAGGTCAGCATATTGATCAGCCGGCGATAGCGCTGACGCAATTCGCCCGGCACATGGGCCATGAACACCACACTCAGCCGTTCCGCCGGATCGGCCCAGAAATACGTGCCCCAAACGCCGGACCAACCAAAGGCACCTGGCGCGCCCATCAAGCCAGAACCACCACGCGCCAGCCGCACGGCAACCGTCAGGCCAAAGCCATAGCCTTCCAAGGCAGGGTCCATGCCGGCCACGCGATTTTCGATGCCCTGCAAATGATCGGAAGCCATCCAGGCAACCGTTTGCGGCGCCAGCACACGCACACCATTCAGTGTGCCGCCGGCGCGCAGCATTTCGGCAAAGCGCAGATAATCGCTGGCAGTTGAAACCAAGCCAGCGCCGCCGGTTTCCATTTTAGGCGCGCGCATCGGCGCTTCCACGGATTGCGCCGCGCCGGTAACCGGGTCCTTGGCAAAGGGCCGCGCAAAACGCGCCAATTTTTCCGCCGACAGCACATAGCCGGTTTCTTCCATGCCAAGCGGCGCAAAAACACGTTCCCGCATCAACGCGCCAAGCGAGGCACCGCCCGCACGTTCGGCAACCCCGCCCAGCACATCGGTGGAAAGCCCATATTCCCAGACCGTGCCGGGGTGATGGCGCAGCGGCAGGCCAGAAAGCGTCTGCGCAAAACCTTCCGTATCCATATTCTCGGCGACCCAAAAGGAACCGGGGGGTGCCGCCGCATGCACGGCCGTACCATCGCGCCCGCCATAAACCAGGCCCGTTGTGTGGCGCATGGCATCCTGCACCGTCATGGGGCGCCTTGCCGCTTCAGTTTCAATCGGGCCTTCACCCGAAAGCATCGCCGGGGTTGGCTTGGCCACCTGCATCTGCATCAGCGGCGGTAACCAGGCGCCGACCGGGTCCGTCACCAGCAGGCGCCCTTCTTCAATCAGCGAAAGCGCCACCACGCCGGTCACTGGCTTGGTCATGGACGCGATGGAGAAAATCGCATCCGCCTGCATCGGCGCGCGGCTTTCGGGATCGCTCCAGCCAATCGCTTCCAGATGCACCAGCTTGCCATCCCGCGCGATGGCGACAACGCAGCCAGGCAGCCGGCCCGCCGCCATTTCGCGTTCCATCGCCGGGCGTATGCGCGCGAGCCGCGCAGGCGACATGCCGACCAATTCCGGCCGTGTCACCGACAAGGGAGGGGTCGCGGTTTCAATCACCGGGCTCATGCTGCGCCTTCTCCGACAAAAGGATTGCTCTGCCGTTCCGCGCCGAAGCTGGAAGCCGGGCCATGGCCGCAGAGGAATTGGATGTGATCACCAAGCGGAAACAGTTTTGTACGAATGGCATTCAGCAAAGAAGCTGTATCGCCATAGGGAAAATCCGTGCGCCCGATGGAGCCCTGAAACAGCACATCGCCCACAATGGCAATGCCCATATCTGGTTTGACGAAAACCACATGGCCAGGTGTGTGGCCCGGGCAATGCAGCACATCAAAGGCGATGCCGGCGATCTCAACCTGTTCACCTTCGTCAAGCCAGCGATTGGGCGTGACGGTGCGGCATTCCAGCCCGTATTTAGCGCCCTGTTCGACCAGGCCTTCCAGCAGGAAGGCATCCGCGCGATGCGGGCCTTCAATGGGCGTATTGCCAAGCGCTTCGGCCAATTCCGCCGCCCCGCCGGCGTGATCCATATGGCCATGTGTCAGCAGAATGCGGTCAATGGTGATGCCGGCTTCGGCAATCGCGCCTTCAATGCGCGCGACATCACCGCCTGGGTCTATCACCACACCGCGCTTGGTTTCCTGATCCCAGATCAGGGCGCAGTTTTGCTGGAATGGCGTGACGGGGATGATGGCGGCGGCGAGGGTCATGGGTGAAAGCTGACCCGAACCGCGCGAAAGGTAAAGGCGTTCAGGCCTTGCCAGGCGCAGACGAGCCCAGATGCGCTGAAGCAAGGGGCAATGTCAGCCCATCACGTCCAATCATCAGCGGCCCAGCATAGTGGCGGCGCACCGCCTCCATCCAATGCCCTTCCGTCACCAAGGGATCATCCGCTGGCACCAGATGATTGAGTGCGAGCAGCCCAATGCCGGCTTCTGTCGCGACGAAGGCCAAGATGCGCGTCACCGCATCGCGTGACTATAGGAGATCATGGAAGGCAGCCCAAACGACGCGCTTCGCGCACGGTTAACGGGCCAAAGCCACAAACGCCCATGATCTGCATCTCCACGCGCATTGCGACGGACGCAATGATCGGATCGAAGGGCATCATCTCCCCGAAGCTCATGGTGCAAGCAGCGGGTGAGCGGGTGCGAAACGCCACATCATCACATCGCGCACGATCTTCGGATCGCTGCCGCATCCAAGCACGGTCCTGTTCCAGCGCGGCGGCATACTCTGCCGCATATTTAGCGCGAGCCTGCGCATCGAAGCGACGCAAATCTTCGTCGCTCAAGCGCGATACAACGAATGTTCGCATGGCGTGGTAATCGGCGCGGGGCGAATTAGCTGCAAGAACGATAAAGCCGATCACCGCCACCACACCGGCCGCCACCAACCCGAAAGCCACAGTCCGCCCCGAAACCATCCGCCCACCGCTGAAATCAAATGCTTACGCAGATGAAATGGCGGACCCGAAAGGATTCGAACCTTCGGCCTTTGCCTTCGGAGGGCAACGCTCTATCCAGCTGAGCTACGGGTCCTGCAACTCGCTTCTAGCCTGACCAACCCCTCAAGGGGAAGGGCTCTCTCGCATCCCCCCTCATTCCGCCGGGGCGGATTGCTCCAGCCGATAGGGATGCGCCCGATAAGCCCCCAGGATTTTCATGGAGGAGGAGAAAAAGGCCAACTCCTCAAAGGCACGGCGAAGCCCCGGCTGTTCCGGGTGGCCATCCACATCGCACAGGAATTGCGTCGCGGCGAAGCGCCCGCCGACCATATAGCTTTCCAGCTTGGTCATATTGATCCCATTGGTGGCGAAGCCCCCCAGCGCCTTGTAAAGCGCCGCCGGGATGGACCGAACCTGAAAGACAAAGGTGGTCACCACATTGGGCGCATCCACCGGCGCATCGGCCCTATCGCGGGACATCACATAAAAGCGCGTGGTGTTATGCGCCTCATCTTCCACATTCCGCTTCAGCACTTCCAGGCCGTAGATTTCGGCGGCCAATTCGCTGGCAATGGCGGCATCTTCCACCCCGCCGCGTTCGGCGATCAGCGCCGCGGCACCCGCCGTATCGGCCTCGATCACCGGGGTCAGGTTCATGTCCTTCAACAGCCGCAGCACCTGGCCCAGCGCAACCGGGTGGCTATGGGCGCGCTTCAGGGTGGCCAGGCTCGCGCCCTTGGGCGCCAGCAGGCAGTGTTCAACGCGCTGGAAATGCTCGCCAACCACGAAAAGCCCGGAATCGGGCAGCATGCGGTGAATATCGGGCACGCGGCCGGCCAAGGAATTCTCGCAGGGCAGCATGGCCAGATCGCATTGCCCATCGCGCAGCGCCGCCATGGCCGCTTCGAAGGAAGGGCAAGGCAGCGTGTCAGACCCCGGATAGGCCGCGCGGCAGGCAAGGTCAGAATAGGCGCCGAGTACGCCCTGGAAGGCAATGCGATGGGCTGACATGGTTTTTTCTTTCAAGGGGCCAATAACGCGCGGGCACGTTCCAGATCTTCAGGCGTATCCACGCCGAAGGGTCCGTGTTCCACCCGGGCGGCGCTGATTTTCATGCCGGCTTCCAGGGCACGGAGCTGTTCAAGCTTTTCGCGCAGCTCCAAAGGGCTGGCCGGCAGCGTCACAAAGCGGTCCAAAGCGGCGCGGCGATAGGCATAGACACCAATATGATGCCAGCGCGGCCCATCCCCCCAGGGAATTGGCAAGCGAGAGAAGTAAAGCGCCGGCGCCACCATGGCATCACCCGCAAAGGCGCAGGCGCATTTCACGAAGGAATCGGTGCGCGCTTCATCCTCATTGGCGATGGGGCAGACCAGCGTGCCGATATCCACCGAAGGGTCTTCCAGCGGGGCCAGCACGGCGCGCAGCGTTTCAGGCCGGATGGTTGGGAAATCGCCTTGCAGATTAACCACCACATCGAATTCGCCGTCTGGGTCCAGCGCCTTCATGGCACGCTGCACCCGATCCGTGCCGGATGGCACATCATCGGCCACCAGCACGGCGCGGGCGCCGGCGGCGCGGGCGGCTTCGGCGATTTCCGCCTCGGCGCAGGCAACGGCCAGGGGGCCGATCCCGGCTTCCCGGGCGCGGTCCAGCACATGGGCGATCATGGGGCGGCCATGAATATCGGCCAGCGGCTTGCCGGGCAGGCGGGTCGCGGCCATGCGGGCGGGGATGACGAGGATTGGACGCAAGGAAAAAGGCTCCTGCCGCCTTGCCGGCGGGAAGGGTGATCTGTATGGTCCGGGCGTTTTAAAGAAGCGCGTCCCCGGGTGCAAACCGGCGGGCAGTGTGGGTTGTGAGGAAGAGCTTGGCCATGAGTAACAGTCTTGAAATGAACAAGATTTTCGCTGCCATCCTGACGGCGGGCGTCACCTTTGGTGCTGCTGGCGTGATTGGGCGGCTGATCGTTCACCCGACCATGCCGCATCACAGCGCCATCCAGATTGGCGAACCCGCCCCGGTTCAGGCGGTTGCGGCCATCGCGGCGCCGACGATTGAACCGATCACGCCGCTGCTGGCTTCGGCCAATGCGCAGAATGGCCAGCAATTGGCGCAGCGCCAATGCGCTTCCTGCCATAGCTTCAATGAGGGTGGGCGTTCCGGCGTTGGCCCGAACCTGCATGCCATTGTCGGTTCGAAGCACGCCCATAGCGAAGGCTTCAATTACTCCGCCGCCATTCGCGGCATGGCAAGCAAGACCTGGGGCTATGAAGAATTGAATGCCTGGATCGCCAATCCGCGCGGCTATGTCGCGGGCAACAAAATGACCTATGCGGGCCTGGCGAGTGTGCAAAGCCGCGCCGATCTGATCGCCTATCTGCGTTCGATTTCCCCGAACGCGCCCGCGCCCTGATCCCGCAGAACTTCATCGCGGTGGCGGAAGCCGCCGCTGATCGGGCAGCGGCCGTGATCCGGCCGTTGTTTCGGTCTGCGCTTTTGGTGGAAGCCAAGGGCGATGCCAGCCCCGTGACCCGCGCGGATCGTGAGGCCGAGGAAGCGATTCGCGCCCTTCTGGCCGAAGCTCTGCCGGATCATGGCGTGATCGGCGAAGAACATGGATCGGAACGCCCGGATGCCGAATGGGTCTGGGTGCTGGACCCGATTGATGGCACGCGCGCTTTCGTGACCGGCAGGCCGATCTTTGGCAGCCTGATTGGCCTTTTGCATCGCGGCAAGCCGGTGCTTGGCATTATTGACCAACCCATCACCGGCGAACGCTGGCTGGGCGTGGCTGGTCAGCCGACGCGCTTTACCGGCCCCTTTGCCGGCACCGCGCACTGCCGCCCCTGCCCTACCCTGGCCGAGGCTGAGCTTTCCTGCACCAGCCCCGATATGTTCTCCCCCGCCAATCGCCCCGGTTTTGATCGGCTGCGCCAGGGCGCGCGGCGCGTCACCTGGGGCGGCGATTGCTACGCCTATGGGCTTGTCGCGCTTGGCTTGATTGATGTGGTGGCGGAAAGCGATTTGCAAATCTGGGATTGGGCAGCGCTGGTGCCGGTGATTGAAGGCGCGGGCGGGCGCGTGACGGATTGGTCCGGCGCGCCCTTGCACCCAGGCAGCGATGGGCGCGTGATTGCGCTGGGTGACCCCAGGCTGCTGCCGGAGGCAGTGCAAACTCTGCGCGGCTGAGGCACACCGCGCCATTGCCGCCCGGGCCGCGAAACCCCATCCTACACAGCATGCAACGTCGTGACCTTCTGGCGCTTGGCGCCGCTTTTGCCAGCCTGCCAATCGGCGCCCGCGCCGCCAATCCCGCCGGGGGCGACAGGCCCGGCCAGGTTGTGCGCACCCATGCCATGGCGTTACTCGGTGAGCCCGCTTTGCCGGCGGATTTCACCCATTGGCCCTGGGTAAACCCCAACGCGCCAAAGGGCGGCGAAATCACGCTTACCGCCATCGGGTCCTTTGACAGTTTCAACCCCTTCATCCTGCGCGGTACGCCCGCCGTTGGCAGCAACCTGATTTATGACACGTTGCTGTCGCGCAATCTGGATGAACCCTTGTCGCAATACGCGCATCTGGCGCGCATCATTGAATTGCCGGCGGACCGCAAGGGCGTGACCTTCGAATTGCGCGAAGGTGCCCGTTGGCATGATGGCCGCCCGATCACTGCCGAAGATGTGGTCTTCAGCTTCACTACTTTGCGCGCCAATGGTCGGCCCTTCTTCCGTTCCTATTGGGCGGATGTAACGGAAGTGGTGGCGGAAGATGCGCGGCGCGTAACCTATCGTTTCCGCACCGATGAAAACCGCGAATTGCCGCTGATTTTGGGTGAGATGTCCATCTTGCCGCGCCATTACTGGGAAGGGCGCGACTTCACCCGCCCAAGCCTTGATCTGCCGCTGGGGTCTGGCGCCTATCGCATTGATCGCTTTGAACCCAATCGTAGCGTGGTGCTGCGCCGCGTGCCTGATTATTGGGGGCGGGATTTGCCGACCACGCGCGGCATGTCGAATTTCGATGCCATTCGCTATGAATATTTTCGCGACACGACCGTGGCCTTTGAAGCCTTCAAGGCCGGGCAGATAGATTTCCGCACGGAAAATGTCGCGCGTGATTGGGCCACGGGCTACGACTTCCCGGCTGCGCGGCGGGGCCTGGCTACCAAGCAGGAAATTCGCCACGAAATCCCAACCGGCATGCAGGCCTTCGCCGTCAATCTACGCAGACCGCTGTTTCAGGATGCGCGGGTGCGCCGCGCGCTGATTGAAGTGTTCGACTATGAATGGATGAACACCAACCTGTTCTACGGCGCCTATACGCGGACTGAGAGCTATTTCTCCAATTCCGATTTCGCCTCGCGCGGCCTACCTGAAGGGCGTGAATTGGAAATCCTGAACCAGTATCGCGGCCGTGTGCCGGCGACTGTCTTTACCGAAGAATATCGGCTGCCGAAGACCGATGGTTCAGGCAATAACCGTGAGGGACTCCGCCGCGGCCTTGCACTGCTGCGTGAAGCGGGTTGGACCGTGCGCGACCGCCGCCTGGTGAATTCGGAAGGCAAGCGCTTTGAATTCGAAATCCTGCTGCAAGGTGCGACTTTTGAACGCGTCGCGCTGCCTTATGTGCAGTGGCTGGAACGCCTTGGCATATCGGCGCGCGTGCGCACCGTGGACCCGGCGCAGTATCAGGTTCGCGTGGATGCTTTTGACTATGACATGACCATTGACAGCATCGGCCAGGGCTTTCACCCCGGCAATGAACAACGCGATTACTGGACCTGCGCCAAAGCGCGCGAAAACGGCAGCCAAAACGTCGCCGGCATTTGCGACCCGGTGATTGATGAGCTGGTGGAAATGGTCATCGCCGCCCCCAACCATGTGGAACTTATCGCGCGCAACCGCGCGCTTGATCGCGTGTTGCTGCACCATAACTTCATGATCCCTCATTGGCATAGCCGCAGCTTCCGCATCGCCTTCTGGGAACGCTTCGGCAGGCCCGAAAAAACGCCACGCTTTGGCTTGGGCTTTCCCACCGCCTGGTGGATAGACCCCGCGCGAGATGCCGCTTTGGCTGAAGCCCGGCGCAATCTTTAGGCATGGCCGCTTATCTTCTGCGTCGTTTGCTGCTGGTGATTCCGACCTTGTTCGGGATCATCCTGATCAATTTCGCCGTGGTGCAATTTGCGCCCGGTGGGCCGGTTGAGCAAATGCTGGCCGAACTGCGCGGCGAAGGCCAGACCATGGGGCGCATCACCGGCGAAGGCGGCGGCGAAATCCGCACGCCCAATGCGCTGGAACAGCGCGGCACCGGTGGCGGTGGCGGCGATGGGCCGGTTGGGAATTATCGCGGGGCGCGCGGGCTTGATCCCGCGATTGTCGCAGAAATCGAACGCGCCTTTGGCTTCGACAAGCCCGCAACCACGCGCTTCAAGGAAATGATCCTGGGCTATCTGACCTTCGATTTCGGTAAATCACTGTTTCGGGATCGGCCGGTGATTGATCTGATTATCGAAAAAATGCCGGTATCCATTTCGCTTGGCCTTTGGTCCACACTGCTGATTTACCTGATCTCCATCCCGCTTGGCATCAGGAAAGCGGTGCGCGATGGATCGCGCTTTGATGTCGCGACATCGGCGGTGGTGCTGGTTGGCTATGCCATACCAGGCTTTCTGTTCGCGATTATACTGGTGGTGTTTTTCGCCGGCGGTTCCTTCTTCCAATGGTTCCCGCTGCGCGGGCTGAACAGCCCAGGGTCGGAAACGTGGTCGCTTGGCGCGCGCATTCTGGATTACGCCTGGCATATGGTGCTGCCCACCATTGCGCTGGTGATTGGCGGCTTTGCCACGCTGACCATGCTGACGAAAAACGCCTTCCTGGATGAGATCGGCAAGCAATATGTACTGACCGCCCGCGCCAAGGGCGGTTCCGAAAGCCGCGTGCTTTATGGCCATATCTTCCGCAATGCCATGATGCTGATCATCGCAGGCTTCCCCGCGGCCTTCATCGGCATCTTGTTCACCGGCGCGCTGCTGGTGGAGATTGTGTTCTCACTGGATGGGCTTGGGCTTTTGGGTTTTGAAAGCGCCATTCGCCGCGACTATCCGGTGATGTTCGCCACACTTTACATCTTCACCCTGATGGGGCTGGTGATGCAGATCATCGGCGATTTTACCTATACGCTGGTGGATCCGCGCATTGATTTTGAGGCGCGGCGATGACGATTTCGCCCCTCACGCAGCGCCGGCTGGCGAATTTCCGCGCCAATAAGCGCGGCTATTGGTCACTGATCATTTTCGGCACCCTGTTCTTCATCACGCTTTTCGCGGAATTCCTCGCCAATGACAGGCCGCTGGTCGCGCGCATTGATGGGCGCTGGTATGTGCCCGTGCTGGCCGATTACGCCGAAAGCGACATCCTTGAAGATGGCCTACCCACGCTCGCCGATTGGCATGATCGTGGCTTTCGCGAAGAAATTGAGGCGAAAGGTGCCAGCCTCATCTGGCCGTTGATCCCCTATTCCTACCGTACCGTGGTGCGCGATTTGGGCAGACCCGCGCCAGCACCTCCTTCGGCGCGGAATTGGCTCGGCACCGATGATCAGGCGCGCGATGTTTTGGCACGCGTGATTTATGGCTTTCGCATTTCCGTGCTGTTTGGCTTCACCTTGACCATCATCAGCTCCGTCATCGGGATCGCAGCCGGCGCGGTGCAGGGGTTTTACGGCGGCACCACGGATTTGCTGTTTCAGCGCTTCATCGAAATCTGGTCCGGCATGCCGCAGCTTTTCCTGCTGATCATCCTGGCGAGCGTGATCGAACCAAGCTTCTGGGTGCTGCTGATCTTCCTGCTGCTGTTTTCCTGGATGAACCTGACCAGCGTGGTGCGCGCCGAATTCCTGCGTGGCCGGAATTTCGATTATGTGCGCGCCGCCAAAGCACTAGGTGTCAGTGATGTGCGCATCATGCAGCGCCACATCCTGCCGAATGCCATGGTAGCCACGCTTACCTTTCTGCCTTTTATTCTCTCAGGAAGTGTGACGGTTCTGGCCTCGCTCGATTTTCTGGGTTTCGGCCTGCCGCCTGGTTCACCCTCCCTCGGCGAATTGGTTAATCAGGGTAAGAATAATCTGAACGCGCCCTGGCTTGCGCTGACCAGCTTCCTGGTGCTGGGCAGCATGCTGACGCTACTGATTTTTGTGGGTGAAGCCGTGCGCGATGCCTTTGATCCGCGCAAACTCCCCGGAGGGCAGGGCTGATGGCGCTGCTTTCAGTGCGCGATTTGTCGGTTGCTTTCCGTGGGCGGGAAGTGGTGCACGGCGTTTCTTTTGATGTGCAGCCCGGTGAAACACTGGCGCTGGTTGGCGAAAGCGGCAGCGGCAAATCCGTCACCGCGCTTTCCTGCCTGCGCCTGCTTTCCAGCGCCGGCAGCAACCCGGCTGGGTCCATCACACTGGATGGCGTCTCCGTGCTGGATGCGGATGAAAGGCAACTCCGCGAATTACGCGGCGGCGTTGCCGGCATGGTGTTTCAGGAACCCATGACCTCGCTCAATCCTTTGCACAGCATTGAGCGCCAGATTGCCGAGGCCATTACGCTGCATCGTCCCTTGGCGGGCGAGGCCTTGCGCGCGCGGGTGATTGAATTGCTGCGCCTGGCTGGCTTTCCGCAGGCCGAGGAACGCTTGGGCGCCTATCCGCATCAGCTCTCCGGCGGGCAACGCCAGCGCGTGATGATTGCTGCCGCACTCGCCAATGATCCGAAGCTGCTGATTGCCGATGAACCCACCACGGCGCTGGATGTAACGATCCAGGCGCAGATTCTGGATTTGCTCGCCTCGCTCAAGAAGCGGCTTGGCATGGCGATGCTGCTGATCACGCATGACCTTTCCATTGTGCGCCGCCATGCCGATCGCGTGGTGGTAATGAAGGATGGCCATGCGGTGGAACAGGGCAAGGTGGCGGAGGTTTTTGCCGCGCCCCAGCACGAATACACGCGCATGCTGTTGGCGACCGAACCGCGCGGCGCACCTGTACCAATTCCAACCGATGCTGCCATCGCACTGGAAGCGCGCGATATTCGCGTGCATTTCCCGATCAGGCGCGGGCTGCTGCGCCGAGTTGTCGCGGAAGTGAAGGCGGTGAATGGCGTTTCGCTGTCACTCCGCGCTGGTGAAACGCTTGGTCTTGTCGGTGAAAGTGGCTCCGGCAAGACAACGCTCGGCCTCGCGCTGCTGCGTATGGCGGATAGCCAGGGCAGCATCATGTTTGCGGGGCAGGATTTGCAGGCGCTTTCCAATCGCGCGCTCCGCCCCTGGCGGCGGCGCATGCAGATTGTCTTCCAAGACCCTTTCGGCGCTCTCTCACCACGCTTGAGTGTCGCGGAAATCATCGGTGAGGGGTTGGAAGTGCATGAAGCCAGCCTTCCACGCACTGAACGCCTGGCGCGCGTGGCGGAGGCTTTGCGCGAAGTGGGCCTGGACCCCAGCATGGCGGAACGCTACCCGCATGAATTTTCTGGCGGCCAGCGCCAACGCATCGCCATTGCGCGCGCCATGGTGCTGAAGCCAAGCTTGGTGGTGTTGGATGAACCGACCAGCGCGCTTGATGTCAGCGTGCAGGCGCAGGTGGTGGATTTGCTGCGCGATTTGCAGGCGCGCCATGGCCTTGCCTATCTGTTCATCTCCCATGATTTGCGCGTGGTGCGCGCCATGGCGCATCGTATCGCGGTGCTGAAGGATGGGCTTGTGGTGGAAGAAGGTGATGCCGCAGTGCTGGTGCAGTCACCGAAGCAAGCCTATACGCAGCAATTGATGGCGGCCGCTTTCGAATTGACCAGCAATGCAAAGGCCATGAACCCGCAGTGAGTGAATTGGAACGACTCAAGGTTATGCTGGATGCCGAGCAAGTGAAGCTTGGCGTCAGCATGCGCCGCATGAATTCGCCAGGCTCCCCGGTTTATCACACTTGGGAGAATGTCTGGCCAACCGCGACCATCTTGACCACCAGCTTCCTTGCCCTGAAATGGGGCGGTGCGCCGCTGGAAGCGCTTGGCGTGCAGCAGGGCGGCACCTGGGCTGGCATGGTGGTGCTGGGCCTTGGCTGCTGGTGGTGGCTCAAGAAGATCATGCCGAAAATCAAGGATGGCGTGTTTGAACGCACCTCCGCCTTGGCACTTTCATCGCCGCAGCAATTTGATCTCCTCTGGTCCAAAAGCATCCTCAGCCTTTACGCCAAACTGCCCGATGGTACGGAATGGGCGGCTGCGCGGCGGGATGATTGGCGCGCCTTTGTGCGCCGGCTGGATGAAGCACTTTCAAAGGAAAACGCGTAATGGCCATTCTGCTTTCAACCAAGGCGCATACGATGCAGGATTGGAAGGCGGCGCTGCTGGCCGTTGATCCCAGCCTGGAAATTCGGCTGTTTCCTGATGCGGGCGACCCGGCCGAGATTGAAGCCGCGGTGGTTTGGACCGCGCATGACATGATGGAACTCCGCCGCTATCCGAATTTGAAGCTGATTGTTTCGATGGGGGCCGGCGTTGATCATTTGCTGCGCGCGCCTGGGCCGCCGCCGGGTATTCCGGTGGCGCGGTTGAAGGATGTGCTGCTGACCAGCGCCATGGCGGAATGGGTGCTGCTGAATGTGCTGCGCTTTCACAGGCAGGACCCAGAATACCGCGCCCTGCAACAGCGCAAGGAATGGCTTGAGTTATCCGCGCCCAGCACATCCGAACGGCGCATCGGCATTCTGGGCATTGGCGAATTGGGCAGTGCTTCGGCGCGTGTGCTGGGCTCGCTTGGTTTTCCGGTGATGGGCTGGTCGCGCAGTGCGAAGACGCTGCCGGGCGTGCAGACCTTCCATGGCGCGGATGGGCTGATGGCCATGGCAGCGCAAACCGATATTCTGATCTGCCTGCTGCCGCTGACACCTGAAACGCGCGGCGTTCTGAACGCGAAGCTGCTGTCGGCCTTGCCGCGCGGGGCTTATGTGATCAATGGCGCGCGTGGCGGGCATATGGTGGCGCAAGACATGCTGGCCGCACTCGATTCCGGCCATATCGCGGGCGCTGCCTTGGATGTTTTCGAACCCGAGCCCCTGCCGCCGGAAAGCCCCTTCTGGTCTCATCCCAAGGTGTTCCTGACGCCGCATGCCGCCAGCATCACCATCCCATCCAGCGTCGCGCCTCAGGTAGTGGAGAATATCCATAACATGCGCAACGGGCGGCCACTGATCAATCTGGTAGATTTCAGCCTGGGATACTGAAAACTTTCAAAGCGTGGCGCCGCCATCAATGGCGAGTTCCGACCCAGTCATATAAGTGCTGTCATCGGAAAGCAGGAACAGCACAAGCTTCGCCACTTCCTCCGCCGTGCCCTGCCGCCCCATGGGCACGGATTTCAACCGCGCCGCGTTTTCTTCTGGTGAGCGGATATCCAGCATGGGTGTTGCAATCGGCCCGGGATGGACGGAATTCACGCGAATGCCGCGTGATGCCAATTCCATCGCAGCGGATTTCGTCATGCCACGCAGCGCCCATTTCGTCGCCCCATAAGCGAATGCGCGCGCAGACCCACGCAGCCCGGCGGTGGAGGAGATATTCACAATGGAACCACCGCCCGCCTTTTCCATCGCCGGCACCACTGCCTTCATGCCAAGAAAACAACCAAGCTGATTGATGCGCATATGGCGTTCGAATAGCGCCGCATCCGTTTCCATCATCAGCTTCGGCACATAGATGCCGGCATTATTCACAAGCCCGCTCAGCGCACCGAGCGCTTCAGCGGCGGCAACAGCGCGCGCCCAATCCGCTTCTTCGGTCACATCAAGCCTAAGGAAATGCGCCGCGGGGCCGAGTTCACGCGCCAGGGCTTCGCCTTCGGCTTCCAGCACATCGCCAAGGATAACGCTGGCGCCTTCCGCAACCAGCAAGCGCGCTTCCGCAGCACCCTGGCCGCGCGCACCGCCCGAAATCAGAATAACCTTGCCGTCGAAGCGTGCCATGAGCTGCCACCTTGTTTGTCGATGGCATCATGGCATCCGGCCTGTGCCCTGGAAAGCTGGGCTAAGGCTTTCCAGGGCGCAGGCGGGAACCGCAAGGTGCAAGGGCCTGGCAATCGGAAATAGTTCGTCAACCGCGAGCCGGATGAAGGACCCGCAGGTGGCGCCTATTCCTTCGCCACATTCGCCTCTGCTGCGATGCGCGCCCAAAGCTCCAACTCCCGGCGATTGAATTCGCCAAGGGCTTCAGGCGTGCTGGTGGTGGAAACAATACCAAGCGCGCCGATATGGCGCTTCGCTTCATCACTTTGACCGATCGTGACCATTTCGCGGTTCAGCCGCGCGATGATGGCGGGCGGTGTGCGCGCCGGCATCCAGGAACCGTTCCAGGACGCGAAGTCAAAGCCGGGTAGTGCCGCTTCCGCAACGGTGGGTACATCTGGCAATGTCTCCACGCGCCGCGCCGTGGTGACGGCAAGGGCGCGGATGGTGCCCGCGCGCAGATGTTCCACCGCCGGCCCAAGATCGGTCACCAGGAAATGCAGCCGCCCGCCCAGCAAATCCGCCATGGCCTGGGGCGTACCGCGATAGGAGATTTGTTCAGCCTTGAAGCCGGCAGCCTGGCTGAGAAGATGTGTGCCGCCAAGCCCGCCTGCATTGCCGATGCCGTAATTCAGCGCGCCGGGGTTGGCGCGCGCATGGGCGATGAAGGCTTGCAGATCGCGCGCTGGATTATCCGCGCGCACCAGAACGCCAAGCGGGTTGATGCTGATCATGGAAAGCGGTGCGAAATCACGGAGCGCATCATAGCCCGGTTCACGCATCAGATTCGGATTGGCGGCATGGGTGGAGACGGAGCCGAACAAGATCGTGTAGCCATCGGGTGCCGCGCGCGCCGCAGCACGCGCACCAAGGGCGCCATTGGCGCCGCCAATATTTTCAATGAGGAAATTTTGTCCGAATACGCGCGCCAAGCGTTCACCATAAAACCGCGCCAGGCTATCGGTGCCGCTGCCGGCCGGGAAAGCCGCAATGATGCGGACAGGGCGGTTGGGCCAATTGGCTTCCTGCGCGTGGGTGATGCCAGGTGCCAGCGCGGTAACGCCGGCGCCAAAAGCCAGCAGGGACCGGCGTGATAGTAGGTGGTTTTGCTGCATTTTCTTTCCTCCCTTTTTCTTGTGGTACTTCAGGCAAAGTCGAATTCGCGGTAGCCGCCGGCAGCAACATCATCCGCGATGCGGCGATATTCCACAGCGCCGCCATAATAGCCAAGGGTGCGGCGAATATCGCGCCCTTCAACATTGCGATTGATGCCGGTTTGCCATGAATTGACCTCGGCAAATAGCAACCCAGCCACGGCGTCTTCTACCTTTTCATCCCACCACTGCACTGCGTCAGACTTTGGTTCCACGCGCTTCAGACTGTGCTTACGCATATGGATGACAAGGCCCGTTACCCAATCAACGATTTCTTCGATATTGCGCGGGATATTGCCGCGCGCGGTATGGGGGCCCAGCACCATCAGCATATTCGGAAAACCCTCTGCCATCACGCCCAGAAAGGTCTTTGGTGTGGCAATCCATTCCTGCTTCAGGCTGCGCCCACCCGGGCCGCGAATATCAACGCGGTCATAAGGGCCGGTCACACCATCAAAGCCTGTCGAGAAGATCAGAATGTCAAAGCCGAATTCATCATCGCTGGTTCTGATGCCTTCAGGCGTAATGCTCTCGATCGGGGTTTCATTGATGTCCACCAGCCGCACATTGGGCTGGTTATAGACTTCGTAATAGCCGCTTTCCAAAGGTAGCCGCCGGGTACCAAAACCGTGATTTTTGGGGATGAGTTTCTCCGCAACGGTTGGATTCTTCACCCTTTCGCGGATCTTGCGCGCCATGAAATTGCTTGCCAGCGCATTGGCTTCCTTATTCGTCAGCACATCGGCGAAATTGCCGACCCAAATGCCAAAGCCGGGTTCCGCGTATAGCTTTTCCCAAAAGGCTTCGCGTTCTTCGGCAGAGACTTCCAGCGCCTTACGCGGATCCGTCTGGTGAATGAAGCAGGTCGAGGTTTCCCGACAGCGGGCGAAGATTTCCGGATAGCTTGCCTTGATCTTCACTTGCTCCTCCGGCGTGATCTTGCGGTTATGCAAGGGCGCCGCCCAATTCGGCGTGCGCTGAAACACCGTCAGATGGCCGACATCCTTGGCGATGGTTTGGATGATCTGAATGGCGGTGGCACCCGTGCCAATGATGCCCACGCGCTTGCCCTTGAAATCCACCGGATCATGCGGCCAGCGGGCGGTATGGAAGGCTTGGCCTGTGAAAGAGTCTCGCCCAGGAATATTGGGCAAGGTGGGCGCAGAAAGCGGCCCAAGCCCCGTGATCAGTAAGGGCGCGCTGCAGGTCTCACCGTTTTCCAGCGTGACGGTCCAGAGATTTTGCGCATCATCGAAATGCGCGGCTTTGACGCGGCTATTGAAGGTGATGTGCTTGCGCAGATCGAATTTATTGGCAACGAAATTCAGATAGCGCAGCGTATCCGGCTGGGCAGAGAAATGTTCCGGCCATTCCCATTCCTGGAGCAGTTCCTTTGAAAAGGAATAGCCATAGGACCAGCTTTCAGAATCGAAGCGCGCGCCAGGATAGCGATTCCAATACCAGGTGCCGCCTAGATCCGACCCGGCCTCAAACACGCGAAGCTTCATGCCAAGCTCTCGCAGCCGGATCAGCTGATACATGCCGGAGATGCCGGCGCCGATGATGATGGCATCCGCATCGGCGGAGATTGTCGCGGATTGTTGCACTGAAGCTTTTTCTAGCATGGGGTCGAGCCAAACCTTATTGCATTTACTATGCCCGATGCGGGCAGGAACGCACCAGCGTACCGAAGCCGCGCCAAGTGAGGTGGCAAGCGCAAAGCCCGATCCGTCATGCACTTGGTTGGAGTATGACCAGCGGGGGAGGATTTTGGCAAATACCCCCCGGGGGGCGGATCAGCGGTTGCCCTTCATTGCGTTTTTCATTGGGGTCGCGAAGGTCGATTTATGGCGCAAAACAGCCTTGCGCTACCCTCATTCTATTTTCATGATTTTGTTATAGGCAGGCGCATCTGTTCCGAAGGTCGCTCAGAGGTTTCTGCCCCATCCCAAAAAGACAAACCCAGGCAAACATCGCCTAGGCTGGGGGATTGCCAGATAGGCGCCTAGATCGCGTCCCGATTACATTCGTTCCCGGGACACGCACTAAATCTTCCTTCGTTCGTATTTTCCGAGATGCAAATGATTCCGTTTGGCTTGAAAATACTCCAATACCCCGCCGCCTCAGCGCGGCAGGGTGCTTGCCCCCATCAGGAATTCATCCACCGCGCGCGCGCATTGCCGGCCTTCGCGAATGGCCCAAACCACCAACGATTGCCCGCGGCGCATATCACCTGCGGCGAATACCTTGGGGACCGAGGTCTGATAGGCATCCGTATCCGCGTGCACATTGCCACGCGCATCCAAAGCAACGCCGGATGTCTCCAGCAGCCCCGCACGGCGCGGCCCAAGGAAGCCCATCGCCAGCAGCACCAGATCAGCCTTCATCTGAAAGCCGCTGCCCGCCACTTCGCGCATCTGCATGCGCCCAGCTTCATGCACCCATTCCACACGCACGCAATCAAGCGCCGTCATGCGGCCATTCTCACCCACAGCGCGTTTGGTCAGCACGGCCCAATCACGCGCGCAGCCTTCATAATGCGCCGGCGCGGTGCGAAGCTTATGCGGCCAATTCGGCCAGGTGAGGCCCTTGTTTTCATGCTCGGGCGGCTTTGGCATGATTTCAATCTGCGTGATGGAAGCCGCACCCTGACGCGCCGCGGTGCCGATGCAATCGGCACCCGTATCGCCACCACCAATCACCACCACATGCTTGCCGCTGGCCGAGATGGTGCCACGCGGCGCAGCGCGGTCTTCAGTATCGCCCGCCACGCGCTTGTTCTGCTGCGTCAGGTATTCCATGGCGGGATAGATGCCGGAAAGATTGCGCCCATCCACTTCCAATTCGCGCGGCCATTCCGCCCCGCCCGTCAGCACCACCGCATCGTAACCCGCGAGCAGCACATCAAAAGGCAGCGTAGTGCCTACTTCCGTGCCGGTGCGGAATTCAACGCCTTCCGCAGCCATTTGATTCACACGGCGGTCAATCAGATGCTTTTCCATCTTGAAATCAGGAATACCGTAACGGAGCAAGCCGCCGATCCGGTCATATTTTTCAAACAGCGTCACCGCATGGCCGGTACGTGCCAATTGCTGCGCCGCCGCCAGCCCCGCCGGGCCGCTGCCCACAACGGCCACGCGCTTGCCGGTTTTGTGTGTGGGGATTTGCGGCTTGATCCAGCCTTCTTCCCACCCGCGATCCACAATCGCACATTCGATGGATTTGATGGTGACCGGCGTTTCTGTGATGTTGAGCGTACAGCTTGCCTCACACGGTGCGGGGCAGATGCGGCCGGTGAATTCCGGGAAGTTGTTGGTGGAATGGAGCGTTTCCAGCGCCGCCTGCCACTGATCCCGATAGACCAGGTCATTCCAATCCGGGATCATGTTGTTCACCGGGCAGCCATTATGGCAATACGGAATGCCGCAATTCATGCAGCGCGCCGCCTGCTTGGTCAGCTCCGCCCCCGGCAGGGGTGTCACATATTCCTTGTAATTCTTCAGCCGTTCTTCGGGCTTGATATAGCCGCGTTCGGCACGTTCGAATTCAAGAAAGCCAGTTGTCTTACCCATAACGCTATTCCTCCTCGCGGCTTATTCGGCCGCAACCGCGACACCACCCGCTTGCTCGGCCTTCAGGTCGAGCAAGGCGCGGCGGTAATCCCGCGGCATCACCTTCACGAAGCGCGGCAGGGCCGCATCCCAATCTTCCAGCAAAGCGCGGGCACGCGCGCTGCCGGTCATCAGCAAATGCCGCTCCACCAGAATGCGCAAACGCTCAGCATCGAAGCGCAGCATATCCCCCATGCCATTATCAAAGGCGGATGGGGCGCGCTGCTTCGGCCTGCCATCTTCGCTGGCATCAGCGGCGCCAATCGCTTCAAGGTCCACGATGCTGGTGTTGCACATGTCGCGGAAATTGCCGTTGATGTCGTAAACATAGGCAATGCCACCCGACATGCCGGCAGCGAAATTCCGGCCCGTCTCACCCAGCACCACCACCACGCCACCGGTCATGTATTCGCAGCCATGATCACCGCAGCCCTCAGCCACGGTCACCGCGCCGGAATTGCGCACAGCAAAACGCTCACCGGCGACACCTTCGAAATAGGCCTCGCCCGCAATCGCCCCATACAGAACGGTATTCCCAACAATGATATTGGCCGAAGGATCACGGTTCACACCAGCGGGCGGCTTCACCGCAATGCGCCCACCGGATAGCCCCTTACCTACGTAATCATTCGCATCGCCGGTCAATTCCAGGGAGACACCACGCGCGAGAAAGGCGCCGAAGCTGCCCCCCGCCGTGCCCTTGAAAGCGATGCTGATGGTATCTTCAGGCAAGCCCGCATGGCCATAACGCAGCGCTACCTCACCGGAGAGCATCGCCCCCGTGGTGCGATTAAGGTTGATGATGCTGCGCTCAATGCGCACCGGTTGCTGTTTTTCCAGCGCATCCTTGCTGGCGGCGATCAGATCAACATCCAGGATGTGATCCAACCCATGATCTTGGGTTTCGCATTGATGGATCGCCGCCCCTTCCACCAGCTTCGGCTGATAGAGAATGCGGGAGAGATCAACGCCCTTCGCCTTCCAATGGTCAATCGCGGTGCGCATGTTCAGCCGATCCACACGGCCCACCATTTCATTCACCGTACGGAAGCCAAGCTGCGCCATCAGCTCCCGCATTTCTTCGGCGACGAAGAAGAAGTAATTGATCACATGTTCCGGCATACCGGTGAAGCGCGCACGCAGCACCGGGTCTTGGGTCGCGATGCCAACCGGACAGGTATTCAAATGGCATTTGCGCATCATGATGCAGCCAGCCGCAATCAATGGCGCGGTGGCGAAGCCGAATTCATCCGCCCCCAGCAACGCGCCAATCACCACATCGCGCCCGGTACGCAAGCCGCCATCCACCTGCACGGCAATGCGCCCGCGCAGCCCATTCAGCACCAGCGTCTGCTGCGTTTCCGCCAGCCCAATCTCCCAGGGCGAACCCGCATGCGTGAGGGACGTCAAAGGCGAAGCCCCCGTGCCACCCTCATAGCCTGAGATCGTCACATGATCCGCCCGCGCCTTGGAAACGCCGGCGGCCACCGTGCCGACGCCTACTTCCGAGACAAGCTTCACCGAAATGCGCGCGCGCTTGTTCACATTCTTCAAATCATGGATCAGCTGCGCCAAATCCTCGATCGAATAAATATCGTGATGCGGCGGCGGAGAAATCAGGCCAACGCCGGGCGTCGAATGCCGCACACGGGCGATGTTCTTGTCCACCTTATGGCCCGGAAGTTGCCCGCCTTCACCAGGCTTCGCCCCTTGCGCCATCTTGATCTGGATATCATCGGCATTGACCAGATATTCCGCCGTCACGCCAAAGCGCCCGGATGCCACCTGCTTAATGGCGGAACGCATGGAATCACCATTCGGCATGGGCGTGAAGCGATCCGCTTCCTCACCACCCTCGCCAGTATTGGAACGCCCGCCGATGCGGTTCATGGCAATCGCCAGCGTAGTATGCGCTTCACGGCTGATGGAACCGAAGCTCATCGCACCCGTGGCGAAGCGCTTCACGATCTCATGCGCCGGTTCAACTTCCTCAAGCGGGATCGCTTGTTCGGCGAATTTGAATTCCATCAAGCCGCGAATGGTCAGCAAGCGGCGGCTTTGGTCGTTGATGTCCTTCGCGAAATCCTTGTAACGATCAGCCGAATTGCCGCGCACGGCGTGTTGCAGGTTGGAAACACTATCGGACGTCCAGGCATGATCCTCGCCACGCAAGCGTAGCGCGTAATCGCCGCCCACATCCAACAAATCGCGATAGATCGGGTTGTCACCAAAGGCCGCTTGATGGCGGTGCACGGCTTCAGCGGCAATTTCGGCAATGCCGGCGCCTTCAATCGTGGTGGCGGTACCGGTGAAGTATTTCTCCACAAAGCTGGTGGAAAGCCCAACCGCATCGAAGATTTGCGCGCCGCAATAGGATTGATAAGTGCTGATGCCCATCTTGGACATCACCTTCATCACGCCCTTGCCAATCGCCTTGATGAAGTTCTTCTGCACTTCATAAGGCTTCAGCTTCATATCCAAGCGCTGGCGGATTTGTTCCAGCGTTTCAAAGGCAAGATAGGGGTTCACCGCTTCTGCGCCATAACCCGCCAGCACGCAGAAATGATGCACCTGCCGCGCTTCACCCGTTTCCACCACAAGCCCGGTGGAAGTCCGCAAGCCCTGGCGGATCAAATGATGATGCACCGCCGCTGTTGCCAGCAGCGATGGAATGGCAATACGCTCAGCGGATACCGCACGATCAGACAGCACCAGAATGTTATGGCCGGCCAGCACCGCCTCCGTCGCGGCCGAACACAATTTCTCCAATGCTGGCGCCAGCCCATCCGCGCCATCCTTGGCCGGCCAGGTCGCATCCAGCGTCTGGGTGCGGAAGGCATCGCCGGCCAGCGCCTTGATGCCGCGGATCTTCGCCAGATCCTCATTGGTCAGGATCGGTTGCGCCACTTCCAGCCGGTAATGATGGCCGGCCTGCCGCCCAAGCAGATTAGGCCGCGGCCCAATCATGGACACCAGCGACATCACCAATTCCTCGCGGATCGGGTCAATCGGTGGATTCGTGACCTGCGCGAAGTTCTGCTTGAAGTAATGGAACAGCAGCTTGGATTTATTGGACAGCACCGCCAGCGGCGTATCCGTCCCCATGGAACCGATCGGGTCATCCCCATCACGGCCCATCGGCTCCAGGAAGAAATTGAGATCTTCCTGCGTATAGCCGAAAGCCTGCTGATCACGCAGCAAGCCATTGGCATCCTGGCTGCGCTCCATCGGCATTTCTGCCGGCACGCCGGGCAATTCTTCCAGCTTGAACTGCGTGTTCTTCAGCCATTCGGCATAGGGGTGTTCGCTGGCGAGCTTCTGCTTGATTTCGGCATCATCAATGATGCGCCCGGCATCCAGATCAATCAGCAGCATGCGCCCTGGTTGCAGGCGCCATTTGTGGCGAATGCTTTCCTCGGGGATAGGCAGCACACCCACTTCGGATGCCAGCACAACCTTGTCATCATTGGTGATAATGTAGCGCGCGGGGCGTAGCCCATTGCGGTCGAGCGTCGCGCCAATCTGGCGGCCATCGGTGAAGGCAATCGCAGCCGGCCCATCCCAGGGTTCCATCAACGCCGCGTGATATTCATAGAAAGCGCGCCGATCCGAATCCATCAGCGGATTACCCGCCCAGGCTTCCGGAATCAGCATCATCATCGCGTGGGACAGAGAATAACCACCCGCCACCAGGATTTCCAAGGCGTTATCAATGCAGGCGGTATCCGATTGTCCATGCGGAATCAGCGGCCACATCTTGTCCAAATCCGGCCCGAGCAACGGCGAAGACATGGAACCGCGCCGCGCATACATCCAATTCACATTGCCGCGCACGGTATTGATTTCGCCATTATGCGCCAGGAAGCGATAAGGATGCGCCAACTTCCAGGACGGGAAGGTATTGGTCGAAAAGCGCTGATGCACCAAAGCAAGCGCGCTTTCCGTCAGCGGGTTGCGCAGATCATCATAGAAGCTGCCAACCTGCCCTGCGAGCAATAGCCCCTTATAGACCACGGTGCGCGTCGAAAAGGATGGCATATAAAGGTCAGCATCCGCCGGCAGCCCCTTGGCAGTGGCCAATTCGCGGAACTTATTCAGCGCCTGCTTGCGGATGGTCAGGATTTTGCGTTCAAACGCGTCCTGATCCTTGATGCTGTCACTGGCCGCGATGATCGCCTGGCGGATCACCGGCATGCTGGCGATCACGGCCTTGCCCAGGCCATCCAATGTGGTCGGCACTTCGCGCCAGCCGAGCAGGGTCTGCCGCTCAGCGGTCACATAGCCTTCAATGCTTTGGATCGCGACCGCGCGGGAAGCCTCATCCCGCGGCAGGAAGCACATAGCCACCGCATAGCGGCCAGGCGCGGGCAGGGTTTTGCCCTGGCTTTCGGCCCAGTGACGCAGCAGCTTGTCGGGCATCTGGATCAGGCAGCCGGCGCCATCACCCATCAGCGGGTCAGCGCCCACCGCGCCGCGATGGTCCAGATTGACCAGGATTTGCAGGCCTTGGCGGATGATATCGTTCGACTTTCGGCCCTTGATATCCGCAATGAAGCCGACGCCGCAGGCGTCATGCTCATTCCGGGGATCGTAAAGACCTTGCTTTTCGGGCAGTCCCATATCTTTCGCTCTTCAATGCTCCGCCGGGGTCAATACCCCTGGCCAGCCCCTTTATATGGGGCGAGGGGCGTCTTTAATTCAGAGTTGCGCTTTGCGCCAGCATGGCTTTGGGGATTTTCCCATGCCCTGGGCGGGCGGGACCTTTTCCCTTGACGCCGCCCGCTTCGGGACGGAAAGCTTCCCCCATGGACAAGATCACCGCCGCCCTTCGGGCAAATCGCATCGTGCGCGCCGCCATGCGCCATTGCGCGCTGGCCGGCTGGGCGCCGGTTGCGCAAATGCCGCTGCCTGATAGCCGCCGGCCCGATATCATCGCGCTGACCGATAATGGCAGCTTCATCGCCATAGAAGTGAAATCCACCGCCGAGGATTTCCTCGCGGACGAGAAATGGCAGGATTATCGGGATTGGTGCGACCAGCTCTATTTCGCCGTGGACATGGATTTCCCACGAGAAATCCTGCCGGAAGATGTCGGGCTATTGGTGACGGATAGGCTGGAAGTGGCCGTGATCCGCGACGCACCGTTGATGCGGCTTTCACCACCCCGCCGCCGCGCGCTTCTGCACCGCTTCGCCGTGCTTGCGGCCGGCCGCCTTGCCGCCCTGCAAGACCCTGATTCAGCGCGGGAAGTGAATGCCGCGCTCAAACTTGAATAGAATCGTTCAGCCCTTCATGCGCGCAACTGTCGCGGTAGTGCTATTGCCTGGCAGCAATTGGGCAAGCTTCACCTGCCCGCCATAGCCCTGCACAATCTCGGCCCCCACCACCGTATCCACGGTGTAATCGGCGCCCTTCACAAGCACTTCCGGCTGAAACAGCCGGATCAATTCCAGCGGCGTTTCCTCATCGAAAACCGTGACGCAATCCACCGTGGCCAGCGATGCCAGCACCGCCGCCCGCGCGGCTTCATTCTGAATGGGCCGTGCCGGGCCCTTAAGGCGCTTCACACTGTCATCACTGTTCAGGCCAACCACCAACCGGTCACACCAGGACCGCGACTGTTCCAACAAATGCACATGGCCGGGGTGCAAAAGATCAAAGCAGCCATTGGTGAAGCCCACGCGCCAGCCGCGCCGGCGCCAGCGTTCCACCTGCTCAAGCGCAGCAGAACGAGACATCACCTTACGCAGCGCACCGCGTTCGGGCCCGAGCGCTTCCAGAATTTCCTCTTCCCGCGTGACGGCGGTGCCAACCTTACCGACAGCAATGCCGGCGGCGATATTGGCCAGCCGCACGGCCATCGGCAGGGGCAATTTCGCGCCAAGCCCGGCGGCGATGGTGGCGACAACCGTATCCCCCGCGCCAGAGACATCCTGCACCTCGGCGGCTTCCGCCGGGAAATGATGCAGCTTGTCGCCTTCCAAAAGCGTCATGCCGTCTTCGCTGCGCGTCACCAGCACGGCGCCAAAGCCATGCGCATCGCGCAGCGCCCGCAAGGCAGCGACGATATCTTCTTCCGTATCCACCGGCATGCCGGTGGCTTCCGCCAACTCCGCCCGGTTCGGCGTCACCAAATCAGCCCCGGCATAGCGGCTATAATCGCGCCCCTTCGGATCCACCACCACGCGCCGGCCCGCTGCCCGCGCCGCCTGGATCAGCCGCGCGGCCGTATCGCCCATCAGCACGCCCTTGCCGTAATCGGACAGCACCATCACCGTGGTGGCTGCGGCGGCATCGCCGGCAATCCGCACCAGCCTATCCGCAAGCCGCTGCTGGATTGGCCCCACTTCCTCATGATCCGCGCGCAGCATGTGCTGACCATTGGCCAGAAAGCGCGTTTTCGTCGTGGTGGCGCGCCCGCTCTGCACCAGCAACCAGGGCTCAACCCCCGGCTGCCCGCCGATCAGCCCGGTCAGGTCACTGCCGGCCTGGTCATCGCCAACCACGGAAACAAAGGCCACGGCGGCACCAAGCGCGGTCAGGTTGCGCACCACATTCCCGGCACCGCCCGGCATGGCGATTTCGCGTTCCACGGTCAGTACCGGCACTGGCGCTTCCGGGCTGATGCGCTGCGCCCGGCCATAAACATAGCGGTCCAGCATGGCATCACCCACAACCAGCGCCGAAGCGTGGCGGAGCTGCCGCGCTGCAGCCATCAATTCAGCGACAGAGATTTCAGCCAATGGCCGATCCATGAGGGGCGCCTTTCTTACAGTTTTGCGTAACCCAGGCACGGGGTAGGACGCAAGCGGTCAATGGCACCTCACGCTCCGGCCAGGGTCAGCCCCTCAATCCGCAAGGTCGGGCAATCCGTCCCGCGCCGGAAGACCAGATCATTGGCGGCGGTCAGGTTCAGGAAAATCTGCTTCAGATTGCCCGCAATGGTGATTTCACTCACCGCTTCCGCCAGCACCCCGTCCCGAATCATGAAGCCCGCCGCGCCGCGGCTATAGTCGCCGGTCACACCATTCACGCCCATGCCGATCAATTCCGTGACATAAAGCCCTTCCTTGATATCGGCCATGAGCTCAGCCGGGCTCAGAGTCCCAGGCGAAAGCCATAGATTGCTCGGCGCCGGGCCGGGCGGGCCGCCGGTGCCGCGGCTGGCATGGCCGGTGGAAGCCAGGCCCAATTGCCGGGCGCTGCGCCAATCCATCACCCAGCTTGTCAGCACGCCATCCTGCACAATGGCGCGGGGCGCACCCGGCATGCCTTCCCCATCAAAGGGGCGAGACCGCAGGCCGCGCGGGCGGGTTGGGTCATCATGCACCGTCAGACCCTTGGGTAGGATCTGCTGGCCCATGGAATCCTTCAGAAAGGACGTCCCGCGCGCCACCGCCGCACCATTAATGGCGCCCATCAAATGCCCAAGGATGGAACCTGATACGCGCGGGTCCAGCACCACCGGAATACGCGCGGTCTTGGCGCGCACCGGGTTCAACCGGCGCACCGCCTTTTCCGCCGCAACGCGCCCAACCAAGGCGGGGTCCGGCAGATCGGCCAGATAGACCGATTGCCAGTAATCATAATCCCGCTCCATCCCCGTGCCCTCACCGGCGACAGCGGTCGCGGAAATGCCATGCGATGTGCGGGCGTATTGACCGGCGAAACCATTGGACGAAACCAGGGCAATCTCGGTCCGGCCCCAGCCGGCGCCGGCGCCTTCGCTATTGGTGATGCCCTTCACCGCAAGTGCGGCTTCTTCCGCCAGCGCGGCACGGGCCAGCAGGGCCTCGGCGGTGGGCTCGGTTGGGTCTTCCAAATCAAGCGCGCGGGCGGGGATGGCAACGGCTTCCGGCAGGCCGACAAAGGGGTCTTCCGGCACGACGCGCGCCATCGCCACCGCGCGTTCCGCGAGTGCCGCAAACCCCTTCGGGTCCGGTTCCGTGGAAGCGACAATCGCCTGGCGCTTGCCGATAAATACCCGCAAGCCAAGATCGAGACTTTCCGAACGTTCCAGCTTTTCAATCGCCCCCAGGCGCCGATCCACGGAAAGCGAGGTTGAGGCAACCAGCAACGCATCCGCCGCATCCGCCCCCGCCGCGCGGGCGGCCTTGATCAGATCAGCCAGCGCATCCAGCCGGTTCATGCCGCAAGCTTCTCCATGATCGCGGCAACCGAGGGCACCTGCCCGGATGGCCCCATCACCGCCAAAGTCGGGCGCTGGCGGAAGGCGCGTGCGGCGGCCTGCTGCACCTGTTCCACCGTGACCGAGGCAATGCGCTGCTTGGTTTCCTCAATCGGGATCACGCGGCCATGCACCTGCAATTGCCGCGCAAGCTGTTCGCAGCGGCTGCCGGTGGATTCGAGCGACATGAGCAAGGAAGCGCGGAGTTGCGCCTTGGCGCGGGCCAATTCATCCTCGGTCACATCACGCTGCACCTTGATCAATTCCTCAAGCGTCACGGGCATCAATTCCGCCGCTTCCTTCTCACCCGTGCCAGCATAAATCTGGAACAAGCCACCATCCCGGAAGGGCGAGGCAAAGGCATAGATGGAATAAACCAAGCCGCGCTTTTCACGGATTTCCTGAAATAGCCGCGACGACATGCCACCCCCCAAAAGCGTGCCCAACACCTGAGTCGGCCAATGCATGGGATCGAGATAGGGGACGGAAGGAAAGCCAAGCACAATATGCACCTGGTCCAATTCGCGTTCTTCGCGGAATTCGCCACCGGCATAGCGCGCGGCTTCCGGCGTTGCGATATCCACCTTGGGCAGATCGGCGAAATGCTTGCCCACCAGGTCAAGCAGCGTGTCATGATCCAGCGCGCCAGCGCCGGCGACCACCATGGATGAAGGCCCGTAATTGCGGCCCATATAGCCCCTGAGCGCGTCGCGCGTCATGGCTTTGATCGAGCCCTCCGTGCCCAGCACGGGCCGGCCCATGGGCTGATCCGGAAAGGCCGTGGTTTGGAAATGGTCGAACACGATATCATCTGGCGTATCATTCGCCTGACCGATTTCCTGCAAAATCACGCCGCGTTCGCGTTCAACTTCCTCAGGCTCAAAGGTTGAATGCGTCAGGATATCGCCGATGATATCAACGGCGAGTGCGGTGTCTTCCTTCAGCACCTTGGCGTAATAGGCAGTCTGTTCGCGGGCGGTATAGGCATTCAAATGCCCGCCGACATTCTCAATCTCGCGCGCAATCGCCGCCGCATCGCGCCGCCCCGTGCCCTTGAAGGCCATGTGTTCCAGGAAATGCGATACGCCATTGTCTTCCGGCGTTTCGTGTCGCGTGCCGACCGAGACATAGGCGCCGAAGGAAACGGTTTCCACGCGCGGCATGTTTTCGGAAACAACGGTCAGGCCATTGGCAAGGCGGGTAACGCGGACGGCTTCGGTCATGGGTGCGTTTATCTTTTCAAGCTGCATTGCGACGGGCATGGGTACGAACTGCGGCTTCCACCGCGCCGAGGTCATCGGCCAGGGTGGAAAAGCGTTCTTCCCGATCATATAGGTCGGCGAGCCGCGCGGGCAGAGGGGGGCGCAGCCCCGTGGCACGTTCCACCGCATCGGGGAATTTCGCCGGATGCGCGGTGGCGGCCACCACCACGGGAATGGCGCGGTCCTCCGGCGCCAAGGCGCGCGCGGCGGCGGTGCCGATCGCGGTATGCGGGTCCGCCAGATACCCCGCCGCCTGATGCAAATGGCGGATTTCGGCAAGCGTCCCGGCATCATCCAGGGTGAAGCCCGCGAAAAGCCGGTTGGTTTCCCGCCAGGCCGCATCCGCGATGGGCATGCGCCCTTCGGCGCGGAAGCGGCGCATGGCTTCCGCCGTAACCGCGCCATCGCGGCCCTGCAATTCGAACAGCAGGCGTTCGAAATTGGAGGAAACCTGAATATCCATGGAAGGCGAAAGGGATGGCTCAACCGGCCGCGCTGTCATGTCATTGGTCGCCAGAAACCGCGCCAGAATGTCATTGCGGTTCGACCCCACGATCAGCTTCGCCACCGGCAGGCCCATGCGCATCGCGGCCCAGGCGGCCAGCACATTGCCGAAATTGCCGGTGGGCACGCTAAAAGCCACGGGACGGTCCGGCGCGCCAAGCGCCAAGGCGGCCGCGACATAATAGGGAATTTGCGCCGCAATCCGCGCCCAATTGATCGAATTCACCGCCGAAAGCCGCATTTCCTGGCGGAAGGGCGCGTCATTGAACATGGCCTTGACCAAATCCTGGCAGGCATCGAAATCGCCCTTGATTGCGATATTGCTGACATTCGGCGCCAGCACGCTGGTCATTTGCCGGCGCTGTACTTCGCTGGTGCGGCCTTCAGGATGCAGGATGACGATATCAACCGCCGCGCGATCCCGGCAGGCTTCAATGGCGGCCGAACCCGTATCGCCCGAGGTCGCGCCAACAATCGTCACACGCTCCCCACGCTTTGTGAGCACATGATCGAAAAGCGGCCCAAGCAATTGCAGCGCCATATCCTTGAAGGCGAGCGTCGGGCCATGGAACAGCTCCAGCGCAAAACACCGCTGATCAAGCTGCACGAGGGGCACAATGGCCGGATGGCCAAACCCCGCATAGGCTTCCTGGCACAGCTTTTGGAGCGGCAGGCCAGACCCGGCGAATAGCCCGATGATGCGTGCGGCCAATTCCGGATAGGATAGCCCGCGCATGGCGCGCCATTCGGCGGGCGAAAGCTCTGGCCAATGGCGCGGCACGAAAAGCCCGCCATCCTCAGCGAGGCCAGCCAGCAATACGCCTTCAAAATCCCGGGCCGGCGCCTGCCCGCGTGTTGAGATGTACTCCATGGCGGGAGACATAAAGGGTGCGGCGCGAAAGCGCGAGGGGTGGCCGCCCCCCTAAACCACCCCCGCGCCGCCCAAAATCACCGTGCTCTGCGCCGACAGCACGCCACCATTGCCATGCACAATGGCGGTATCGTGCTTGGCCACTTGCCGCGCGCCACACTCGCCGCGGATTTGCCGCACGGCTTCAATCAGCAAGAAAAGCCCGTACATACCCGGATGACAGTAAGACAAACCCCCGCCATTGGTATTCACCGGGAAGGCACCGCCCGGCGCGATGCGCCCATTGGCGACAAAGCCGCCACCTTCGCCCTTTTTGCAAAAGCCGAGGTCTTCCAGGAACAGAATGGTGTTGATGGTAAACGCATCATATAGCTCCGCCATATCCATATCCTGCGGCCCAAGCCCCGCCGCCTGATAGGCCCTAGCACCTGAGGCAATCGCCCCCGTGCGCGTCAAATCCGGCATATTTGAAATGCTCGCATGGGTGATGCTGGTCCCAGTTCCCAGCACATAAACCGGCGGCTTTTTCAGCGTCTTGGCCCGCGTGGCGGAGGTCAGCACAATGGCACCCCCGCCATCCGTCACCAGGCAGCAATCGCGCACGGTGAAGGGGTAGGACACCATCTTCGCGCCAAGCACGCCCGCGATATCCAGCGGCCTTTGATCGAATGC
>CAIYMY010000027.1 GCA_903927465.1 uncultured Rhodospirillales bacterium | reverse complement strand
GGCTGGTCTTGCCGGAACCGGAGGGGCCGACGATGCCCACAGCCTCCCCAGCATTCACGCGCAAATCAAGGCCGCGGAGGATGTTGATCTCGCCCGCCCCCGCCCTCACTTTGAAGCCAAGGCCGCGTGCTTCGATCAGGGGTTTTGTCGCCCCAGCGCTGCTCGGTTCCGTCTTTTGAAGGGCATCCATGGTATCGCAAAGCTCCTATCCTGCCCGCGCATATGGTCGCAGATGGCTCTGGCGCCAATCGCTGGGGCTGCTGGCGCTTGGGGCTTTGCCGGCACAGGCGGCGGAAATCCGGCTGATGATGCTGGGGGATTCGATTACCGCCGGGTATGGGCTGGCGCGCGGCCAGGCGCTGCCGGCCAGGCTGGAAGCCGCCTTGCGCGCCAAAGGCCGAGCTGTCCGCGTGATTGATGCCGGGGTTTCCGGCGATACCACAGCGGGCGGGCGGGCCAGGCTGGATTGGGCCTTGGCTGAGAATCCCCATGCGGTGATTGTGGCGCTTGGCGGGAATGATGGGCTGCGCGCGCTGGAACCCCGGTCCAGCCGGGCCAATCTGGCCGCCATTCTGGATGCCTTGGCCGTGAGGCGCCTGCCCACCATGTTCGCCGGTATGCTGGCGCCGCCCAATCTCGGCGCAGATTACGGGCGGGAATTCGCCGCCAGTTTCAGTGACTTGGCCCGGGAGCGGCCCGGCGTGGTCTTCTACCCTTTCCTGCTGGAAGGCGTGGCGGGGGACCTCTTGCTCAACCAGCCGGACGGCATTCATCCAAATGTCGCTGGCGTGGAGGAGGTGGTTCGTCGCATGCTACCTTATGTCGATTCGCTGCTGGGGAAGGTAACTTCCCCTTAAGCGAGACGCCGGATTGCACAGAAGGGCCCCCGCCATGCTGCGTCTTTTCGTCGCCCTTGCCTTGCCGGCCACGCTGCGGGCGGAAATTGCAGGCCTGGTTGGCGGTATTCCCGCCGCGCGCTGGGTGCCGCCCGACAATTACCACCTGACTTTACGCTTCATTGGTGAGATTGAGCCCTGGCGCGCCCAGGAAGTGGATGACGCGCTGATGGCGATCCGCGCGCGGCCTTTTACCTTGCAGCTTGCCGGCGTTGGCACATTCGAGAAAGCCGGGCGCATTCAATCGCTTTGGGTGGGGGCGGAGCGCAATGACGCGCTGACCCATTTGCAGACCAAGGTGGAAACCGCGCTGCAACGCGTGGGCCTTGCGCCGGAGCGCAAGCGCTTTTCACCCCATGTAACCCTTGCGCGGACCGACCGCGCCACACCGGAAAAGCTGATGGCCTTTGTGCAGGCCTATAATCTGTTCCGCGCCACACCGGTGGAGGTTGAACATTTCACGCTGTTTTCTTCCCGCTTGGGGAAGGAGGCTTCGGTCTATACGCCGGAAGTGGATTACGATCTGGTGGCAAGGGTCGCGGCGTGAGGGGGTGGCTGATGGTCGGAAAAAGCAAGGAGCCGAGTTTCGGTGAAGGTCTGGTGGCAGGGCTGCGCGAGGCGGTGGCGTGGAAGCGCGGCGAGGTGGCGCTGGAGGTTGTGAATATTGACTCGATGCCGCTACGCCCGGCGCCAAACCGGGCGTAATTTACCTCAGGATCAGGCTGCTCAACGATCCCGGCGCGTCCAAATCGAGCCAGGCTGGGGGACTTGGGGCTATGGCGGCCAGGGCGGCATCGTCCACGAAGGCGTGATAGACGCCGCGCCGGCGCAACGTCAGGGGTGCGCCCGCCGCATGCATCGGATGGTCCTGGTAGAATACCCGGCCGAAGCCCGCCGTGCGGAGTAGCCCATACACCGCCGCGGGATTCGGACCCCACCAATTGGTTGGGTCTTGGTCCAATTCATTACCGGGGTAGAAGATCATTGACGGCTGCTCGATCGCCAGAGCGTCGTGCACCGTTTCCAGCACCAGCACCTGCCGGGTGTGGCGCCGCAGCGCCAACACGACTCGGATGGGATCGATCAAGTGGTAGAAGACGCCCAGGAAGAGCACGACGTCGAACGCGACCTTGAAGCTTACCTTGTCGAGATCTAGCGCATCGAGTTCCAGCGTTTTCACCGGCAGACCGAGTTCCGCAGCAGCCAGTTCCACCGTCTCCCGCCCGCGATATTCGGGATGCTTCCAAGTGAAACTATCCGTCGCCAGCGCCAGCGCGGCGCCGCGTCGCAAAGATTCGAAGCTGAAAAAGCCGTTCCAGGCACCGACATCGAGCACGTTGCGCCCCGAAAGGTCGAGCGGTCCGAGGAGGGCCGCTGCCTCAAGCGCCAGGATTTCCGGAGTCTTCGGGCCTGAGGAAGCAATGCCAGGCCGCAGCGAGATTGAGTGGAACCAGATGTAGCGGCCGATAGCCTCGCGCAGGGCGTCGTCGGAAAGACTCATTCCTTTCTTGAAGCATGCCCCGAACTGCCGAACAAGGGTAGTCGCGGGCACGATCCCTCAATCATCCGTGTCGGTAGCTATCAAGGCGTAATTTGCGAAACAGGTTCGGTAAGCCTTGGCATTCCCCGCCCGCCGGATTAAGCGTGTGCTCGTGAAACGCCCCGCCACCCTCCTCGCGCGCCTGATCGCGGCCCTGCTGCTGGTGCAGACCGTCCTCGCGCCGGCGCTGTGCCTTGCCCACGCGGCAAGTGCTGGGATGGCGACGGTCATCTGCTCCCCGGATGGGGATCGCACAGTGCATCTGGGCACAAACGGGGAGGAATTGCCCGCCCCCGAAGCGCATAGCGGCTTCTGCCTTGCCTGCCATGCCCTGCCGCAAGCCGATCTGCCCACCGCGCCCATGCTCTCCACGCCAACTGAACCTGGCAGCGTAATCATCTGGTTCACCACCGGCGATGCCGGCTGGCGCCCGGCGGCGCGCGCGCCGCCTTACGAACCGACAGGTCCCCCGGCCTTCTCCTGAGGCCGCCCGCATGCGGGTGGCCACAAGCCGTCCCGTCATTCGACCTCAGGAGATTTTTCGTGTTCCACACCCATCACGCGCGGCTTTTCGCCGTGGCGGCCGCGTTGGCGGCCAGCGCCTTTACAGCACAGGCGCAAACCAGCCCTCCGGCCATGCCCAGCGCGACGCTGCCGCCCACCATCGTCACCGCCGCCCCGATTGCGGGCAGCCTGACCCGGCCATCCGATGAACAAGCCGCCGAGGAAGCGCGCCGCAACCCCGGCAATGTCACCATCGTCCCGGCCAGCGAGTTCCGCGACAGGGCGGGTGTGACCACCATTAAGGACATGCTGCTTTACACGCCCGGCGTGATCGCGGAACCAAAATGGGGCGAGGATACCCGTCTTTCCATTCGCGGTTCCGGCATCGCGCGTAATTTCCACCTGCGCGGCGTGCGGCTTTTCCAGGATGGGCTTTCCATCAATCAGGCTGATGGCAGCGGGGATTTCCAGGAATTGGACCCGCTGACCTTCCAACGGGTTGAGGTATTTCGCGGCGCCAATGGCTTTGCGCTCGGCGCCAATACGCTGGGCGGGGCGTTGAATTTCATCACGCCAACAGGCCGCACCGCGCCGGGTACCATCCTGCGCGGGGAAGGCGGTTCCTTCGGCTTTGCGCGTGGCCAGGTGGCGCATGGCTGGGCGGAAGGCGCGCATGATGCCTGGGCCAGCTTCAGCGGGATGACCCAGGAAGGCTATCGGGAGCAAAGCGCCGGGCGCGCTGTACGTCTAAATGGCAATACCGGCTGGCAATGGGCAGACAATGCTGAGACGCGCATTTTCATCGCCTATAACAATATCTGGCAGCAGATTCCGGGTGCGGTGACGCGCAGCCAGGCGCTGAATAATCCGCGTGCGGCGGCCACGGCCAATCTGGTCGGCAATTACATGCGCAATGTCGAAGCAACCCGCATCGGCACCATCACCGCCATTCGTCCCGAAGAAGGTGTTCTGGTGGAAGCGGGTGGCGGTTTCGTCAATCGTGAATTGGATCACCCAATCTTTCAGTACATTGATCAACGCACCGCCGATGTTTCCGGCTTTGGCCGCATGACGCTGGAACGGCAAATCGCGGGCATGGAAAACCGCACCATCATGGGCGCAAGTGCGGGTTCTGGGCGCATTCGGGCGCTACGCTACAACAATGTGGGTGGGCATGCGGGCACCATCATGACGGCCAATTCTATTGATCGGGCCACGAATCTGGATGCCTATCTGGAAAATAGCCTTGAAGTCGTGCCGGGCATTGCGCTGATTGCGGGGGCGTCCGGCGGCAAGGCCACGCGTGAAAGTGAGGATAGCATTCTGAGCGATGGCAATAATTCCGGCAGCGGCGATTGGTCCTGGTTCAATCCGCGCTTTGGCGTGCTTTGGCAGGCGGCGGAAGGCGCCCAGGTTTTCGGCAATCTGTCCTGGACAACGGAACCGCCCACGCTTAATGACCTGACGCCACTTACCACAGCCGGCGGTTTTTCCCTGCTGGACGCGCAGCGCAGCGCAACATTGGAAATCGGCTCACGCGGCAAGCGCGGCGATATCACCTGGGAAGTTGCGGCCTATCATTCCAGACTGCGTGATGAAATCCAGTTGCAGAATGTGGGCGTCAGCCAGAATCAGGCGCGCAATCTGGATCGCACGATGCATCAGGGCATTGAAGCAGGTGCGGATTGGGTCTTCCTGCGCGATATCGAAACGAAAGGTGATGGGCTGAGCTTCCGGGCGGCCTATACCTTCAGCGATTTCCGCTTTGTTGATGATCCTACATTCAAAAATAACGAACTCCCCGGCGTGCCGCGGTATTTGTTCCGGGCGGAGATGCGCTATCGCCATCCTTCCGGCGCCTGGTTCGGGCCGACGACCGATTGGGTGCCGCAAGCCTATTACGTGGACAATGCCAATACGCAAAAAACCGATAGCTATGTGCTGTTTGGGTTGCGCGCCGGTTGGGATTTCGAAAACGGGCTTTCGGCTTTCTTGGAAGCGCGCAACTTGGGCGATACGCGCTACATCTCCTCAGCCTCGGTCGTGGCGTTCGCCAATGCCAATTCCGCGCTTTACGAACCCGGCACGGGACGCGCCGTCTTCGCCGGCCTGCAATATCGCTTTTGAGGAAAGGTTTCGCATCATGAAGAAGCTTCTTGTTCTTGCGGCGCTGCTGCTTGCCACACCGGCGGCAGCGCATGTCACCATTGACCCACCCCAGGCCCAGGCCAATGGCTATCTGCGCGCGGCGTTTCGCGTGCCGCATGGCTGCGGCCAGCAGGCCACCATCCGCGTGACTGTAACGCTGCCGGAAGGCACCACCACCGCGCGGCCCATGCCGAAAGCCGGGTGGCGCATCGCCATCACGCGCCAACCACTCGCCACCCCAGTTTCCGATGGCCATGGCGGCATGATCACCCACGCGATCACGCAAATCATCTGGGAAGGCGGCCCGCTGCCCAATGAACATTATGATGAGTTCGTCATCCACATGCGAACACCGAACCGCCCGGATGAAACCATCTGGATCCCGACCGTGCAGCATTGCGATGGCGGCGGCACCGCCGCTTGGGTAGAAATCCCCGAAGCCGGGCGGCGGATCACGGATTACCGCTTCCCCGCACCCTCACTCCGCCTGACCCCACCCCGCACTGCCGGAGGCCACTGACCATGCACCCCATGCTGAAAATCCTGCCGCTTGCCGCCCTGATCCTGGCGGCACCCCCCTTGGCGCGCGCCTGCGATATGGAAGCGATCAATGCGGAAATGACCACGATTTGCCTGGGCGCCCTGCACCCGACCCGCGCGGCGGCTGAGGCCATCATGGCGCAACTCCCCGCGCCTGAAAAAGCGGCGCTTACGGCGGCGCTGGCCCGCGCCGGGGATGCCTGCGAAACCGGGGACCCCGCCCAGGGCACCCGCGAAGCCGCCGGCATTATGCGCCTGATCGGCCATATCGAAGCCCGGCTGGGCCTGGCGCCGCCGCCCATAACGCTGCAAAGGCTGGGGGGCATTGCCCCCGCGCCGCGCGGCTGAAGCATTGATATTTAAGGAAATTCCATGTCCTCCCTGTCCCGCCGCGCCCTTGGCGCCTTGATCCTGACCCTCCCTGCCACGGCCTTCGCCCATCATGATGTCACCGTCGGTGATCTCGCCATCGGCCATCCCTGGACCCGCGCCGCCGGGGCCAATGCCAATGGCGCTGGCTTCATGACGTTGCGGAATAACGGCGCGGCGCCTGATAGGTTGGTTTCCGCC
>CAIYMY010000026.1 GCA_903927465.1 uncultured Rhodospirillales bacterium | reverse complement strand
GCGCGGATTGGCGAAGGTGCCGCGCATCATCACCTGATGGTTACCGCGCCGCGCGCCATAGCTGTTGAAATCCGCCTGACGCACCTGGTGTTCCAGCAGATATTCACCGGCCGGCGACGCCTTCCGGATATTACCCGCCGGCGAAATATGGTCGGTCGTGATGGAATCCGCAAGCTGCGCCAGGATGCGGGCACCCTTCACATCGCCAACAGGCTTCGGTTCGGCAGTCATACCTTCGAAGTAGGGCGGGTTCTGCACATAGGTGCTGCCCGAATTCCAGCGATAGGTGTCGCTTCCCGCTTCGACGCGAATGGCCTGCCATTGCGCCGGGCCCTTGAAGACATCGCCATAGCGTTCCTGGAACATCTCACGCGTCACAGCGGCATGAACCGTATCATTCACTTCCTGCTGTGTTGGCCAGATATCCTTCAGGTAAACCGGCTGGCCATCGCGGCCGGTGCCAATCGGCTCCTTCGCAAAATCCTTGCGGATGGTGCCGGCCAAAGCATAGGCAACCACCAGCGGCGGAGAAGCGAGGTAATTAGCGCGCACATTGGCATGCACGCGGCCTTCGAAGTTGCGGTTGCCCGACAGCACCGAAACGCCGACCAGCTTGTTGTTTTCAATCGCATCCACAATGGCATCCGGCAGCGGGCCGGAATTACCGATGCAGGTGGTGCAGCCATAGCCCACCGTCTGGAAGCCAAGCGCATCCAAATGCGGCGTCAGCCCCGCCTTGTTCAGATATTCCGTCACTACCTGCGATCCGGGGGCGAGCGAGGTCTTCACCCAAGGCTTCGCCGTCAGGCCCTTTTCCACGGCCTTCTTCGCAACCAACCCGGCTGCCACCAGCACATAGGGGTTCGATGTATTGGTGCAGGAGGTAATGGCGGCGATGACAACATCGCCATGGCCGAGGTCATAATTGGCCCCTTCCACCGGCACGCGCAGTTCCGCCAGTTCACCCGGAACACCCATGGTGCCCGCGGCCAGATCCTTCAGGAAGGCCGGCCCGGCATCGCTCAGCGCCACGCGATCCTGAGGACGCTTCGGCCCGGCCAAGGAAGGTTCCACCGTGCTGAGATCGAGTTCCAGCGTATCGGTGAAGACTGGATCGGGCATGCCTTCCTCACGGAACATGCCCTGCGCCTTGAGGTATTCGCGCGTCAGGTTGATGCGATGTTCCTCACGGCCCGACAGGCGCAGGTATTCCAGCGTTGTGTCATCCACCGGGAAGAAGCCGCAGGTCGCGCCATATTCGGGCGCCATATTGCCGATGGTCGCACGATCCGCGAGCGGCAGATGCGCCAGACCGGGGCCGAAGAATTCAACAAACTTGCCGACCACGCCCTTCTTGCGCAGCATCTGCGTCACCGTCAGCACCAGATCGGTGGCGGTGACACCTTCCTTCACCGAACCCGTCAGCTTGAAGCCAATGACATCGGGGATGAGCATGGCAATCGGTTGGCCGAGCATGGCGGCTTCCGCTTCAATCCCGCCGACACCCCAGCCCAGCACACCAAGCCCATTGACCATGGTGGTGTGGCTATCCGTGCCATAGCAGGAATCGGGGAAGGCAAAGACATCGCCAGTATCCGTCGCGGTCCAGACAACCTGCGCCAGATATTCCAGGTTCACCTGGTGGCAAATGCCTGTGCCCGGCGGCACGACGCGGAAATTATTGAAGGCTTCCTGACCCCAGCGGAGGAATTCGTAACGCTCCCCATTCCGCTCAAATTCGATATCCACATTCTGCTGAAGCGAAGACGCGGTGCCGGAGACATCCACCATCACCGAATGGTCAATCACCAGGTCCACGGGAACCAGCGGGTTCACCTTGCGCGGGTCACCACCCAGGCCAAGCAAGGCATCGCGCATAGCGGCCAGATCCACCACGGCGGGGACGCCGGTGAAATCCTGCAAAAGGATGCGGGCGGGGCGGAAGGGCACTTCCTTATCGGAACGGCCATCCTTCACCCATTCGGCGATCTTCTTCGCATCATCCACCGTATAGGAACGGCCATCTTCGAAGCGCAGCACATTTTCCAGCAGCACCTTGAGGCTATAGGGCAGGCGGGTAAGGTCGCCGATGCTCTTCGCTGCCTCGGGCAGGCTGAAATAATGATAGGTCTTGCCGTCAACACTGAGCGTGCGACGAGTCTTCAGGCTGTCTTGCCCGATCATCCGCATGGCTGATTACCCTTCCTCAAGCGCGCTGGCCTTGCGTGACCGCGCCAATGCCGGCTTTAAAGCATGGAGACTGAAGATGGTCCATTGGCGAGGGAACGGATTTGGCAGCGGGGCAACCCATTTTGGACGTGCTGGACCTTGCCTGCATCCGGGGTGACCGGGCGATCTTCGCTGGCCTCAGCTTCACCGTGCCGGCGGGCGGCGCGCTGCTGCTGACCGGGGCTAATGGGGCGGGGAAATCAAGCCTGCTGCGCGTGATCGCCGGGCTTCTGCCGACGGCGGGCGGGGAGGTAGTGCTGGAAGGCGCGCCCGCACGTTCGGACCCTGCCGGCCATGCGTTGAGGCTGCGCTATATCTCCAGCCAGGATGCTTTGAAGCCAGCGCTGACCGTGGCCGAAAATCTGGCCTTTTACGCGGCACTTTGGGGCGGTGACGTGGCCCCGGCGCTTGAGGCGCTTGGCCTTGGCGCGCTGGCGGGTTTGCCGGGGCGTGTGCTGTCCACCGGGCAAAGGCGGCGCCTTGCCTTGGCGCGGCTGGCCTTGGCGCCGGCGCGGCTTTGGTTGCTCGATGAACCAAGCCTTGGGCTGGATGCGGCTTCCGTTTCGCGACTTGGGACGCTGATGGCGCGCCACCGTGATGCCGGCGGCGCCATTCTGGCCGCGACCCATTTGCCCTTGCCGCTGCCGGATGCGCGGGAGCTGAAGCTATGAGCGGCGGCGTGTTTGGTGGGTTCCTGGCGGTGCTTGGGCGGGAATGGAAGCTCGCGCTGCGCCACCCATCCGATACGCTGGCCGCCGTGCTTTTCTTTGTGTTGGTGGCGGCGCTTTTCCCCTTTGGCGTCGGCCCTGCGCCGGACACCTTGGCGCGGCTTGCCCCGGGCGCCTTGCTAGCCGCAGCGCTGCTGGCTGCGCTTTTGCCTTTGGACCGGCTATTCGGGGCGGAGGCTGAGGATGGCTCGCTCGATCAATTGCTGCTCTCTGGCCTGCCGCGCGGGGTGCTGGCGGCGGCCAAGGCGCTTGGCCATTGGCTGACCACGGGCGTGCCGCTGATTGCGGCGACCCCTATCGCGGCGGCGATGCTGAATTTGCCGGTGGAAGCCTGGGGGGTGGCGATGGTGGCGCTGGCTTTGGCGACCGCGCTTTTGTCGCTGCTGGGTACTTTGGGCGCGGCGCTGACACTTGGCGCAAGGCGGGGCGGCGTGTTGCTGCCTTTGCTGGTGCTGCCGCTCGCGATTCCGGCGGTGATTTTCGGCGCGGCGGCGATTGAAGCCGCCAGCGCTGGGCTTTCCGCCGCCCCCTTTCTGCTGCTGCTCGGGGCGGGGGTATCGCTTGCCGCGCCGCTCGCGCCAATCGCGGCGGGGGCGGCGCTTAGTAGCGACTGAGCATTTTCAAGCCAAGCGGAGACGCTTGGCGACTCGGAAAATGCGACCAAACAACTTCAGGCCGGCGGCATGGCAGCGACAGCGGCTTCATTGCCGGCGGAGTAGTAATTATTGCTGATCGCCGCATTGCGATTGACCAGCGGGCGCATGAACAAGGGGTGCGTCATGCTGCGGATTTCATGTTCCACTTCAAACAGCAAGCGCCCATCATTCGGGTCCACCACTTTGATGAAGCGGTATTGATGCGCGCTGTCTTCGCGCGAAATCAGCCCACGTTCATTGAGCCGATTATAGATCCCGCCGAAATCCACAAAAGCCAATTGGACATGGTGGCCATCAAATGCCGGTTGCTGCTTGTCGGTTTCGCGGAAGGTCAGGAATTGCTCCCGCGCCACGCGCACATAAAGCAGGCCATCGCGCATCGCCGTGCTGGTGCCGATGATCTGCTCATAGAAGCGTGCAATGCCAGGCAGCGTGCCATGCGCGACATCGAATTCGACATAGGGCATGCCGAGCGTGATGCGGCCGAGCTTTTCGGCATCAGGGCTATGGCAGCGCATGCGATTGCCCCAGGGGCAGGTCACATCCACATGATCTTCCGCTTCAACGAAGGCATATTGCGTGCCTTCCAGCCAGCGCCGCGCGCGATCCAGCCGATGCAGAAGCTGCGCGCGATCCGGCAACACCAGGCCCGTTGTGCCACGCAACACTTGTGCAGGGCCGGTCGGCAAATGGAATTGGCTGATGCCGGCATTGGCCCACATATTGTCGATGCCGGTCATCAAATAAGGATCGCGGGTCAGGCCAAGTGCGCTGATGTAAAAGGCCGTGGCCTTCAACTGATCGGGAACTTGCAGATTGACATGCTGCAATTCCACGACATTGCCCATGGATTCTTCCGTTCGATTCCATGGGCTTGTTAGTTTTGTGGTGCCGTCCATTGTTTCGCTCCGTTTGTTTGTTGCAATTGGTTTCGTTGCTTATTGATCGTAAGTCAGCCTATTCCGCCGCCTTAGGCGCATAGCCAAGGCCGCCTTCATATTTCTCCGATGCTTCGGCGGGCAGGAATTCGGCTTCCATTTCGCGGATGCGGTCAAAACCCGCGAAGCCATGCAAATTGCCCATCGGGTGCTGCTTGAAGCGCGCATCATAGGCGGCTTCCGCCATGGGGCCTTCGGCCTTCAGCGTGGTCGCGAAATCATGAATTGCCATGATGGTGGCGCGCATCGCCGCACCCGGCAGGATGCAGGCGCGAATGCCAATCGCGGCCATTTCTTCCGCCGTGAGGCGGGGCGAAATGCCGGTCATGTTGTAAAATACCGGGCCTTTCACCGCCTGGCAGATATGCGCGACCTCTTCCTTGTCCTTCGGCCCTTCCACAAAGGCGAGGTCCGCACCCGCATCCAAAAACGCATTGGCGCGGGTGATGGCTTCTTCCATGGAACCGCCATGCGCGCCGCGCGCATCGGTACGCGCGATGATCACAAAATCCGGGTCCAGCGCATCGCGCGTTTGGCAAGCGGCGCGGATTTTCAGCACCGCTTCTTCCCGCGCAATCACCTCCCGCCCGGCCACATGGCCGCAGCGCTTGGGCGCCACCTGGTCTTCCAGATGCATCCCCGCCACACCGGCGCGGATATATTCTTCCACCGTGCGCACCACATTAATGGCATTGCCGAAGCCCGTATCGGCATCGGCAATCAAAGGCGC
>CAIYMY010000025.1 GCA_903927465.1 uncultured Rhodospirillales bacterium | reverse complement strand
CGTATTCATCTCAATGAAGGCGAATTGCCCATCCTGCCACAGGAATTCCAACGTGCCGGCATTGCGATAGCCAAGTTTTGATAGCCCCGCGGTCACCGTCGCGCCCAAAGCATCGCGCGCTGCGGCATCAAGCGCCGGGCTGCCCGCTTCTTCCACCAGCTTCTGATGGCGCCGCTGCAAGGAACAATCACGCTCCCCGAAATGCACCACATTGCCATGCGTATCAGCCATCACCTGCAATTCAATATGGCGTGGCCGATCGAGGTATTTTTCCAGATAAACACTGTCATCACCAAAAGCCGCCTTGGCTTCTGCGCGCGCAACACTCCAGGCTTCCTCAATCTCATCAGCGCTGTGGGCCACTTTCATGCCGCGCCCGCCACCGCCGGCAGCGGCCTTGATCAGTACGGGGTATTTCACCGTCTCCGCCACTTCGCGCGCCTGTTCCAAGGTTTCCAATGCACCCAAAGAACCAGGCACCAGCGGCACGCCAAGGCCGCGCATCGCGTCCTTGGCGGCGATCTTGTCGCCCATCATGCGGATATGTTCGGGCGCGGGGCCGATGAATTTTAACCCATGCGCTTCCACCATTTCGGCAAAGCGCGCGTTCTCGGAAAGGAACCCATAGCCCGGATGGATCGCATCCGCCCCGGTCACCATGGCGGCTGAAATCACCGCCGCCATGTTCAAATAGGAATCGCGCGCGGCCGGCGGCCCAATACACACGCTTTCATCGGCAAAGCGCACATGCATCGCGGTCGCATCCGCGGTGGAATGCACCGCCACGGTGCGTATGCCCATTTCCTGGCAGGCGCGATGGACGCGCAGCGCAATCTCACCCCGATTGGCGATCAGAACCTTACCGAACATGGCGTGGCCTCCCCGGCTGCCTGCACCATCACTCAACAATCATCAGCGGTTCGCCGAATTCCACCGGCGTGCCGCTTTCAACCAGAATGCGCGTCACCGTGCCGGCGCGCGGCGCCTTGATCTGGTTATAGGTCTTCATCGCCTCAATCAGCAGCAGAGTCTGGCCTTGCGTGACCTTGCTGCCCAGCGTCACGAAGGGCGCGGCTGTGGGTTCAGCGGAAAGATAGGCAACGCCCACCATGGGGCTGTTCACCGCGCCGGGATGGTCCGCGTCAATCTCAGCGGCGGGCGCTGCGGGCGCGGGTGTCAGGGCTGTGACAGCCGGCCCGGCATGGGCAGCGGCCATCGGCATCGCCATGGCGGCCACGGTCACCTGGCGCACCAGCTTGACCCGCATGTCATTATCAACCAGCTCAATTTCGGTCAGGTCGCTCTCACGCAGGATTTGCGCCAATTCCCGGATCGTCGCCGGGTCGAATTGCAGGTCCTTGGTCATGCTTCCTCATCCTGTGCGATCAAGCCAGCCATGGCACGAATCGCCAGCGCATAGCCTTCTACCCCAAGCCCGCAAATCACGCCGGTCGCGGCCTTGGAAATGAAACTGTGATGCCGGAATTCCTCCCGGCGATGGATATTCGTGATGTGCACTTCAATCACCGGCACACCAACGGCCAAAAGCGCATCCATCACGGCGATGGACGTAGTGGTATAGCCCGCCGGATTCATGATGATGCCGGCAGCACGCCCGCGGCATTCCTGTACCCAGGTCACTAATTCGCCTTCGCTATTCGTTTGGCGGAAATCAATGGCGAGGCCAAGCTCATCCGCCACTTCCGCGCAAAGCGCTTCCACATCATCCAGCGTGGCGGTGCCGTATTTTTCGGGCTCTCGCACGCCAAGCATGTTCAGGTTCGGGCCGTTCAGCACGGCGATCAAAGGCGGGGTCACGGCGCTTCCCTTGCGGATTGAACGAGCATTTGCGCTAGCACGGGGGGTCCAAGCCGGGCAAGCGGGGCTGGCGCTTGCCCTTCCGCCCTTGGCCCGCCACATTGGGCCCATGTCCGCCATCGCCATTTCCGTGAATGGAGAAACCCGCCAGATGCCCCAGGGCGCCACCGTGGCGGAGCTGCTGGCCGCCATTGGGCTGGATACGCGCAAGGTGGCGGTCGAACGTAATGAGGAAATCGTGCCGCGTTCCACCTATGCCGCCGTTGCCTTGGCCGAGGGCGATAGGCTTGAAATCGTTCACTTCATCGGGGGCGGCTGAGCATGTCTGACACGGATGATGATAGCTGGCAGGTCGCCGGCCAGCGCTTCCAATCCCGCCTGATCGTGGGCACGGGCCGCTACAAGGATTTGGAGGAAACCGCCGCCGCGATTGAAGCCTCGGGCGCTGAGATCGTCACCGTGGCGGTGCGCCGGGTGAACCTGTCGGACCCCAAGGCGCCGATGCTGCAGGATTACGTCTCCCCCAAGCGCTATACCTATCTGCCCAATACGGCCGGCTGCCATACGGCTAAGGACGCGGTGCGCACGCTGCGCCTGGCGCGGGAAGCCGGGGGGTGGAATCTGGTGAAGCTGGAAGTGTTGGGCCCGGCGCCCTTCCTGTATCCCGATATGCCGGCCACTTTTGAAGCGGCGGAAGCGCTGATCTCCGATGGCTTTCAGGTGATGGTCTATTGCGCGGATGACCCGCTGGCGGCGAAGCGCTTGGAAGATATGGGCTGCGTTGCCATCATGCCCTTGGGCGCGCCGATTGGGTCCGGCATGGGGGTTGTGAACCCTTATATGATCAGCGCCATCAAGCGCGAGGCCAAGGTGCCCGTGCTGGTGGATGCCGGTATTGGAACGGCGTCTGATGCTGCTTTGGCGATGGAGCTTGGCTGTGATGCCGTGCTGCTCAATTCCGCTATTGCGCATGCGAAAAATCCGGTGCGCATGGCGCGCGCCATGAAAGCTGCGGTGGAAGCCGGGCGCCATGCCTTCCTCGCGGGGCGCATGCCGCGCAATTACAGCGCGGATGCGTCAAGCCCCATGAGCGGGCTGATCAAAGCCTGAACTCCGCATCGCGCGAATTTCTGCTTCCAGCAGCGCAGGATCAGGGGCTGGCAGCCATTGCGCCGGCACGGCAATCGCCGCTTCAAGCCGGCGCTTATAGTCGCCCTTGGGGACTTCCACCGCGCCGAAGCGGGCCAGATGCGCGGTCAGGAATTGCGTGTCCAATAGCGTGAAGCCACCAAGCCTGAGCCGCGCCACAAGCTGCACCAACGCCACTTTGGACGCATCGGTGGTGCGGGAGAACATACTCTCCCCAAAAAACGCGCCGCCGATCCGCACGCCATAAAGCCCACCCATCAGCGCGCCATCCTGCCAGACTTCGACGGAATGGGCAGAACCCATGCGATGCAGCGCGGTGAAAAGCGTTTCGATTTCGTCATTGATCCAGGTATCGGCGCGCCCCGGCGCGGGTTCCGCGCAGCCCGCAATAACGCCGGCAAAATCCTGATCCGCGGTCACGCTGAAGCGGCCGGAAAGCACAGTGCGCCGCAACCGCCGCGACAGGTGAAACCCGTGATCCAGCGGCAGTATCCCCCGCAGCGCGGGGTCCAACCAATGGAGCTTCTTGCTGCCTCTTCCTTCCGCCATCGGGAAAAGCCCGGCGCCATAGGCGCGCAGCATCAATTCGGGCGTGATTTCAAGCGCGCGGCGGCTCATCGGCGCCACCCCCGCAGTGTTGGGCCGACGGCGCTATTCTTCCTCATCCGCCGGAGCAATCGGGAGAGCGCTGGTTTCCTTATGCGTCACCAGCCCGACAAGGGTTTCCGTGCGCATCACGCCAGGCAAAGCGCGCAGCGTGCCATTGGTGAAACTATCCACCGCCGCCAAATCCGGCAGGCGCAGCTTCAACTGGTAAGACCAGCGCCCGGAAATGGCGTGGCATTCCAGCACCGCTTCTTCCTGCGACATGGCGGACACAAAGCCTTGTTCGGCGCCCGATTGCAGCATGACAAAAACCCAGGCGAGCTGTGGGCAACCCACCGCTTCCGGGTTCAAATCCGCCCGCCAACCCCTGATCGTGCCGCGTTCTTCAAGGCGTTTCACGCGTTCCGCGGTGGCTGAGACGGAAAGCCCCGCCACCTTCGCGAGTTCCGCCAACCCCGCCGCGCCATTGCCTTGCAATTCCAGCAGGATATTCCGGTCTATATCGTCCATGGCGAGACTATATCCGGTAAAACAGGCAAATGGAATGAAAATCTTACCATTATTTCACGGTTTCTGCTGCGTTTGGGCGCGGCTTTTCCTTGCCAAAGGGCCGACTGAGGCGCGGGCGGAGGGGGATAGGTTACGGGAATGCGCGGCAGGGATGATGCGGTGAGGCTTGCGTCGTCAAGGCAAGGCAGGCCAGGGTGATCGTTGGTGTTACCTTTTTCGTGGTAGCCTTCTCCGACCCGCCAAGTGCCTGGGCTTGGCTTGAAATTCTGATGGGGAGAAAATCTTGATCGCGGGTAGCCTGCTTTCGGAATTCTATCTGCGCGAAGGCATGCGCGAAACGCCAGAATGGCGGGGCATGGATGCCGCGCAGGTGGCCGCCAAGGCCGAAAGGCTAAGCGCGCTTTGGCTTTCCCTCGCCGCCATGGCCAGGCCGAATGAGGCAACAACCGAACAAGCCTTCATCCGCCCCGTGCTGGACCTGCTTGGCTGGTATCACTTGCCGCAACAGGCCGCAGGCGGCGGGCACCGAGACATTCCCGATGCGCTGCTTTTCACCTCAAGCGCCAATCACGCCGAAGCCGCTGCCATTGCCACCCCTGGGGACCGTTACCGCCTTGCCGCCGTGGTGGTGGAAAGTGAAGCGCGCGAAACGCCGCTGGACCGGGGCAGCGGCAAGGGCGGCACGCCCGCATCGCAAATCCTGCGCTACCTTGCCTTGGCCGAGCCAGCCTCAGGCGGGGCGGTGCGCTGGGGCTTGCTCACCAATGGGCGCTTCTGGCGGCTTTACTTCCATGGCGCGCGCAGCCGCGCGGAAGGCTTTGTCGGCTTTGACCTGCCGGCGCTGCTGGAAGGTGCTGCCAAGGGGGATAGCGAGACGCTTGATCTGCTGCGCGCTTTCCTGCTGCTGTTCCGGCGTGAAGCGCTTGAGGCTTCCGGGCCTGCCGGCAAAACCTTCCTCGACCTCGCCTTGGATGAGGGGCGCCGTTACGAACAGCGCATTACCGCAGCACTTTCGGAAGCGGTGTTTGATCGGGTTTTCCCCCGCCTTGTCTCGGCGCTCGCGGCACATGACCCGGCGGCCAAGCCCGCGGATGCAGCCTGGCGCGCGGAAGCGCGGGAAGCGGCGCTGATCCTGCTCTATCGCTTGCTGTTTATCCTTTACGCGGAAGACCGAGACCTGCTGCCGGTGCGCCATGCCGGTTACGCTGCCTATGGCTTGCAGCGCCTTCGCACGCAGGCCGCCGAGGCACGAGACCAAGCCCGCCCCCTTTCAGCCAGCCTCACCCGCTGGTGGGATGACCTGACAGCGCTCTGCCGCGCCATAGATGTGGGCGATTCCTCACTTGGGCTGCCGCCCTATAATGGTGGCTTGTTTTCGGCCTCTGCCGCACTCTTGCTGGGCCGCGCGCGGCTACCCGATGCCATCATGGGCGACCTGTTGGATGATCTTTCCCGAGAGGGTGCGTCTGGCGCGCGGCGCCTGATCAATTTCCGCGATCTTTCGGTGCAGCAGCTTGGGTCCATTTATGAACGCCTGCTGGAATTTGATGTGGTGGCGGAAGGGGCGGGCGTAACAACACGGCTCAATGCCTTCGCGCGCAAGAATTCGGGCAGCTATTACACGCCGGAAGAATTGGTCCGCCTGATCATCCGCCGCGCCATTGGCCCATTGCTGGCAGAACGCCGCACGGCCTTCAGCGAAGCGTCGGACCGCCTGAAATCAGACCATCGGCCCAAAGACCAGCGCCTTGCGGATCTCCGCCGGCATGACCCGGCCGAGGCGTTCCTTGCGCTTCGTGTGCTTGATCCTGCCATGGGGTCCGGGCATTTCCTTGTATCGCTGGTGGATTGGCTGACGGATGAAACCCTGGCCGCGCAGCAGGAAGCCGCCGCGCTGGTCCCATGGGGCGATTACGCTTCCCCCCTTTCCGCAAAGATCGAGGCCATTCGCGGCCATATCCGCGCCCAGGCTGAGGCCAATGGCTGGGAGGTGCGCGACGAACATCTGGATGACCGCCACCTTGTCCGGCGCATTGTGCTGAAGCGCGTGATCTATGGCGCCGATATGAATCCCATGGCGGTGGAATTGGCCAAGCTTTCCTTGTGGCTACATTCCTTCACCGTTGGCGCGCCGCTTTCCTTCCTGGATCATCACCTGCGGGCAGGCAACAGCCTGTTTGGCGAATTTGTGCAACCCGTCTTGGAAGAACAGAGCACGCGTTATGGCATTTTGCCGCCCGCCGATGTTCTGACCCAAGCGTCACGATCAGCCGGCGCCATGGCGAATATCGAAACTTTGAGCGATGCGGATATTGCCGAGGTTACGCAGAGCAAAGTGTTCTTTGATGTGATGGAGGACCAGACGCGGCGCCTGCAAGCCTTCCTGGACCTTTGGCATGCGGACAGGTGGCTTGCCACCGGCGATGATCTGAACACGATTGCCCGCGGCAATCTTCTGTCCGGTGCCTATGGCGACCCGGTGCTTTTGGCGAATGGGGAGGTATCACTTTCTGCCCCTGGGCCGGAAGCGCCTGATATTCGCAAGGGCAGGAAGCGCATACCGGCCAGCGAAGCCTTCCGTGTGGCAAGCGAAAGCCTGGCCAAAGCGCGGGCGCTCAGCCGGGATTGTCGCTTTTTGCATTGGGAATTGGCTTTCCCAGGTGTTTGGACCGGATGGGAAGCGCGGCGCACCGCCGGCGGCTTCGATGCCGTGATCGGTAACCCGCCATGGGACCGGATCAAACTGCAGGAGGTCGAATGGTTTGCTGCCCGCGCGCCAGAAATTGCGCGCCAGCAACGCGCATCGGATCGGGCAAGGATGGTAGCTGCGATCCGTAAGAAGGATGGCGATTTGGCTGCCGACTATGACCGGGCGGCTTGGGTAGCCGAGGCATCGGCCAGCGTCGCACGATCCTGCGGGGCCTACCCTCTGCTGTCAGGCGGCGACACCAACCTTTACGCGCTATTTGTGGAACGCGCCTTGCGGCTGGTGAAGGCCGAGGGGATTGTCGGGCTGCTGGTGCCTTCCGGCATTGCCGCCGATAAGGGCGCGGCGGCGTTCTTCCGCAGCATCGCCACCACCGGGCGGCTTGGGGCGCTATTTGATTTTGAAAACCGCCGCACGCGCCTTGGCTTTGATCCGTTTTTTCCGGATGTGGATAGCCGCTTCAAGTTTGCCGCCCTGATCGCTGGCGGGCCGGCGCGGCGCTTTGATGCTGCTGCCTGCGCCTTTTTCGCCCAAAGCGCGGAGGAAGCCGAGGCTTCCGGGCTGGCGCTCTCGCCCGAGGATTTTGCCGCGGTCAATCCCAATACCGGCACGGCGCCGGTGTTTCGTGGCACCCGCGATGCCGAGATTACGCTCGCGGTTTATCGGCGCGTGCCGGTGCTGGTAGATCAGCGCAGCACGCCCCATCAGCGTGTTTGGCCGGTGCGCTACGCGACCATGTTCCACATGACGAATGACAGCGACAAGTTCCTGACCGAGGCCGAATTGCAGAAGGCCGGCGCCTATCGCGTCGCGCCGAACCGTTGGAAGAAGGGCGCAACGGAATGGGCGCCGCTTTACGAAGGGAAGATGGTCCAGGCTTATGACCACCGCGCCGCCTCAGTCACGGTGAACCCAGAGAATATCAGCCGCCCGGCACAGCCAGAGACAACGACGGATGAGCAACATGCTAACCCGACTTGGATGCCGAACCCGCAATTTTGGATAGACTCCGCTCACATTTCGGAGGTTCGCCAAGATTGGACCTTGGGGCTTAAGCACATCTCAGCGGCAACGAATGCCCGCACCATTATCTGCGCCATTGTGCCGCGCGCTGGCTATGGAAACAGCCTACCGATACTTGATCGCGAAGAGGCCGATCGTTCCTACAGCCGCTGGGCGCCGCTGCTGCTGGCGAATCTCAATTCCTTCCCGCTGGATTTCATCTCGCGGCAGAAGCTTCACGGCAACAACCTCAATCTGTTTGTGCTTGAACAACTGCCGATCCTGCCCCTTGAAGCCTTCGCCCGCCCCATCGGCGCCACCTCAGCCGAGGCCATCATCCGCGACCATGTGCTGCGCCTTTCCTATACCGCGCATGACCTGAAACCCTTTGCCGAGGATATGGGCCATCAGGGCGCCCCCTTCGCCTGGGATGCGGAAGAAAGGCTCCATCTGCGCGCCCGGTTGGATGCGCTGTTCTTTCTGCTTTATGGCCTGAACCGGGATGACGCGGCCTATATCCTTTCCACCTTCCCAATCATCCAGCGGGAGGAGGAGGCGCAATTCGCGGGCCGCTTCCGATCCCGCGACCTGATCCTGGGCTATATGGCAGCCTTCCCCGCCGGAGACCCGGATAGCCGCATTTCAGCGTGATTTCAGCGATGTCCAAGGAATGGTGGAGCCAAGGGGAATCGAACCCCTGACCTCTTGAATGCCATTCAAGCGCTCTCCCAACTGAGCTATGGCCCCCCGGGGAAGAGGCGCGGTATTAGCGCCCAAGGACTGGTTCGGCAAGGGGGGCTCATGGTATCATTTATGCCGCGCTTCGCGGTCAGTCAGTCGCTTGGCCCGGTCTGGCCAGTGGGCTCCCCAGTGGGCTCCCCAGTGGGCTCCCCAGTGGGCTCCCCAGTGGGCTCCCCCGTCACGGCCTAGCCTTGGCGGTTGCCCGGCCAGCATGCTTGCGCCCCCGTGCAGGTGATGCTAAGTGCCCGCCCTTGTTCAAATCCACAGTTTCGCTTGAGTGAAAGAGACCCGGCGCCATGGCCGTTCCGAAAAAGAAGACTTCGCCTTCCCGCCGCGGCATGCGTCGCAGCCATCATGCGCTTACCAGCTCTGCGCATCATGAATGCGCCAATTGCGGTGAATTGAAGCGCCCGCATCATGTCTGCTCCCATTGCGGCTATTATGATGGCCGTGAAGTGGTGGCGGCGGATCGTCTGAAGCCGGCCGTCCGGCTCTGATCCGGCGCATTCCAGGGCGCCGAGGCTCCCGAAGTGGCTGATACAGGGCCCGCTTTCTCCCTGGCGATTGATGCCATGGGCGGGGATGCGGCACCGGAAGTCGTGATTGATGGTCTGGAATTGGCCGCCGAGCGGCACCCGGGTGCGCGTTTTCTACTGGTGGGCGATGAAGCGCGGGTTGGTGGTGCCTTGGCGCTGCGCAAGCGCGCCGCCAAGGTATGCAGCCTGCGCCATGCCCCCGAAGTTATTTCCGGTGATTTGAAGCCAACAGCGGCGCTGCGCATGCGTGGTTCTTCCATGCGCATAGCCATTGATGCGGTGGCGGCTGGCGAAGCATCGGGTATTGTTTCCGCCGGCAATACCGGGGCGCTGATGGCGCTGGCCAAGATTATCATCAAGACCATGCCGGAAATTGATCGCCCGGCGCTGGCGGCGATTGGTCCTTCCGCGCGCGGCGATGTGGTGCTGCTGGATCTTGGCGCCAATGTGCAATGCGATGCGCGCAATTTGGTGGAATTCGCCATCATGGGTGACGCCTTTGCCCGCGTGGCATTGGGGCTGACCATGCCCAGTATCGGCTTGCTCAATGTTGGCAGTGAGGAATTGAAGGGCGATGACCGCGTGCGTGCCGCCGCTGAAATCCTGAGGGATTCCCATGTGGGCGCGCAGTTTCGTGGCTTCATCGAAGGCCATGACATTACCGCGGGCACCGTGGATGTGGTGGTGACGGATGGCTTTACCGGCAATGTCGCGCTGAAAACCGGCGAAGGGGCACTGAAGCTGATGCGTGATTTGCTGCGCCAGGTCTTCACCAGCAGCGTGCCCGCACGGCTTGGCTATTTGCTGGCGCGGCCCGCCCTGGATCGGCTGCGCGAATGGATGGACCCGCGCCGCTATAATGGCGCCATCCTGCTTGGGCTGAATGGCGTGGTGGTGAAATCCCATGGTGGAACGGATGCGCTGGGCTTCGCCCATGCCGTTGATGTGGCCATGGATATGGTGACACATGGCTATAATGATCGCATTCGGGATGGATTTGATCGGCTTGCTAGCCGCAAGAGGCTGGCGCCTTCGCCATCTTGATGTAGCTTAGCGCCATGGTCATGCGTGCGTTGATCGCCGGTTGCGGCGGCTACCTTCCCCCTTTGCGGCTTTCCAATGATGAATTGGCGGCGCGGCACGGGCTTGAAACCTCTGACGTCTGGATTCAGGAACGCACGGGGATCAAGTTCCGCCATGTTGCTGCGCCGGACGAAGCCGCTTCTGATCTGGCTGCCGCCGCCGCGCGCGCTGCCTTGGCCGATGCTGGTGTGCCGGCTGCGCAAGTGGATGGCATTATCGTTGCCACCACCACCCCCGATTCCGGCTTTCCCGCAACCGCTGCGCGCGTGCAGGCCAAGATTGGCGCTGGCCCCGGCTTTGCCTTTGACATCACCGCGGCGTGTACCGGTTTCATCTATGGGCTTTCCGTTGCTGAAGCGATGATGCGCGCGGGCCATGCCCGCCACGTGCTGGTAATCGGCGCCGAGGTTTATACTCGTATCGTGGATTGGACCGATCGCGGCACTTGCGTTCTGTTTGGTGACGGCGCCGGGGCCGTGCTGTTGAGCGCCGGAGAGGGCGCCGGCACTAATAAGGATCGCGGCCTGCTATCAACGCATTTGCACGCCGATGGCCGGCATGGGGATATCCTGGCGGTCGAAGGTGGTGCTGGTTCCACTGGCGGCACTGGCCTGTTGCGCATGGCCGGCAAGGAGGTGTTCCGCCACGCTGTTTCCAAATTGGCGGCGGTGGTGGATGAGGCGCTGGCGGCCAATGAGCTGACGCATGCCGATATTGATTGGCTGGTGCCGCATCAGGCGAATCTGCGCATTATTGAAGCCATGGGCAAGAAATTGAACCTGCAACCGGGGCGTGTGGTGGTAACAGTGGACCGCCATGCCAATACCTCGGCGGCTTCCATTCCACTCGCGCTGGCGGAAGCGCGGGGCGATGGCCGCATCAGGAATGGCGATCTGGTTGTGATGGAAGCCATTGGCGGGGGGCTGACCTGGGGGTCTGCCATTGCACGTTTCTGAGAATTCATGCCCTGAGTGGTTGACGGCGCCGCGGGAAGCCGGTTTGCTTTATTCAACAGGGACAATCTGGGACTGAAAAAATGGAAACCGTCACCCGTGCCAATCTGGCTGAGGCGATCTATGCGCAGGTTGGGCTTTCGCGCAATGAAAGCGCAGATCTGTTGGAGAACGTGCTGGAACGTATTTCAGCCGTGCTGGAAACCGGTGATTCGGTGAAGATTTCTTCCTTCGGGACCTTCCTCGTGCGTCAGAAAGGCCAGCGCATTGGCCGCAACCCCAAGACTGGCGTTGAAGTGCCGATCCTGCCGCGCAAGGTGCTTTCCTTTCGCCCTTCACAAGTGCTGAAGGCGCGCATCAACAATGAAGAAGCGGAAGACGAAGCATGAGCGATGCTGATGATGCGGATGACAAGGGGCGCCCGCGCAAGGCGCCAACCGCGTTTCGTACCATCAGTGAAGTCGCCGATGATTTGAATATCCCGCAACATGTTTTGCGTTTTTGGGAAAGCAAATTCCCGCAGCTGAAGCCGCTGAAGCGTGGCGGCGGGCGGCGCTATTACCGGCCAGAGGATATCGCGCTGCTGAAGCGCGTGGGCGATCTGCT
>CAIYMY010000024.1 GCA_903927465.1 uncultured Rhodospirillales bacterium | reverse complement strand
GCGCCACTTTCTTGCCCTGCCAGAGATCATTGGTGATGGATGTGGCTTCCGTATCAAGCCCGATATGCCAGCGCCAATCGCGATCTTCGATGGTGGGCACGGCGCGGATCGTCACTTCCTCGCCAAACAAATGCCGGATGAAGCGCGAGATGGCGCGCGCCAGCCCCTGCTGGCCGGGACGGCCCTCCGCGATATCCAAAGCAAAATCATGCGCATCCGATCGCCCGTGATACAGATGCCCATTGATGTCGGACAGCACATCAATTTCGACCTCGCGCGGCGGCGCGCCAGCTTCGACCAGCAATTGCCCGATCGCGCCAAAGCCACCATCGCGGCCACGCATTTCCAGCACTTCCTCATCCGCCAGCAATAGCGAGCCCTGATTGATGGCAGCGCGTTGCGGGCGATAGAAAAGCTCAGCGGCACGGAGTGCGAAGGAATCGCCCTCCCCTTCCATCGCAGCGCGGGCCACAAGATGCGTCAGCATTTGCAGGAAGATGGGCGGGATGCCGCCGACGTCGCCCCGGTAAAGCGCAAGCCAAGCTTCTTCCAGGCTGGACGCAGCAGAAACGCGATCACGAAAGCCCAGGAAATGCCGCCAGTTTTCCTGCGCATCCGCATCGGCAAGGGTAGCAATTCGCGCGGCTTCCACTGGCTGTTCAGGGGCCGACAACAGCGCCTCATGCAAGGCGATTTCAGCAGGGCAGGCTTCCGCCGGCGGCACCAATTCCGGCCGGGCCAGAAAGGCACGCCACAAATCTGGCGTGGCACGCAGCCGGCCATGCGGCGCAGCCTCACACAAATGATGCCCGGAAGCGACCCAGAAATCGCCGGGGGAGAGCATGGCACTCATGCTTCGCGCTTTCCGATTTTTGTCAGATCAGGGCGCAGGATGGGTTCATCATCTTCCTCGCCATGGGTCTCCACACTCGCGAAAACCGGCAGGCTCTCAAAACTGCGATGCTGTTCGGCGCGCAGATGCAGCGTGCGGAAGCGTTCGCGCTGTTCGCCGCCTTCAATGCTGCGCGTCAAAGCCAGCACCGTGCCGGGCGGGTGATCACAAAGCTGTTCGGCAAAGGCCAATTCCTCCTCAGCGGCGGCAAGCGCCGCTGCTTCATCCGGCGCGCCATGGACCAGGTGGATATGCGCGGCAAGCGCGGCCAAGGCTGTGGCGCGGTCAGCGGCGCTGGCTTCCGCCACCTCAACCAAAGTTGCCCAGCCGAAGCTGCCAAGGCCGAGGAAGCCGCCGCGAAAGGCTTGCCGCCGCTTGCCGGACATTTGCGCTGTGTCTTCATCCCAGAAGGCAAAGCCACCGGGCACGGCCCATTCGCCGGGCTCCGCCGCCTGGTCGAAAATCACGGTGTCTGAGGCATCAAGGCGGATGGTGCGGGGCAGCCGGGTCATGCCAAAGCCTCCGCGAGCGACAGGGTTTCGCGCCCTTCCCCGCCTTCCAGCACCAGATCGCCGCTGGCCGGCACAATGCCGCGCCGCGCGCCGGCGCCAAGCTTGGGGTCAAGCCGCGCCAGATAGCGTTCGGCGAGCGTTTTCACCCCGCGCCCCTGCCAATCCGCGACCGTCGCCATGAAATGCCGCGCCCAGGCAGCGACCAGCAAAGCGGGGGTTACATCATCATAACCCTCCGCCAGCAGGGATGTGCGATCCGGGCGTTCGCCGGGTTCGGCATCGGCATATTCGGCGAAGCGGAGTTCCATCCCGACCACGAGCCAGGGTGGCGTGGCATCCGGCGCGAGACCAGCAGGCAAGCCAAGGCGGGTTTGCCCGACCAGGGCGCCATTCAGGCGAAGCCGGGCGGGCCAATCGAAAATTAGCGGAATATCGGGCGGGCCATAGGCGCCAAGTGCATCGGCCAAAGCGACGCTGGCCGCATGCAAGGCAAGCCTGGCGGCAGGCAGGGCTTCTTCCGGTTCCAGCACAATCGCGGCTTCCGCCCGCGCCCAGGACCGCACCCATACCAGCGTGCCCGCGCCTTTTTCCGGGGCAACAGCGCAGGCATGCGCCAGCGCATCGCCGCCTTCGCGCAACGCGATGATCGGCGTGAAAACACTCGGCAATGCGGGCAAATCCTCGGTCAATCTGGCGCCATCCCTCGTCAGCCTGTCTTGAGTGCCATATATGCCGCGCATGGCAGACTTCACAGCCTGGGGGATAGGATAGAACATCATGTCAGGGGAAAAGGGGCGGATCGCCCTGGTGTGTAGCTGCGAAGATACCATGCTGCTGGATGGCAAGGCCTTGGCGCGCGGCTGCGGCGCTGACGTTGAAATCCGTGGCGCCGAGCAGCTTTGCCTGGCCCAGCTTGATCGCTTCGAAGCCGCGCTCGCCACCGGCCGGCCACTCACCATCGCCTGCACCGCCCAAGCCCCGCTGTTCGCACAAGAAGCCGAGGCCGCCGGCGCCGCCACCCCGCTTTTCGTCAATATCCGCGAGACCGCAGGCTGGTCGGCTGAGGGCAAGCAGGCCGGGCCGAAAATGGCCGCGCTGATCGCCGCCGCGGCCGAACCCATGCCGGAAATTCCCCTGGTCAGCCTGGAAAGCGCGGGCATCACCCTGGTGCTGGGCCGGGATGAGGTGGCGCTGACCGCCGCCGCCCGCTTGCAGGAAAAGCTCGATATCACTGTCCTGCTGAGCGGGGAGGTGCCGGTGGCGCCGCCGCGTCAGGCGGATTTTCCCGTCATGCGAGGCCGGGCGCGCGCGGCAAACGGTTATCTCGGTGCTTTTGAAGTGACCGTGGATGGCGCTGCGGCGCCGAGCCCATCTTCTCGCGCCGCTTATGCCTGGGGCAAGGGCAAGGATGGCGCGATCAGCCGGGCGGATATCATCCTGGATCTGACCGGCGCCGCGCCTCTGTTTCCGGCGCATGAGGTGCGGCAAGGGTATCTGCGCGCCGATCCCGCCGATGCGGCGGCACTGGAGCGCGCCATTGTGGCCGCGGGCGAATTGGTTGGCAGTTTCGACAAGCCGCGTTTCGTCGGTTTTGACGGCAAACTTTGCGCCCATGCGCGCAACAAGCGCGAAGGCTGCACGCGCTGCCTTGATCTCTGCCCGACCGGCGCCATTACGCCGGGCACGGGTACGCTCAAGGACCAGGTGGTGATCAGCGCGGAGGTTTGCGCGGGTTGCGGTGCCTGTGCCGCGGTCTGCCCGACGGGTGCCGCGACTTATGCGCTGCCGCCGACCCAGGCTTTGTTGCGGCGGTTGCGGCGGCTTTTGCTGACCTATGCCGATGCAGGCGGTGAGGCGCCGGTGGTGTTGCTGCATGATGATGCGCATGGGGAGGCTTTGATTGATGCCCTCGCCCGGCATGGTGATGGCTTGCCGGCGCGCGTGTTGCCGCTGCGCGTCAATGAAGTTTCGTCGCTGGATTTGGCGGTTTTTGCCGGTGCCTTTGC
>CAIYMY010000023.1 GCA_903927465.1 uncultured Rhodospirillales bacterium | reverse complement strand
GAATGTGCCAGTCAAGGATGGCCGCATCACGGATCGCACCCGCATCGAACGGCTTTGCCCGACCATCGCGGAATTGGCGCAAAAAGGTGCCCGCGTTGTGGTGCTGAGCCATTTCGATCGCCCCAAAGGCAAACGCGTGCCGGAAATGTCGTTAAAGCCCATGCAGGAAGCCTTGGCGGCAGCGCTCCATCGCCCGGTTACCTGGTGCGATGATTGCGTGGGCGCAGAAGCCGAAGCGGCCGTGGCCGCTTTGCCCGAAGGTGGTGTGTTGCTGCTGGAAAACACGCGCTTTCATCCCGGCGAAGAAAAGAATGACCCCACCATGGCGGCCGCACTCGCCAAGCTTGGCGATGCTTTCGTGAATGACGCGTTCTCCGCCGCCCATCGCGCCCATGCCAGCACGGAAGGGGTGGCGCGGTTGCTGCCGGCCTATGCCGGGCGGCTCATGGAAGCGGAATTGAAGGCGCTGGATGCGGCGCTCGGCAATCCCGCGCGGCCGGTGGTGGCGATTGTGGGCGGCGCCAAGGTTTCGACCAAGCTTGAATTGCTTGGCAATCTTTGCAGCAAGGTGGACGTGCTGGTGATTGGCGGCGCCATGGCCAATACCTTCCTCGCCGCGCAGGGTCATGGCATGGGCAAATCCCTGCAAGAAGCCGAGATGCACGCAACGGCGCGCCAGATCCTGGAGCAGGCCAAGGCCGCCAATTGCGAAATCCTGCTGCCGGTTGATCTGGTGGTGGCTGAGGAATTCCGCGCCAATCCGCCAACCCGCACCGTGGGCATGGATGATGTGCCTGGAAACATGATGGCGCTGGATGTCGGGCCGGAAACCGAGGCCATGTTGGAAGCGCGGCTCCGCACTGCATCCACCCTGGTCTGGAACGGTCCGCTCGGCGCGTTTGAAACCGCGCCCTTTGATTCGGCAACAGTGGCGGCGGCGCAAACCGTGGCCGCACTCACACAATCCGGCGCGCTGAAATCCATCGCGGGTGGTGGCGATACGGTGGCGGCACTCCGCCATGCCGGCGTGCTGGAACGCATGAGCTATGTCTCGACCGCCGGCGGCGCGTTTTTGGAATGGCTGGAAGGCAAGGAATTGCCGGGGGTCGCGGCGCTGGGTTGAGTACAACGTAAAGGCAGGTTGACGCTGTCCGCCAAGGTGCAAAACTGTTCTCACTCAAAGGGTAGGAACGGGCCATGCGGCAAATGCATCTTGTCGGCTTCATGCAGGCGCAGAACTGCACCAATTACGCCAGTTCCTGGCGGCACCCGCTATCGCGTACGGATTTCCTGACCGCTGATTTTTATCAGGAAATCGCCCGCATCCTGGAAGCCGGCAAATTCGACCTTGGCTTTTTCGATGACCGGCTCTCCATGCCGGATCGCTACGGCAATGACCATCACCACACGGTGGAACATGGCATTCGCTGCGTGAAGCTTGATCCCATTGTGACGCTGACGATGATGGCCGCGGTCACCTCGCGCCTTGGCCTCGGCTCCACTGCGTCCACCACTTATTACGAGCCCTTCCATGTCGCGCGCACCATGCAGACGCTTGATCTGATGAGCAACGGGCGCGCGGCCTGGAATGTGGTGACATCGCTGAATGACGGCGAAGCGGCCAATATGGGCCATGATGAAATGATGGAACATGACCGGCGCTATGATCGCGCTGATGAGTTCGTCGAAATCGTGCTGGGTCATTGGGATGCCTGGGACCCGGATGCGCTGATTGTGGACAAGGCTTCTGGCCGCTTCGCTGATGGCGATAAGGTGCGGCGCTTGGATTATCGCGGGCAATTCCTGAAATCACGCGGGCCTTTCACCGTGCCGCGCAGCCCGCAGGGCCGGCCCGTTGTGATCCAGGCTGGCAGCAGCGGGCGCGGCAAGCGCTTTTCCGCACGCTGGGCAGAGCTGGTCTTTGTTGCCTATCACGATGTCGCTTCTGGCGCGAAGGAATATGCCGAATTCAAGCACATGATCGCGGATGCCGGGCGCAATCCGGATCATGTGAAGGTGGCAACGCTGATCTCCCCGATCTGCGCCGCGACCAAGACGGAGGCCGAAGACAAGGCCGCGCTGATCGCAAGCCTGCCCTTGGAAATTGATGCACTATCCTTGCTGTCAGAAGCGCTGAATTTTGATTTCGCGAGCAAGGGCATGGATGAGCCCTTCAGCGATGAGGAAATGGCGAGCATGCAAGGGCTGCAAGCCATT
>CAIYMY010000022.1 GCA_903927465.1 uncultured Rhodospirillales bacterium | reverse complement strand
GTCGAATTTCGACTTCGTCACGCTGTCATTCACATTGATCGCCGGGAAAAGCAGGCGCCCTTCCTTGGCCATCACGTAAAGCCGATGCACGCCCGTGGTGGTTTCTTCCGAAACGCCCTTGATGGCAGCAGCAAGCTTCGCAAACCAGCCCGGCTTGGTCTTCAGGCATTTTTTGATGAGGGCGAAGAAGACTTCCTCTTCCTCATTTGTCGCCTTATCCAGGAACGCAGTATCGCCCTGTTCGGCGCGTAGCCCGTAATGGACCAGCAGCGTCATGTCGCCGCCATCATCGAGCAGCACATTGGGTTCACCACCATCGGCCCATTCCAGCGTGCGCTGCACATATTCCCAATATTCCGGCAGTGTTTCGCCCTTCACAGCGAAAACCGGCGTGCCGGTTTCGGCAATGGCCGCGGCGGCGTGATCCTGGGTTGAGAAGATATTGCAGGAAGACCAGCGCACATCGGCGCCAAGGTGCTTCAGTGTTTCAATCAGCACCGCCGTTTGGATGGTCATGTGCAGGCAGCCCGCGATGCGGGCACCCTTGAGCGGCTGGGCGGCGCCATATTCAGCGCGCACCGCCGTCAGGCCGGGCATTTCATCTTCAGCCATCGAGATTTCCTTCCGCCCCCAGGCGGCGAGGGAAAGGTCTTTCACGATGTAATCGGCGGTGGCCATGGCAAATTCTCCGTTTGATGGGGGGCGGGTAACACGTGGCGCGGGGTGGGGCTAGAGGGAAAGAAGCATATAAAGATGTCTTTATGTTATTTTTTGGGCTTATCCCGCGCCCCAGCCCCGCTAAGCTGTCCAGGTAACCCAGGGGGCCGATATGGCAGAAGAAGCATTAGGGATTCTTGAACAGCGGCGGATCGAAGCCGCCTTCGCCAAGGGCATTTATGAGGAGATGAAGGCGCAACTCGGAGAGGATAAGGCGAAATCCATCCTATCCGCAGCCATCATCAAGCTTTCCAAGGAAACGGCGGCGGAAATGGCCAAGCAAGGGCCGGATGGGAAGCCATCCTTGGAGCATTTCATCTCCCTTCAGCCGTTATGGACCAAGGGGGATGCGCTGCAGATCGAAACGCTGCGCAAGGATACCAAGCATTATGACTTCAACGTGACGCGCTGCCGCTATGCGGAGATGTATCGCGCCATGGGGCTGGCAGAATTAGGTGCGGTTCTGTCCTGCAATCGTGATGGCGCGTTTTGTGAGGGCTATGACCCGAAGCTGAAGCTGGAACGCACGCAAACCATCATGGGCGGGGCGAGCCACTGCAATTTCCGTTATTGCTACGAGGATTAGGCACCGTGTCCGGCTACGCCGCGACCAATGGTGCGGCTTATGAACGCAGCATGGGCAGATGGTCGCGCAAGCTCGCTGATCCGATGCTGGATGCCTTGGCGCTGCCGCGCGGCAGCGCGGTGTTGGATGCCGGTTGCGGGACCGGTGCGCTGGCCGATGCTTTGGCAGCGCGCGACACAGCCGCACGCATCACCGGCATTGATATCAGCCCCGCCTTTCTGGAAGCGGCGCGGGCGCGGGTGCCTCATGCGGATTTCCGCCCAGGGGATCTGACCGCGCTTGATCTGCCGGATGCGGCTTTCGATGCTGCCTTGTCCCTATTGGTGCTGCAATTTGTCCCTGACCGCGCCAAGGCTTTGGCGGAAATGGCGCGCGTGACCAAGCCAGGAGGGCTGGTCGCGGCGGCGATGTGGGATTTTACCGGCGGCTTTTCCTTCCTGCGCGCCTTTGCCGATACGGTGGCTGTCACGGAACCAGAGGGTGAGGCGTTTCGCGCCCGCTATTGGGCGGACCCGGTGGGCACGCCGGGGCGCATGTCGGCGTTGTTTGCGGCGGCGGGTGTTGAGCGCGTGACGGAAAGCGATATCGCCATACGCCAGGATTTCACCGATTTCGAGGATTGGTGGGACCCCTGGGCCGCGGGCGGGCAGGGGATAGCGGGCGCCTTCATCGCGACCCTCCCACCGCAACGCATCCCGCCCATCAAGGAAATTGTGCGCCGCGCTTATCTGGCTGGTGGCGCCGATGGGCCGCGTTCCTTTGTCGCGGTGGCGCGTTTGGCAATAGGGCGGAAGCCTATTCGCCCTTGATGCCCGTGTTCCGCGCCAGCGTGGTGTAATGCTCGATCTCGGCACGCACAAAATCTTCCATCTGTTGTGGCGTTGATGGCGCCGGGGTGGCGCCAGCCGCTTGTAGCCGTTGCGCCAGTTCTGGCCGCGCCAAGGCGTGGTGGAAAGCGGCGGCGATGCGCGCGCGGCGATCAGCCGGCAGCCCCGCCGGGCCAGCCAGCGCATGCCAATCCAGCGTGCGATAGCCAGGCATTGAAAGTGCTTCTGCCACTGTCAGCAAATTGGGAAACTCGGCGGAGCGTTCCGCGCCACTCACCGCCAGGCCGCGCACCAAACCCGCCTGAACCATGGGCATGACCGAGGCGAAAGTCGCAAAGCTGAAGGCCACTTCGCCGGTGGCAAGCGCCTGGCTGGCCGGCCCGCCGCCGCGATAAGGCACATGCACGAAATTCACGCCAAGCCTTTGCCCGAAATCCGTCACGCCGAATTCCTGCCAGCCGCCGGGGCCAGAGGTGGAATAGGTGAGCCCCCCAGGTGTGGCACGCGCCAGCGCCACCAGATCCTGCAAGCTTTGAACAGGTGATTTCGCGGGCACCGCCACCAGCGCCGGCATATGGATGACAAGCGTGATGGGCGCGATGTCCCGAATGGGATCGAAGGGCAGGTTGCGTTGCAGCGCCGCCATGCCGGCATGGGCGCTGACGATGATGGCGAGCGTATAGCCATCCGGCGCCGCGCGCACCAATTCCTGTGTGGCGATCATGCCACTGGCACCGGGGCGATTTTCAATCACCAAGGGCTGGCCGAGATGTTCCGAAATGGTCTGCTGCAGGATGCGCGCCACGACATCCGTCGCACCGCCTGGCGCGAAGCCCAGCAATAGCCGCACCGGGCGAGTGGGGAAGGCCGCTGATTGCGCCGTGGTTTGCGCGAAAGCCATGTTTGAACAGCACAGCAGCGCCAATAGCGCGCAAGTTATGCCCCGAATGGTGCCGAAAGACCAAGTTGCGAATGCTTGGACCATGCTGCGCTTCCCCTTCATGTCGCCGCCCAAGCTTTGCTGGGCACGATTTTTTAATAGCTAGCCACGCCTTCCCTATTCAGGCAACCGAAATGGGTGAAGACTGACCTTCTAAGTGCGGGAGGAAGGCAACGCCATGGAAATGGAACGCATCGGTTTTCTGGGTCTGGGCGCCATGGGTGGCCCGATTGCGACGCGCATGGCGGATTGGGCGCAGCGCAATCCGGGCAAGCGCATGCTGGTGTTTGATCCCCGCGCTGAAGCCATGCAGCGCGCGACGGAAGCGGGGGCGGAGGCCATGGGCTCGGTCGCCGCAGTTGCTGCGCAATGCAGCGTGGTATTTGCGTGCCTGCCGAGTGCGGAGACATCTGAGCGCGTGGCTTTGGGCGCTGAGGGCATTGCTGGGATGCCTGGCGCGGTGCGGACCTATATCGAAATGTCCACCATTGGCAGCGCGGCAATGCAGCGCATTGCGGCAGGCCTTGCTGAGAAGGGTATCGCGCTGATTGATTCACCCATCAGCGGTGGTGTGCCGGGGGCGGAGTCCGGTGCGCTTGCTGTCATTGCTTCCGGCGCACCGGACGCCTTGCAGCAGGTGATGCCGCTATTGCAGGTGGTGGGGCGCACGGTCTTCACCATCGGTGACGCGCCGGGGCTCAGCCAAACCATGAAGCTTGCGAATAATCTGCTCTCGCTTGCGGGCATGGTGCTGACATCCGAGGCGTTTGCGCTTGGCGCCAAGGCGGGCATTGATACGGCGCTGATGTGCGATGTGATTAATGCCAGCACGGGGCGAAATAGCTCTACGGTGACCAAATTTCCGCGCGCCGTTTTGACGGGGCAGTTTTCGGGCGGTGCGAGCAATGCCATTGTCTGCAAGGATTTGTCTTTGGCGGTGGCAGAATTTGCGGCCTTCGGGCTTTCCGCACCCATGGCGGCGCTGGCGCGCGAAATGCTGAATATCGCCAAGAATCGCTTCGGCCCTGATGCGGATATGACTTCGGTCGCGCAGCTTTATGAAGAATGGGCGGGCGTTTCGATGCAATCGCCCAACCAGGTGAAGAGCGCGGGGTAGGCTTCGTTCAGATGGATAAGGCAAAAGCGGGGCTTGGCTTCTTTGAACGCTATCTGAGCCTTTGGGTCGCTTTGTGCATCGTGGTGGGCATTGGGCTTGGCGCGGTGATGCCTGGGCCGTTTCGCCTTTTGGGTGAGGCGAATCTCGCCAAGGTCAATCTGCCGGTCGCGGTACTGATCTGGCTGATGATTATCCCAATGCTGCTGCGCGTAGATTTCGGCGCCATTGCGGAAGTGGGCAAGCATTGGCGTGGAATTCTGGTGACGGTTGGCGTGAATTGGCTGGTGAAGCCTTTCAGCATGGCGCTTCTCGGCTGGTTCTTTATCGGCTGGCTGTTCCGGCCCTGGCTGCCGGAAGCGCAGATTGAAAGCTATATCGCGGGCTTGATTTTGCTGGCTGCGGCGCCCTGCACGGCGATGGTCTTCGTCTGGTCCAATCTTTCGGATGGGGAGCCGAATTTCACGCTGAGCCAGGTGGCCTTGAATGATGCCATCATGATCATCGCTTTTGCGCCGCTGGTTGGGTTTCTGCTCGGGCTTTCCGCGATCATCGTGCCTTGGGATACGCTGTTTCTTTCCGTGCTGCTTTACATCTTGTTGCCGGTGATCCTGGCGCAGCTTTGGCGTCGGCGCTTATTGGCGCGAGGTGGGGAGGCAGCGCTGGCGCAGATGTTGCGGCGCCTTGGGCCGGTTTCGCTTTCGGCGCTGTTGCTGACGCTGGTGCTGCTGTTCGGCTTTCAGGGGCCGCAGATCATTGCGCAGCCTTTGGTGATTGCGCTGCTGGCGGTGCCGATTATCATTCAGGTCTATTTCAATGCGGGGCTGGCTTACTGGCTGAACCGGCAATGCGGTTCCGCGCATGCCGTGGCTGGGCCATCGGCGCTGATTGGCGCGAGCAATTTCTTTGAATTGGCGGTGGCGGCGGCGATTAGTCTGTTCGGGTTTGATTCGGGCGCGGCCTTGGCCACCGTGGTCGGCGTGCTGGTGGAAGTGCCGGTCATGCTTTCGGTGGTCGCGATCGTGATGCGGAGTAAGGCTTGGTATCAACGGGGTTAGGGAGGGAGACGGAAATGCGGCTCAAGGATAAGGTTGCGATCATTACAGGCGGTGCCCATGGCATGGGCGAAGCCGAAGCGCGGCTATTCGCCAAGGAAGGCGCGATTGTGATCATCGCCGATCGGCGCGCTGATTTGGGTGAGGCGCTGGCGGCCGATATCAACGCTGTGCAGGGGCGCGCGAGCTTTACTGCCATTGACGTGGCGCAGGAAGCGGATTGGAAACGGCTGATTGAAAGGGCACTGTCTGATTATGGGCGCATTGATATTCTGGTGAATAATGCTGGCATCAGCGGTAGCTCTGTTGGGGATATGCTGTCGCTGGAAGGCTGGAATCAGCTTATGTCTATCAATGCGACGGGCGTGTTTTTGGGGACTACTTTGGTGGGCCAGGTAATGGCGGGGCAGGGCAAGGGCTCCATCGTCAATATCTCCTCCATCATGGGATTCGTGAGTAGCGCGGAAGGGCATCCGGGCTATTCCGCTTCCAAGGGCGCGGTGCGGTTGCTCACGAAAAATGCTGCCGTGCGCTGGGGGCCGCAGGGGGTGCGCGTCAACTCCGTCCATCCCGGTTATCTGCCGCCAATGCTGGGGGGTACGAATGGGCCGGGGCGGTCGGCGAAGATTCCACTGACACCGCTGCGCCGCTTGGGTGAGGCGATTGAGGTTGCCTATGGTGTTTTGTTCCTTGCGTCTGATGAGGCATCCTTCATCACGGGGACAGAACTTGTGATTGATGGCGGCTTTATCGCGCAATAATGAGGGCAAGTTTCATGAAAATTGTTGATGCGCAGATCCATATCTGGTCCAAGGGCACGCCTTCAGGTCTGCATCGGAAGGTTTCATCTTTCACGGCAGAGGAAGCTTTGCGTGAAATGGACGAAGCGGGCGTGCATGCGGCGGTCATCCATCCGCCGTCAAGCTGGGACCCGGATTCAAACGCCATGGCGGTGGAAGCAGCGCGGCGTTATCCGGAGCGTTTCGCGGTGATGGGGCAATTTCCGCCAACACAACCGGAATTGCGGCATTTGATTCATGGATGGAAGAAGCAGCCAGGTATGCTCGGCTTGCGCTGGGCCTTGCTGCACCCGGAAGAACAGGTGTGGCTGCGCGATGGCACGCTGGATTGGTTGTGGCCGGCGGCGGAGCGAGAAGGTTTGCCGATTTCCTGCATGGGCGGCCTTTTCCTGAAGGAGTTTCGCCAAATAGCTGAGGCGCATCCAAACCTCAAAATGATCCTGGATCATTGCGGCCTGGTGCGGACCGGCCAGGATGAAGCTGCCTTTGCCAAGGTGGATGAATTGGTAGCACTGGCGAAACTGCCCAATGTCGCGGTGAAAGCAACGGGTGCGCCGCATTATTCAACGCAATCCTATCCCTATCGCAATATCCATGATGGCTTGCAGCAGATTTTTGATGCCTTCGGGCCGAAGCGCTGTTTCTGGGGCACGGATATCACCCGCATGACGTGCAGCTACCGCCAATGCGTGACCTTTTTCACCGAGGAATTGCCCTGGCTGAAGGGTGATGATCTGGAATGGGTGATGGGCCGCGCGGTGTGTGAATGGCTCGGGTGGGAATTGCGCTTCGATTGAAGCGCTTTTCCTATTCCGCGCGGATGTTATTGGCTTCGATCACGCCTTTCCATTTGGCGCGGTCGCGTTGGATGGTCGCCACCATTTCCTCAATCGTGCCGCCGCGCGGCTGGTAGCCGAGTGAAATCAGGCGCTGCGCCACTTCGGGATTTTGCAGGGCGCGGTTCACCTCAGCGTTCAGTCTTTCCAGAATGGGGCGCGGGGTGGCGCCTGGGGCGGCGATGCCGAACCAATTATCGGCGGCAAATTCCGGCAGGCCGGAAGCGGCAATGGTGGGCACGCCCGGCAGCACGGGCGAAGGCGGGACGCTGGTAAAAGAAATCGCCCGCACCGCGCCGGAGCGGATATGGGGCAGGATTTCCGCCAAATTGCCGAACATCATATCCACGCGCCCGGCGATGATTTCCGCAATGGCGGGCGGGCCGCCGCGGAAGGGGACATGCACCATGCGAATGCCGGCCATATTCGTGAATTGCGCGGCCCAAAGCTGATAGGAACTGCCAACGCCGGAAGAACCGTAGGTGAGTTTATCGGGATTGGCGCGGGCGTAATCAATAACCTCCTGCACCGTGGTGAAGGATGTTTTGGCTGAGACATAAAGCAGATTATCCAAGCCCGCGATGATGACGCTTTGCGCCAAATCCCGATCTGGGTTGAAGTTCAGCGTGACACCCGGCATGATGGGCGAAGTCGCGGCAATACTCATGGTTTGCAGCAGTAGCGTATAGCCATCTGGCCGCGCGGCTGCGACCGTGCCAGCGGCGATCAGCCCATTGGCGCCGGTGCGGTTTTCCACCGTGACCGGCTGGCCCAGCGCATCACGGAGCTTTTCAGCAAATAGCCGCGCG
>CAIYMY010000021.1 GCA_903927465.1 uncultured Rhodospirillales bacterium | reverse complement strand
AGGAAAGCCGCAGCATGAGCTTCGTCTGTGAGGTCTTCCCGCCAGAAGCCGATGCGCTGAGCCCGATTTGCCCAAGCGCCATCAGCAGTCGCGATGAAAATGTCTTGTTCGAGATTTTCCGCCCCGATGTGGCGCTGGCGATTTGGCTGAGGCCAATGCCTTCCAATTGGAAGGCTGAAATCGGTACCTTGTTGCAGCACCTGCCCTTTGGCGCCATTGGCCGCGGCAGTCCGGAAGATGCGGTGGACCAGATTGTGCAGGAACTTCCCGCGCCTGCCTCTGCGGCGCTGCTGTCAGATATGCTGCTGCTGGGTCGCTTCTTTGCCACCATCACGCAACAATCGGAAATCCGCGCGAGCCTTGCGGGGGTGAATGATGATTCCTGCCGGCGCTATCACTGCGATGCGGTCAGGCTGCGCCTGCTTTGCACTTATCATGGCCCGGGCACGCAATTTACCATGTGTGGGCCGCAATGCCGCGCGCCGCACCAAATCCCAAGCTGCGCCGTGGCGCTGGTAAAAGGCCGCGCCCATCCGGCGGCGCTTGGTGATGCCTGCCTGCACCGCTCCCCGCCCGTTTCCCATTTGTCGGAAAGTCGCCGGGGCCGATTGCTGTTTTGTATTGATGAACCGGGATTTCTGCCATGAATGCATTGGATAAAAGACTGCCGGTCACGGTGCTGTCGGGCTTTCTGGGCGCGGGCAAGACCACGCTGCTCAACCACGTCCTGGCCAATCGCGAAGGCAAGCGCGTCGCGGTCATTGTGAATGACATGAGTGAGGTGAATATAGACGCAGCCCTGGTCGGCAATGCGGGCACGCTTTCGCGCACCGAAGAAAAACTGGTTGAAATGTCCAATGGCTGCATCTGCTGCACCCTGCGTGAGGATTTGATGCAGGAAGTGACCAAGCTTGCAGCCGAAGGGCGCTTCGATGCCTTGCTGATTGAAAGTACGGGCATCAGCGAACCCATGCCCGTGGCTGCGACCTTTGATTTCCGCACCGAAGATGGCTTCTGCCTTGGCGATGTTGCGCGCCTTGATACCATGGTGACGGTGGTGGATGCGCAAAGCTTCCTGCGCGATTACGGCAGCGCCGACCGCCTGGCCGCGCGGGGTGAAAGCGCCGGCCCCGAAGATACTCGCCTGCTGGTGGATTTACTAATCGAACAGATTGAATTTGCCGATGTCATCATCGTCAACAAGCAGGATTTGGTGAGCGAGGCGGAATTGCGCCGCCTGGCCGCGCTGCTGGCCACCTTCAACCCCAATGCGGAAATCCTCGGCTGCACTAAGGGGGCGGTGCCACTTGGCCATATTCTTCATACCGGGCGCTTTGATTTTGATGCGGCGCGCCGTTCCGCTGGTTGGATCAAGGCGCTTTCAGGCGAGCATTTGCCGGAAAGCGTTGAATTCGGCATCACCAGCTTTGTCTGGCGGGCACGCCGCCCGGTACATCCGGAACGCTTCAAGCGCTTCATTGAAGGTGATCTTCCGGGCGTGGTGCGCGCCAAGGGGTTTTTCTGGCTGGCGACGCGCATGCCCTGGGCGGGCGAATGGCAATTGGCCGGCGCCATTGGCCGGCATGAAGCGGCAGGATTCTGGTGGGCCGCGCAGCCTGCCTCTCGTTGGCCGGATGATCCCGATTGGCGCGCCACGATCGAGGCGAATTGGCAGGAACCCCATGGCGACCGTCGCCAGGAAATCGTCTT
>CAIYMY010000020.1 GCA_903927465.1 uncultured Rhodospirillales bacterium | reverse complement strand
ATCCTTGCCGAGTGCCAAGGGCAGCTTGCCCGGGTTGCGATGCCAGCTCTCATCGCCGAACATTTCTGAAAGGAATACGGTTTCGCGCTTGGCATTGGGCATTTCAATGCCGATCACATTGCGCCCCGGCACGGTTGCGATGCGCACCGCAATCAGGCTCATGGACCGCGCGATATCATCAGCCAGGCCAATCACGCGCGCGGATTTGGTGCCAGGCGCGGGTTCCAGTTCGTACAGAGTCACCACCGGGCCGGGGCGGATTTCCGCAATGCGCCCGCGCACGCCGTAATCTTCCAACACGCTTTCCAAAAGCCGCGCATTGGCTTGCAGCGATTCCTCGGAAGGCCGGCCCACACGCTGCGTGGGGGCGGCAGTCAGCAGATCAAGCGGCGGCAGCGCCCAGGCGCCGTCTCCAAGATTAAGTGCCGGTTGCTGTGTCGGCCGACGCGCGGGTTCGGCTGGTTTACGAGGACGCACTGGTGGGGCTTCGCGCCCTGCATCGGGTGGTTCGGGGCGGATCGGCATGGCCTCGGCCGCCGCATCGGCGGCGCGCAGCATGGGGCCAAAGGGGATTTCCGGTTCCTGGCGGCGGAACAGGCGGCCGGTGCTGGTTTTGAAGCGCGCACCAAGCCGGGCAAAAAAGCCGGGCTTCTTCGCTTCCGCTTCCTCAGCCGGGCGCAGCCTTTCCGCGCCAGCGCGCGCCGCATCCAGGGCGGCCTGGCTGGCGCCAAGCGCCGCGCGACCAGCGCCGCGCCATTCGCCGAAGGTCAGGCCGCAGCCGATAAAGCCAGCGCCCACGGCACCGAAGACCAGCCCAGCCTTGGCCAGCAGCGCGCCATAGGGGCCAAAGCTGCCGGAAAGCCATGAAATCACGCTATCGGCCAAAAGCGGCCCAACTGCGCCGCCTGCGCCGGCCAGGCTTGGTGCTTCCGGCGGCAAGGGCGCCAAGCTCAGCGCCGCCGCACCCAAGGGCAGGGCAAGGACAAGGCCGATCAGCCGGAAGGGGATGAAGCCAAGGCCCCGTTGGGTTACCAGCCGAAAGGCCCAGGCGAGCAGCGCCAGCACGGGCAAGGCCGCCGCATAACCAACGCCCTGCAACAGGATATCCGCCACCACTGCCCCCGCCGGCCCGGCCAGGTTGCTGACCGCGCGGGTGGTTGCCGTATTCAGTGAGGGGTCGGTGGGGTCGTAGCTGAGAAGCGCCGCGGCCAGCCCAAGTGCCGCAATCGCAGCCAGCAGGCCGCATAATTCCATCAGGCGCCGGCGCAACAGCGCGCGCAGATCGGCCGAGGCAAAGCGCCGCCTGACGGCGCCTGGTTCGGCGGAGGGCCTGGAATCGGCCGGGATAAAGAGGCGAGGCATCAAAGCAGCACTTCAGAGTGATTAGGAACTCTATGCCGGAAGCCGTTCTTTGCCCAGGGTTTTTTGCTGGCAGGCACTGGATCGATTCAGAGCGACTCGTGACCGTTGCACTAGAGTCACGCTTTTGGGTCTTGCCGCACCCCCCATCGCGGCCCCTACCCGCTTCATGCCAAGATGCGCGCCACATCAAGGGGGAAGCTACCAATGCCCGATAATGGCGCCCAAAAGCACTCACGCAGCTATCTGCTTGCGGTGGAGGATCAGGAATTCCTGCTCCGCGACGAAATGCGCCCTTTCCGCTTCGGCATGGAATACGCCAAGGCCGAATACGCGCTGCGCGATTGGGGGGTGCGTTCTACCGTGGTGGTGTTTGGCTCTGCCCGCACCCCGAGTGCAGAACAAGCCGCCGCCCAGGCGAAGAAGGCGCGCGGTGCCGCGGAAAAGCGCGCCGCGCAAAAGGCGCTTGATCGGTCGCGGTTTTATGAGGATGCGCGCGCCTTCGCCCGTATTGTCTCCATGCGTGGCGGTGCCTTGGCGGCTTCCGGCGCGCCGCGGGATAATGTGATCGCGACGGGCGGCGGCCCCGGAATCATGGAAGCGGCCAATCGCGGCGCGTTCGAATGCGGTGCGCCTTCCATCGGCTTCAACATCACCCTGCCACATGAACAGGCGCCCAATCCCTGGTCCACGCCGGCGCTGACCTTTCGCTTCCATTACTTCGCCATGCGCAAGATGCATTTGGCCATGCGCGCCAATGCACTTGCGGTTTTTCCAGGCGGCTTCGGGACTTTTGATGAATTGTTCGAAGTGCTGACGCTTACGCAATCGGAGAAAATGCGCCCGGTGCCGATCGTGCTGTTTGGACGCGATTACTGGACCAAGGTGGTGAATTTTGTTGCCCTCGCCGAAGAAGGCATGATCAGCGAAGCTGATTTGAAGCTCTTTGAAATCGTGGATAATCCCGAAGAAGGCTGGGCGAGCCTGATCCGGCGCGGGCTATCGCCGCAAGCACCCGCGCCCTTGAAGCTCAGCCTGCCGCCGGTGGCAGGCAGGAAGCGGCCAGCAACGCGAAAGCCGCGGCGCGGTGGCTGATGCGGTGTTTCTCGGCGGGGTCCATCTCGCCGAAGGTTTCTGAATAACCCTGCGGCACGAACATCGGGTCGTAGCCAAAGCCATGCGCGCCGCGCGGCGGCCAAACCCAAACGCCCTCAGCCTTGCCCTCAAAGCCTTCCTCATGCCCATCGGGCCAGGCGAGCACGAGCGCGCAGGTGAACCAGGCGGCGCGGTCTGAGGCATGCTGCGCCAGGTCATGCACCTTGCTCATGGCCCAAGCATAATCCCGCCCGCCTTCCGGGCGCATGGCCCAATCGGCGGTATAGACGCCCGGCGCGCCATCCAGGGCCGCAACCGAAAAGCCTGAATCATCTGACAGGGCCGGCATTCCCGAAGCGCGCGCCGCCGCATGGGCCTTTATGCGCGCATTGCCGAGGAAACTCGTTTCCGTCTCATCCGGTTCCGGCAGGCCAAGCGCGCCGGCGCTGGTCACTTCAATGCCATGCGGCGCCAGCAATGCCGCCACTTCGCGGAGCTTCCCCGAATTGTGGGAGGCGATGACAATCTTCTCGCCACGCTGCAGGCGCCGATGCGCCATCACTTATCCACCGCAAGCCGCTGCTTGCCGAAAAGTGCCGCCGTGCCTTCCCGCGCATGGGCCATCAGCGCCTGCAAATCGGCTTCGGTGAAGGGCGCACCCTCGGCGGTGCCCTGAATCTCAACAATCCCGCCCGATGCCGTGAGCACGAAATTCGCATCCGCATCGGCCTTGCTGTCTTCATCATAATCAAGGTCGAGCACTGGCATGCCCTGATAGATGCCGCAGGAAATCGCCGCCACCTGATCCTTCAAGGGATTGCGGGAGATGATGTTCATGCGCTTGCAATGTTCAAATGCCAGATGCAGCGCCACCCAGGCGCCGGTGATGGAAGCGCAGCGCGTGCCGCCATCGGCTGTCAGCACATCGCAATCAAGCGTGATGGTCATTTCCCCCATCGCCTTCAAATCCGTGACCGCGCGCAAGCTCCGCCCAATCAGGCGCTGGATTTCCTGCGTGCGGCCGGATTGCTTGCCGCGCGCAGCTTCCCGGTCACTCCGCGTATGGGTGGCGCGCGGCAGCATGCCATATTCCGCCGTGACCCAGCCCTGGCCCTGGCCGCGCAGGAAGGGCGGGACCTTGCCTTCCACGCTTGCGGTGCACAGCACCTCGGTCAGCCCCATGCGAATGACGCAGGAACCTTCTGCATGGCGGGCGACGCCTGGTTGGATGGAAACGGTGCGAAGCGCCCCGGGGGCGCGGCCTGATGGTCTTGTCATGGGCGCGCGGTTAGCACAGGGCCACCCTGCTTGCTAACCCGTTGACGCGCCCGGCCCATGCCCCATACTCGCCCCATGACAAATCGGGACCAAAACCCGTGACCCACACGCCCGCGAAGCTCATGCCGGGGCTGTACTCCGCTGCTGGGCTGGATAGCCGTTCGGCGTTGATTCTGCGCGAATTGGTGGAAACCTATGTCGCGACTGGCGAACCCGTGGGGTCGCGCACCTTGTCTCGCCGGCTGCCTTTGGGCTTGTCCCCCGCCACGATCCGCAATGCCATGGCCGATTTGGAAGATGCGGGCCTGCTTTACGCGCCGCATACCTCGGCCGGGCGGCTGCCGACCGAACGCGGGCTGCGGCTTTTCGTGGATGGGTTGCTGGAATTTGGCGCGCTTGGTGAGGAAGACCGGGATGCGATAGCGGCGCGCTGCTCGGCATCCGGCCGGTCCTTGGAGGAAACGCTGGCGGAAGCCGGGGTAATGCTCTCGGGCCTCGCGGGCGCTGCGGGGCTGGTGGTGGCGCCTAAAACCGAAAACCCGGTGCGCCATATTGAATTCGTGGCGCTTGGTCCGGGCCGGGCGCTGGTGGTGCTGGTGCATGAAGGCGGCCAGGTGGAAAACCGCGTCATTGAAGTGCCGGCGGGGTTGCCGCCTTCCGCGCTGACCCAAGCCTCCAATTATCTGAATGCGCGCCTTGCCGGGCGCACCCTGGAAGAAACCCGCACAAGGGTGGCCGAGGAAATCGCGGCTGATCGCACTGCGCTGGATGAGCTGACACAGCAGGTGATCTCAGCCGGGCTTGCTACCTGGTCTGGCGGCGGTGGCGGGTCACTTATTCTGCGCGGTCAGTCGCGCTTGTTGCAGAACCTTGATCAGGCGGCGCAGGTGCAGGAAATCCAGCGGTTGTTCGAAAGGCTGGAAGCGCAGGAAACCATGCTGCGCCTGCTGGAATTGGCGCAACGCGGCGAAGGCGTGCAGATTTTCATTGGCGCGGAGAGTGGTTTGTTCGATAGCGCTGGGCTTTCCGTGGTGGTCGCCCCTTTCCGCAATGGGCAGGAAAAGATCGTGGGCGCCATTGGCGTGATCGGCCCGACGCGCATCAATTACGGGCGCGTGATCCCGGTGGTGGATTACACCGCGCGCGTTATTGGCAGATTGCTCGGTTGAACATGGCGCGCGCTTGAACGCGCGCGATACGAAACAGGAAACCCCATGCGTATCACTTCCATCCGCCAAGGCGTGGTGCCCATCAGCAGCGCCATCGCCAATGCCTACATAGATTTTTCGAAAATGACGGCGAGTGTTGTTGCCATCACGGTGGAAGATGGCGCGGGCAAAAAAGCGACGGGCTATGGCTTCAATTCCAATGGCCGTTATGCGCAGCCAGGTTTGCTCGCGGAACGCTTCATCCCCCGCCTGGAAGCCACGACCGAGGCTGAATTGGCGCGTGGCGAAGGCGGCCTAAACCCCGCCGGCGCCTGGGGTGCGATGATGCGCAATGAAAAGCCGGGCGGGCATGGGGATCGTTCGGTCGCGGTTGGCGTCTTGGATATGGCGCTGTGGGACGCGGCAGCGAAGCTTGAAGGCGTGCCGCTGTGGCGGCTGCTGGCGGATCGCTTGCGCGGCAGTAAGGCGGATGACAGCGCCTGGGTCTATGCTGCCGGTGGCTATTACTACCCCGGCAAGGGCGTGGATGCTTTGGTTGAGGAAATGAAGCGCTACCTTGGCATGGGTTACACCACGGTGAAAATGAAAATCGGTGGTGCGCCGGGCACATCGGTCAAGGATGCGCTAGCCGAAGACATGGCGCGCATTGAAGCAGTGGTGAAGCTGCTTGGCGGTGATGGATCGCGCCTGGCCGTGGATGTGAATGGTCGCTTTGGCCTGCATGCCGCGTTGACCTATGGCGCGGCGCTGCAGCCCTTTGGGTTGCGCTGGTATGAGGAACCGCTCGATCCGCTGGATTATTCAACCCATGCCGCTTTGGCGGAACAATACATGCCGCCAATTGCGACGGGCGAAAATCTGTTTTCCATGCTGGATGCGCGCAATCTGATCCGCCATGGGGGGCTCAGGCCTGATCGTGATATTCTGCAATTCGATCCGGCACTTTCTTATGGCTTGGTGGAATATCTGCGCACGCTTGACATGCTGGTGCGTCATGGTTGGTCGCCCCGGCGTTGCGTGCCGCATGGCGGGCATCAATTCGCGTTGAATATCGCGGTTGGCCTTGGGCTTGGCGGCAATGAAAGCTACCCGGAGGTCTTTGCGCCCTTCGGTGGTTTCGCCGATTCTACGCCAGTGGTAGATGGGCGGATCAAGATGCCCGATATTCCGGGGATTGGGTTTGAGGCGAAATCGGCGCTTTGGGCTGTGTTGAAGGATCTCTGACCCCATGCAAGACATCTTCCCCCTGCTACTGGCAGCGGCATTTTGGATCGCGACACATAATGGTCTCGCGGGCAGCGATATCCGCACGCGGTTGGTCGGCAAGCTCGGGGAAAATGGCTTTCGCATTTTCTACGCGGTGCTTTCCGTCCTTGCGCTGGTTTTGCTCGCGCGCGCTTCAGGCGCTGCGGACGCGATACCCCTTTGGACCGCGCCCGCCTGGCTTCGCCTAATGCTCGCCGTCATCATGCTGCCGGCCTTCCTGTTCTTCGCTGCGGGGTTTTTGCGCAACCCGACAGCGGTGGGTGGAGAAGTGCTGGCGGGTCAGCAGGTGCGTGGCATCCAGCGCATTACGCGCCACCCCATGCTCTGGTCCTTCGCGCTTTGGGCTTTGGTGCATGTGATCGGCAATGGTGATGTGGCGAGCCTGATCTTCTTCGGCACCTTTGCCATCAGCGCTTTCTTGGGCATGCCTTCCATTGATCGCAAGCTTGCGGCACGCAGCCCGGAAGCGGCGGCGAAGCTACGGGCTGAAACCTCCATCCTGCCCTTCGGCGCCATATTGGCCGGTCGTAATCGGCTGGTGCTGGGCGAAATCGGCTGGCTGGCGCCGGTACTGGCGCTGATTGGCTGGGCGGTAGTGCTGCATTTCCATGCGCGCTTCTTTGGCGTGCCGGCGCTGCTGCCCTTCTGATCCGCGCTTGCCCCAAAGCCACCCGGGGCGCTAATCGAGCCTCAAAGGAATTGGAGCCCGCCTTCATGCAAGCCGCCGCACTGCCGCGCCCCGTGATGCTGGTCATTCTGGATGGCTGGGGCTGGCGGGAGGAGAGTGCCGACAACGCCGTGCGCCAGGCGAAAGCCCCAAGTTTCGATGCGCTTTGGGCGGCCTGCCCGCATGCTTTCCTGAAGACCTCCGGCCAGGATGTTGGCCTGCCGGTTGGGCAGATGGGCAATTCTGAGGTCGGGCACCTCAATATCGGCGCTGGGCGCGTGGTGATGCAGGATCTACCGCGCATTGATGCCGCCATTGCCGATGGGTCCTTCGCGCAATTGCCGGCAATCACGGGGTTGATCGCGAAGCTGAAAGCCTCGGGCGGCACCTGCCATTTGATGGGTTTGCTCTCCCCCGGTGGGGTGCATGCGCATCAGAACCAGGCGGTGGCTTTGGCGAAATTACTTTCAGGTGCGGGCATTCCTGTCGCCATTCACGGCTTCACCGATGGGCGGGATACGCCGCCGCGCGCGGCGCCCGATTATCTGAAGCGCTTTGAAGCAGATCTGGATGGTGTTGCGGGCGTGCGCATCGTCACCATCATCGGGCGGTATTTTGCGATGGATCGCGACAAGCGCTGGGATCGCGTGGTGCAAGCCTATCAAGCGATGGTGGAAGCCAAGGGCGCATCCGCCCCAACAGCCGCTGCCGCCATCTCGGCCGCCCATGCCGCCGACAAGACCGATGAATTCATCCCGGCCAGCGTCATTGGCGATTATGCCGGGATCAAGGATGGCGATGGCATTCTCTGCTTCAATTTCCGCGCCGATCGCGCGCGGGAGATTCTGACAGCACTTCTTGATCCCGTCTTCGATGGTTTTGCGCGCGCGCGCCTGCCGCGCTTCGCTGCCGCTGTCGGCCTTACGGAATATAGTGACGCGCTGAATGCGCATCTCGCCACCGCCTTCGCGCCGCAATCCATGGCGGATAAGCTTGGTGAGGTGGTGGCGCGTGCGGGCCTCAAGCAGTTGCGCATGGCGGAGACGGAAAAATACCCCCATGTCACCTTCTTCCTGAATGGTGGCGAAGAAGCGGTCTATCCCGGCGAAGAACGCATCATGGTGCCATCGCCCAAGGATGTCGCGACCTATGATCTGAAGCCCGAGATGTCGGCGCCCGAGCTGACCGACAAAGCCGTGGCGGCAATCAACAGCCGCGCCCATGATCTGATTGTGCTGAATTTCGCCAATGCCGATATGGTGGGCCATACCGGTAGCCTTGCCGCCGCAACCCGCGCGGTTGAAGCGGTGGATACCGGGCTTGGGCGTATTGTTGCCGCACTTAAAGAAGTGGGCGGCTGCCTGCTGGTTATTGCCGATCACGGCAATGCCGAATTGATGAAGGACCCCGCGACAGGCGGGCCGCATACCGCACACACCACCAATGTGGTGCCGGTCATTTTGATGAATGGCCCACAAGGGGCGACCATCAAGGACGGGCGGCTGGCGGATATTGCGCCGACCTTGCTGGGCTTGCTTGGCCTGCCGCAACCCGCTGCCATGACGGGGCATTCCCTGCTTGGCTAAGGCGCGCGTCGCTTTCGCGCTTTTCCTGCTGGCCCTGCCGGGCTTTGCCCTTGCGCAGCCTTCGCGTGAAGCGCTGGAAGAAGCCCGCCGCGCCACCGCGACCAGCCGCGCCGCTTCTGAAGCCGCCGCACGGGAAGCCGAAGCGGCGGCTGCCGAAGAAAGCGGCCTCGCGCGCCAACGCGTTGCCATGGCAGCGCGCGTGCAGGAAGCCGAACGCGCCTTGGATGAGGCGGAGCAGCGCCAAGCCGCGGCGGCAGCAGCAGCAGCAAAGGCTTTTGCCGAAGCGGCCAACCGCGCCGCCGCCCTGGCACCCATGATGCCGGCGATGCGTCGGCTTGCCATTTGGCCAACGGAAACCCTGCTCGCCCAACCCGCCGCGCCGGATGAGGCGCTGCGCGGGCTTTTGGTCTTGCAAGGCATGGCGCGCCAAATCCGCGCCGAGGCCGAGGATCTGCGCCTGGCCAATGCTGAAGCCGAACGCCGCGCGCGCATCGCCGCCGCGGAAGCAACAGTGGTGGCGGCGGCCGAGGCAGAGCTCCGCCAGGCAGCCACAGCCTTGGATGAGGAAATCACTGAAACCAGGCTGCGTGAACGTGAAGCCCGCGCGACCCAAAGGGCCGAGGCTGCGCGCGCGCAGGAAGCGCTCGCCCGCGCCAATGATCTCCAGGAAATGCTGACGGCGCTGGAACGCGAACAGGCGCGGCAGGCAGCCTTGGCAGCGGCACGGGCGCGGCAGGAAGCGCGCCAGGCACGCCCGGCAACCCCGGTGGCGGCGGCCCAACCCGTATTGCCCCCAGCGGCTGCGGCTCGCCCCACCCCGGTGCATGGGCGCATCAGCATCGCCTTCGGCCAAAGGGGGGAAGCTGGGCTGGCCCGCGGGGTTACCTTCGCGGCCTCAGCGGGGGCGCAGGTGGTCAGCCCCTGTACGGGTCGCGCGGTTTTCGCCGGCCTCTTCCGGCGCTTTGGGCAGATTGTGATCCTGGAATGCGGCCCTGGGCTGCATGTGGTGCTGGTCGGGTTTGATCGCCTGGACACGGAAGTGGGCGCGGCGCTGCTGGCCGGCGAAGCGCTGGGCCGGCTGGGTGCGGGGCCGGATGGCCGCGCTGCGCTTTATGTCGAGTTGCGCCGCAATGGGCAGGTGGTGGACCCGACGCCCTGGCTTGGCGGGGCCGAATAGCCGCCTGCGTGATTTTTCGCTGGCAAAATGCGTTCTGCGCTCGCGCAAAGCGCGATGAATGACTATCTTGACGTGTAATCCGGCGCCTTTCGTCGGATGGTGGAAGGGATTGCGGCGCATGAAGCGCGGAATTTTGCGTTATGCGGGCATTGGCGCGGCCTTTGCTGCCGGCGTGGTGGTGGGCCCCATGGTCGCTGCCTGGGCGCAGGAAGGTGGCCGGGCAGAGACCTATCGGCTGCTCAACCTGTTCGGCGATGTGTTTGAACGGGTGCGTGCCGAATATGTGGAACCGGTGAATGACCGGGACGCGATCGAAAACGCGATCCAGGGCATGCTGTCCAGCCTTGACCCGCAGTCATCCTATTTGAACCAGCGCAGCTTCCGGGACATGCAAACCCAGACCCGCGGCGAATTCGGTGGGCTTGGCATCGAAGTGACGCAGGAAGGCGGCTATATCAAGGTTATCAGCCCGATTGACGAAACCCCCGCAGCGCGCGCCGGCATCCGTCCTGGCGATTTCATCACGCATCTGAATGGCACATCCGTGCAGGGCCTGACGCTGCAGGAAGCCGTGGAACAGATGCGCGGCCAGCGCAACACGCAGATAAAAATCACCATTCGTCGCCAGGGCACGGAACGTCCCATAGAACTGACGCTGACGCGCGATGTCATTCGCCCGCAAGTTGTCCGCTTCCGTCTGGAAGATGGCAATTTGGGCTATGTGCGCATCACATCCTTCAATGAGCAGACGGAAGCCGGGCTGCGCCGCGCTTTGCAGCAATTAAAGCAACAGGCGCAGGGCGGGCTTAAGGGCCTGATTCTTGATTTGCGGAACAATCCGGGTGGGTTGCTCGATCAGGCTGTGCAAGTTTCCGATGATTTCCTGAACCAGGGAGAGATTGTCTCGACCCGCTCTCGCCGCCAGGAAGATGCGCAGCGTTGGAACGCGAAGGCCGGCGATATCGCCGATGGGCTGCCGATTGTCGTTCTGATCAATAGCGGCAGCGCGAGTGCGAGTGAAATCGTTGCCGGCGCTTTGCAGGATCATCGCCGCGCTGTGGTGGTTGGCGTGAAATCCTTCGGCAAGGGCAGCGTGCAGACCGTGATGCCAATCCCGGGGAATGGTGCCATTCGCCTGACCACGGCGCGCTACTACACACCTTCGGGCCGCTCCATCCAGGGCACCGGGATTGAACCTGATATCGAAGTGCTGGCGACGCGGGAAGAAACCAGTGTCGGGCAGCAGCAGCGCGACCGGGAAGCGGATTTGCGCCGTTCGCTCAGGAATGATGGTCAGGCGGAAACCCGTGCCCCCATCCCGCCGCCGCCGCTCAACCTACCGGCAGGCCTGGTGGAGCGTGTGGTGCGCCAGCCTGTAGAAGGCGCCCCGGCTTTTGATCCGACCAAGCCGGAAACGGATCATCAACTTCAACAGGCTTTGATACTGTTGCGCGGCATGGCTTCGGCGCCACGCGGCGGGCAACGCTGAGGATGTAATGGCAGAAGGATTGCCGCGCCGGGTTTTCGCCGGCTGGCGAGGGCTTGGCCTTTTCTGGGTGCTGGTGCTGCTGTTAATGGGCGGTGCTGCCCTTTGGCTTGACCGCTTGGTCCCGCCGGAGCCGCTCGAAACCGTGGCTGAGGCACCGCAAGCGCCGGAAGCTTTGGCGCAGTCCCCGGCTGCGGAGGAGCCGCCCGCGACCGTGGCCGCGCCCGTGGCCGAAACCCCAGCCCCGCCCGCAGCGACGCCCGATCCAACGTCTGCCCCGTCATCGGCCCAGGTGGTAGTGCCAGCGCCAGTGGTGGTGGAGCCGCCGCCCCCGCCAGCGGACGAGGCATCCGCGCAAACGCCCGCGGCCCCTGCGCCGCCGCCGCTTGATGTGCCTGTCGTGGCCCCTGATTTTCCCGCCGCACGGCCCATCCCCGCGCCTGATCCTGCCCTGCTGGAGCAAGGGCGTTTTGGCGCGCTTCCGCGCGTGGGTACTGATGGTCGCACCTCCATCCGTGCCTATGCCGGGCAATTTGACCGGCAGGATACCCGCCCGCGCGTGGGCATCATCGTGGCCGATCTCGGCATTTCCAATGCGCAAACGGAAGACGCGATCCGCCGCCTGCCGCCATCCGTGACCTTCGCCATTTCGCCTTATGCGCCGCGCGCGGCCCAGGTGGCGGAACGCCTGCGCGCCAAGGGGGCTGAAACGCTGATCGGCCTGCCGCTGGAACCTGCCGGGTATCCGCTGAATGACCCCGGCAATCGCGCTTTGCTGACCGGGCGTTCGGCGCCCGAGAACTTGGCCAATCTGGAATGGGTGCTGTCGCGCTTTCCGGGCTATGTCGGCACTATCGGCGTGGTGGGTGGCATGCGCGGAGAACGCTTTGCCGCCATGGAGCAAAGCTATCTGGCGCTGCAGGAATCGCTCCGCAATCGCGGGCTGTTATTTGTGGATGCCCGCCCGGGTGTCGCCGGCCCGGCCCGTGCCTGGGGCCGTTCGGTGGATGTGATCCTGGATGAACCGGCAACCCGGAGCGAAATCGAAAGACGCCTTGGTGAGTTGGAGGCGATTGCGAAGGCGCGCGGTTCGGCGCTCGGCTTGGCGCATGCAGCGACACCGGTGGTGGTGGATCGGCTGGTGGCTTGGGCGGCAGGGCTTGAACGCCGCGGTGTGGTGCTGGCGCCTGTGACGGTCCTGATCCGCCGCCCGCCGGAGCCAAGCGAAACCCGCCCGCAATGACGCTGCCGTATCGCGATAATGTCGGCGCGCTGCTGTTTAATGCGGCGGGCCAGGTGCTGGTGGCGCGGCGCGCTGATCTGCCCAATGCGGAAGGCGCGGCTTGCGGCTGGCAATTGCCGCAAGGCGGGATGGATGCGGGTGAGGACCCCGCCATTGCCGTCTTCCGCGAATTGGAGGAGGAAATCGGCACCGCCAAGGCCGAGATCCTGGCCGAACATCCGCGCTGGCTATTCTATGATCTGCCGGCGGAACTGATCGGCAAGGCCTTGGGCGGCAAGTATCGCGGGCAAAGGCAGAAATGGTTCGCGCTGCGCTTTTTGGGTGATGATTCTGACATCCGGCTTGATCTTGACCCACATCCGGAATTCGATGCCTGGCGCTGGGCGCAGCTTGGCGAATTGCCCACGCTGGCGGTAGCCTTCAAGCGCGCGATTTATGAGGATTTGGCGCGGGAATTCGCGCGGTTTAGGGCGTAAAAATATCGGCGTTTCCCTGCGTCGCCCATCACGCCCCGACTAGCCCGCGTTTGCGGAGCAAAGCTTCCACCTGCGGCGGCCGCCCACGGAAGGCCGTGTAAAGCGCCATGGGGTCTGATGTGTCGCCGGCCTCAAAAATGCTTTTGAGCCGCGCCGCGAGGTCAGGGTGGAAGGGATTGCCCGCTTCCTCAAAAGCCTCAAACCCATCGGCATCCAGCACTTCGGCCCATAGATAGAAGTAGTAGCCCGCCGCATAGCCATCGCCGGAAAACAAATGGCCGAAATGGATCGGACGGTGGCGCAGCGCCATGCCCTCAGGCATGCCGATTTCCGCCAGGAACGCTGTTTCAAATTCTTCCAATGAAAGGTCTTCCGGCGCCGCATGCCGATGCAGTGCCAGGTCAATCAAGGCGCAAGATAGGTATTCCACCATCGCGAAACCCTGCCCATCATTGCGCGCGGCCAGCACGCGGGCGAGCAAGGCCTCATCCAGCGCTTCGCCGGTTTCGTGATGCCGCGCATGGGTTTGCAGTGTCTCCGGCAGGCTCAGCCAATTTTCCATGACCTGAGAGGGGAATTCGACAAAATCACCAAGCACCGCCGTGCCGGATTGCGATGGATAGCGCGCGCGGCTCATCAGCCCATGCAGCGCATGGCCGAATTCATGGAATAACGTGCGTGCTTCATCAAAAGAAAGCAGCGTTGGTGTCGCGCGGGCGAGGTTGTTGTTGTTGATGATGATGGGCGCGGTGCGACCGCTCAGCCCATCGGCCACGCGAAAACTGCTCATCCAGGCGCCGGATCGCTTGCCGGGGCGGGCGTAATTATCCAGCAGCAATAGCCCGACATGATTGCCCGCTTCATCAAGCGCTTCAAAGGCGCGGAGATCGGCATGGTAGCGCGGAATATCGGCGCGTTCTTCAAAGACAAGACCAAACAAGCGCCGCGCGGTATCAAAAACGGCGCGCAGCATGGCTTCCAATTCGAAATGCGGTTTCAGGGCGGCGCCATCGAAATTATGCTTCGCTTGCCGCGCCCGTTCCGCCCAATAGCGCCAATCCCAGGGCTCAATCGCGCCATGATGGCCGGCGGGACGGGCGAATTCTTCAAGCTCTGCCTTTTCTGTCGCAATGCGCCGCTTGGCGGGTTCCCAGCAGGCGCGGAGCAATGCCTCTGCCGCGTCGGGAGAACCCGCCATGGTGTCGCGCAGGCGGAAGGAAGCGAAATCGGCTTCCCCCAGCAATTGCGCGCGTTCACGGCGCAGCATCAGGATTTCGCGGATCAAAGGCGCATTCTCTCGCCCTTCTGTCAGCGCGCCACGCGCCGCAAAGCCGCGCCAGAGTTTTTCGCGCAAATCGCGCCTGGCGGAGAAAGTCAGGAAAGGTTCGGCGGAAGAACGCGAAAGGGTGAAGACATAGTCATCAAGCCCCGCTGCAGCCGCCGCTTCCCGCGCGGCTTGCCGGGCGAAATCGGGCAGGCCATCCAGATCAGTATCGGTCAGCGTCATGCGCCATTCATTCTCATCGGCCAGCACATTCTGCCCAAAGCTGGTGTGCAGCGTGGCGAGGCGCGTGGATATTTCCGAAAGCCGCGCGCGTGCCTTGGAATCAAGCCCCGCGCCGGCGCGCGTCAGGCGCAGATAAAGCCGTTCCAGCAGGCGGCGCTGATCTGCCGCCAGCGCCAGCGTATCCCGCTGTTCATGCAGGGCAGAGACGCGGTGGAAAATCGCCGGATCAAGCGCGATTGCCATGCGATGCGCGGCAAGCTTGGGCGCGATATCGCGTTCCACCTGTTGCAATGCGTCAGTCGCGTGGCTCGCCGCCAGGTTGAAAAACGTGGCGCCGATGCGGCTGAGCAGCCTGCCGGCGCCTTCTAACGCTTCGATGGTATTGGTGAAGCTTGGCGCGTCCGGCTTGGCGCCGATCTCTGCGATTTCCGCGCGATGCGCTGCCATGGCGGCATCGAAGGCGGGCGGGAAATGGCCGGGCTCAATCGCCGCAAAGGGCGGCAGGCCGAAGGGGGTGGTCCAGGGGGTCAGCAGCGGGTTTTCGGTCATGAAGCAAGTTTGGGGCGGCGGGGGCCAGCCGTCGAGGCCCTTTTGCTATTTTCCCAGCAAAGGGCTTGGGTTAGAAGCCTTTGTTTAAGGCTGACTGGCTAGAAAAAATCACAGAGCAATTCGGGGCGCGGCAAGCGCCTTGATATGATTAGGGAGAATAACACCAATGTTTCAACGGCGCGCAGCTTTTGGCTTGGCTTTGGCGGCGGGGCTTGCCCCCTATGTGGCGCGTGCGCAGGCATGGCGCCCGACGCGGCCGGTGCGCCTGGTGGTGCCCTTCGCCCCCGGTGGGTCGAATGACATTGTGGGCCGCATCATTGCCGAAGCGGCTGGCAATATTCTGGGCCAGCCTGTGGTGGTGGAAAACCGTGCCGGCGCGGGCAGCATGATTGGTGCGGAGAACGTCGCGCGTTCCCCAGCTGATGGCTATACGGTGCTGATCAATAGCGCCCATGCTTCGGTGCCGGCGCTGGTTTCTCGTGTTCCTTATGACACCATCAATGATTTTGTCGGCGTCGCGGTGGCTGGGTTTTCGCCGCATGTGCTGGTTTCCACTCCGCGCACGCCGGTGACGAATGCGGCGGAGCTGGTTGCGCTGCTGCGTGCCAATCCTGGCAAATTCAATTTCGCCTCCGCCGGGATCGGCAGCGGCGTTCATTTGGCGGGTGAGATTTTCCGCGCCATCAGCAATACGCAGTTTGAATTGGTGCATTATCGCGGCGGTGGGCCAGGTGTAGCGGCGCTGGTGAGTGGTGAGGCGCAATTCTGCACGCCCACCATGGCATCCTGCCTTGGCCAGGTGCGTGGTGGCGGTGTGCGGGCGCTGGCCGTCGCATCAAGCCAGCGCAGCCCGGCCTTGCCGGATGTGCCCAGCGCGACCGAAGCCGGCATTCCAGGTTTTATCTTTGAGGAATTCTTTCCAATGCTGGCCCCGGCCGGCACGCCGGCCCCGATTGTGGCCGCGCTGGGGGCGGCCTTCCAAAGCGCCATTCAGCAAAGCGCGCCGCGCCTGAATGAATTGGCGGGTGTTGTGCCGCGCGCTGGCTATGAAACGCCGGATCAGGTGATGAATCTGGTGCGCGATGGGGTGAAGACCTACACCGATGTGCTGCGCGCTGCCGGTGTGAAGCCGGAATAACAGCGCCTTTTTTGAGGAAACAATACCATGCCCGAAGCTTTCATCTGCGCCGCCTTGCGCACCCCAATCGGTCGCTACGGCGGCAGCCTTTCTTCCGTGCGCCCGGATGATCTTGGCGCGGTGCCGCTGAAGGCGTTGATGGAACGCCACACATCTGTGGATTGGGCGGCGGTAGATGATGTGATTTTCGGCTGCGCCAATCAGGCGGGCGAAGATAACCGCAATGTCGCGCGCATGGCGCTGCTGCTGGCCGGCCTGCCGCAATCCATCCCCGGCAGTACGGTGAACCGGCTTTGCGGTTCGGGCATGGATGCGGTGGGCATCGCCGCGCGTGCCATCCGCGCGGGCGAAGCGGAATTGATGATTGCGGGCGGCGTTGAAAGCATGTCCCGCGCGCCTTTCGTGATGCCAAAGGCCGAAAGCGCCTTTTCGCGCAGCAATGCGATTTACGACACCACCATCGGCTGGCGCTTCGTGAACCCAGCCATGCAAAAGCGCTACGGCACGGATTCCATGCCGGAGACTGCGGAGAATGTCGCTGCTGATTTCAATATCGCGCGCGAAGATCAGGACGCCATGGCGCTCCGTTCCCAGGCGCGCGCTGCGGCGGCGCAGAAGAATGGCAGGCTTGCCAAGGAAATCGTGGCGGTGACCATCCCTTCCCGGAAAGGGGACCCCGTGGTGGTCAGCGCTGATGAACATCCGCGCGAAACCTCCATGGAGGCGCTTGGCAAATTGAAGCCGGTGGTGAAGCCGGATGGCTCGGTCACGGCGGGCAATGCTTCGGGGGTCAATGACGGCGCCTGTGCGCTGATCATCGCGAGTGAGGCCGCGGCCAAGCGCCATGGGCTGACGCCGCTCGCGCGGTTTGTCGGTGTGGCGACGGCGGGTTGCGCGCCGCGCGTGATGGGGATTGGCCCGGTGCCGGCCACGCAGAAATTGTTTGCGCGGCTTGGCATGACGCAAGACCAGATGGATGTGATTGAATTGAATGAGGCGTTTGCGGCGCAGGGCCTGGCCGTGCTGCGCGGGCTTGGCATCGCCGATGATGATGCGCGGGTGAACCCGAATGGTGGTGCGATTGCGCTTGGTCATCCTTTGGGCATGAGCGGCGCGCGGCTGATTGCGACGGCCACGCATGAAATGCAGGAACGCGGGCTGAGGCGCGCTTTGGCCACCATGTGCATCGGTGTGGGGCAGGGCATTGCGACGTTGCTGGAAAGGGTTTGATTTACCCTTCGGCGCCATAAGGGGGGCACAGAAAAGCCGCGATCTGCGGCTTTTCTGGTGCTAGGCAAATGAAGGATCGCCCGAAGATGCTGTTGCGCGCCACGCTTCTTGGAATACTGATCACCACCAGCGCGGCCTTCGCGCAGCAAATGGTCCCGGCGTATAATGGTTCTTGCCCATCGGGGTCTAGCCATGCCGGGTCTGGCTATTGCCGATCCTCATCCGGCGCGGGGTTTGTCGCGGCGCAGAATGGGTCCTGCCCATCCGGCACCAGCCATGCGGGGGCGGGGTATTGCCGGACGGATGGGCGGGCTGAATATGTGCCAAGTCGTAATGGTTCCTGCCCATCGGGCACCAGCCATGCCGGCGCGGGGTATTGCAAGGGGCGGTAGAGCCGCGTTGGAAAAGGAGGAACCCTTTCATGCAGGCTATCGGCAAGGCACTTGGCCAAAGCCTGGATCAGGCGACCTATGCGGGCTATCGCCTGGGGTTTGAGGCCGCGCGGGAAGAAGCGGTCTTGCTCGCAGAATTGGCCGGGCAGGGGGCGCTGGCCGCGCAGCTCCGTGCCATGCGGCCCTTGCCGGATAAGCATGAGAAAACCGCATGACCCCGCGTGAGGTGATTGAATGCCCGCATTGTGGGGAGGCGACCCAGGTGAACCGCGTGCCTCAAGTTGGCGCTTTTTGCTCATGCGCGGCGCAAAGGCCCTTGCCCTCAACCGGCGAAGCCGGGGATAAGGCCCGCCTCAAGTAACGGGATACGCCGATGATCTTGCCGAAACTGGCCTGCGGGCTTGCCGTGATGCGCCTTGGTGGCGTGGCGGCAGTTGGGTTTGCGGGGCTGGCGGGCCTTGGCGCGGTGGGGCTTGGCGCGGCCTATCTGCTGCGAAGCCGCATGAAGCAAAGCACGGAATGGGCGGAAGACCACCGCAAGCCCGTCGCTGGCCTGCCGCCCGATCCGGAATAAGGTCTTCTACAAGCGCCAGCCGCTATGCATGGCGACAATGCCGCAGGAAACGCGTTCCAGCCCCGCGCGGCGCATCATGCCGGCGAGGGTTTCTTGGTCCGGGAACATGCGAATGCTCTCGGCCAGATATTCATACGCCGGGTGATCCGCGATGATCTGGATGTGATGGGTGTGGATCACTTAGGCGATTCTGGTGTGGTGATACGCGTGCGACTGAAGACCGAACCATCTCAGCACTGGGCGGTTGCGCGCGAGATGAACCGGCGGATCAAGCGGCGTTTTGATGAGCTTAGGATCGAATTTCCTATCCGCTCGTCATTGAATTTTCCTTAGCCGACTTGGCGTGTCAATTCTGTTTGCGAAGCCCCTAAACTTTGGGTGAGGCGCCTACGAGAATTTCAGTCACCCCAATGCAATCCATGATTGAAAACAGATCGCCGGGATCGAATCAATTTGTTATTCTTTCCCCGTAAACGGGAAAATTTACAGGCCGTTAAGGAAATTTCTCGTAAATTTTTTTCATGAAACTGATCCAAGGCACCGTCGCCTCCGAAACGCTCATTAGCGGAGACACATCGGATACCCTCATGGGTTTTGATGGCCATGACTTGTTTGTGACCGGTGCCGGCGATGATTCTATTGATGGCGGCCTTGGCAATGACACAATCAAAGGAGACGCAGGCGCTGATACGCTTATCGGGGATGCCGGTGCGGATAGGCTGCAGGGTGGTAGCGGATCGGATAGTGTTTTGGGTGGTGCTGGGAACGACACCGTCATCGTGGAATCTTCAAGCCCCGATACCTTAATGGGTGGGGATGGGTGGAATCTGATTTGGGCTAGGGTTTCGACCAATCTTTCCGGCTCGGTGATCAACGGGTTCCAGGAGCTTATCGTCAATGAAGGCAATGGTACTGGCATAGATGAAGTCATTCTGACAGCAGACCAGTTCAATCAGTTCCAGATCATCAGAGACGGCCATCTTCTAGGTTATGGATATGAACTGAATGGTGCCAATGCCGGGCTTTATGATCTTTCCACGCGGACAGTGACTGGCCTGCGGGGGTTCTTTGGGTCACTCGGCAACGACACGCTGCGTGGTGATAGTCTTGGCAACTCCCTGGATGGCCAGACGGGCAATGATGTGATTGAGGGCCTGGTTGGGAGTGATTCACTTTCAGGCGCTGATGGTCATGACAGCGTCTTTGGCGGAGAGGGTAACGATCTGCTGTCCGGTGGAAATAGTAATGATTTCCTCGATGGTGGCGATCACAATGATAGTTTGCTGGGCGGTGCTGGCATTGATACGCTGATTGGCGGTACTGGCGCAGATCGTCTAGATGCTGGTGAAGGTGCTGACAGTGTTTTCGGTGGCGCTGGTAACGACACAATCATCGTCAGCGGCATTGCAACCGATACGATCAGCGGCGGCGATGGCAATGATGTTTTGCTTATCAACGCGCCGGCCAATCTTGCAGGTGTATCTGTGACTGGGGTTGAAACGCTGGCAATCAGCAATGCGTCGACCTATTGGTCCCAGAGCACAACCTTTCTGACAGCCGCGCAATTTGCGAGTTTCAGCGCCATCCAAAGCGCTAATGCCCTGCAGTACCAGCTTACGGGTGCCGCTGCGGGTCTTTACGATCTGTCGGCGCGTAGCGTTACTTCGCTCGGCCTATTGAACGGGTCCGCAGGCAATGACACGCTGCGCGGCGATGGTTTTGTTAATGCCCTTGAAGGCCAAGCGGGCAGTGATGTCCTTGAAGGACTGGCCGGCGACGATGCGCTTGGTGGTGGGGATGGTAATGACAGCATCACTGGCGGCGAAGGCAATGATCGCCTTTCGGGCGGTACCGGCAATGATCGGCTGGATGGCGGCCTTGATAATGACGCTGCCTTTGGTGGGCTTGGTAATGACCGCCTTGATGGCGGGGCTGGCAACGACACGCTAACCGGCGATGGTGGTGCGGATACGCTGATTGGTGGTGATGGGTCTGATGTTCTGGATGCTGGCACCAATGACGGCCTGGATCTGGCGGATGGCGGTCTGGGGAATGACACAATTCTTGCCGGCGGCAATGTCACCGATACATTGCTGGGCGGCGATGGATTTGATGTGCTTGCAGCGCTTCAGGCCGATGTTTCTCGGGCGCGGTTGAGCGGGTTTGAGGCACTTTCAGTTACCACCAGCGCCCGCCTTACCCTGACGCAATTCAACGAATTTGGCGCCATTGGCAGCTATAGTGGCAGTGCTTATGACATCTTCGGTGCGGATGCTGGGCTTTATGATCTTTCCGCCCGTAGTGTCACCGGCCTGCGTACCTTGTTTGGTTCGCTTGCTGCTGACACCTTACGCGGCGATAGCCTTGCCAATGGGCTGAATGGGCAGGCGGGCAATGACCTGCTTGAAGGTCTTGGCGGTGATGATTCCCTCGCTGGCGGAGATGGGGATGATGGTGTGTTTGGCGGAGAGGGTAGCGACAGTCTTTCCGGTGACAATGGCAATGACTGGCTGGATGGCGGCACCGGAAATGACAGTTTCCTGGGTGATGCGGGTGCCGATACGCTGATCGGTGGTGCGGGCTCTGACCGCCTGGATGGAGGCAACGGCAATGACAGTATTGTCGCGGGCCTTGGCGAGGACACCATTGTGCTTGGTGGAATGGTGCTTGATGCGATAGCAGGCGGCGATGGCCAGGACATGCTGTTGGTCAATGCAAGCGCCACTATTTCCGGGGCTGCGATAACTGGCGTTGAAATACTCGCCGTAAACAGCCCAACAACAGCATGGTCGCAATCCACAACGATTCTTACTGCCGCGCAATTCGCCGGCTTTGGCGTCATCCAAAGCGGGAATGGCAGATTGTTCCAGCTTACGGGCGCGAATGCCGGGCTTTACGATCTTTCAACGAAAGAAATCGCTTTGCTTGGCATGCTGAACGGATCAGCGGGTCATGATACATTGCGTGGTGATGGCCAGGGCAATGCGCTGGAAGGCCAGGCCGGCGATGACGTTATTGACGGGCGCGCCGGCAATGATGTGCTCGGCGGCGGTAATGGAAACGACACTATCCTTGGTGATGAAGGTGATGACCGTCTGTCGGGCGGCAATGGCAATGATCGGTTGGATGGCGGCACCGGTAATGACAGCCTTTCGGGCGGCAATGGCAATGACTGGCTTGATGGCGGGGCTGGCAATGACTCGCTTCTGGGCGACATCGGTGCGGATACGCTGATCGGCGGCGATGGGGCGGATGTGCTTGATGGTGGCCGGAACGATAGCTTTGATCTCGTTGATGCGGGGATTGGCCATGATACGGTTCTGGCCTGCGGTACTGGTACGGATACATTGCTTGGCGGTGAGGGGTTGGATGTTCTCGCGGCGATTCAAGCCGATATCTCAACCTCAAGCATTGATGGCTTCGAGACACTTTTGGTCAGCACCAATGTCCGCCTGCGGATCGCGCAATTCAACGGCTTTGATGTCATCGGCAGCTATACAGGCAGCGTTTACGATATTTATGGCATGGATGCCGGGCTTTATGATCTTTCTGTGCGCTCTACCAGTAATCTGCGCACGTTATTCGGTTCAATCGGCAGCGATACGTTGCGCGGCGATATGCTTGGCAATTTGCTGAATGGCCAGGCTGGCAATGATGTAGTTGAAGGCCTTGCTGGAAATGACTCCTTGGCCGGCGGGGATGGTAACGACAGCGTCCTTGGCGGTGATGGCAATGACAGTCTTTCTGGCGGCAATGGCGCTGACCTGCTGCATGGTGAAGATGGCAATGACACTCTGGTCGGCGATGCCGGGGCCGATACCTTGGTTGCGGGAGCCGGCAATGATCTGCTGAATGGCGGCACTGATAATGACCTGCTGAGCTACGCGGAACTCACCGCGGCCAGCCAGGCTGTCACGGTTAATCTCACGACGCTACGGGCCATTGGCGCTGCGGGTAATGATACGCTTGCGGCGCTTGAAAATGTCCTGGGCGGTGCAGGGAGTGACAGTATTTTTGGCGACAGCCTCGGCAACCAGCTTTTTGGCGGCAATGGCCAGGACACGCTGGCCGGTGCCGGTGGCAATGATCTGATTGATGGCGGCTTGGGGACTGATTTCATCAGCTACATGGAACTGACACTGGCAACACAGGCGGTCACGGTTGACCTGGTGACATTGAGAGCCACGGGCGCTGCCGGCAATGACACCATCGCTGGTATTGAGAATATAGTGACTGGCGCCGGCAATGACAGTTTGCGCGGTGATGGGTTTGCTAATTTCCTTTCCGCGGGTTCTGCCAATGATACGATGGCCGCTGGCGGAGGTGATGACACGGTGCTGGGCGGACCTGGCGCTGATAGGATTGATGGTGGCACCGGCATTGACCTACTGAGCTATGGCGATCTTGCTGCGGCGTCAGACGGGGTCACGGTTGATCTTGTGGCCATGAAGGCTTCGGGGACTGTCTTCAACGATACTGTTGCAGGTTTTGAAGGCGTGCTTTCCGGCGCCGGCAATGACAGCTTGTTGGGTGATAGTTTAGCGAACTTCCTTTCATCTGGCCTTGGTGAAGATACGGTTTTGGCGGGTGCTGGCGACGACACCGTCGTGGGTGGCGTCGGTGCTGACTGGCTTGATGGTGGCGTTGGTATTGATCTGCTGAGCTATGCTGACCTCAACGCAGCCAGCCAGGCCGTGACTGTTGATCTTGTCATGGGGCGGGCTTACGGCGCCGCAGGGAATGACACGCTCAGCGGCTTTGAATGGGCGATATCAGGGGTGGGCAGTGATTGCCTTCTGGGCGATGGGTTTGCGAACCTCCTTTCTGCAGGGAGCGGCAATGATACCATTGCTGCCGGTGCCGGCGATGATACCATTATCGCAGGCTTGGGTGCCGATAGGATTGATGGCGGCACCGGCAATGATGTTTTGGATTATGCGGATGTCCTAACTTCCGCGCAGGGCATCACCATTGACTTGGTAAATGGTAGAATCATCAGTGCTGATAGAGCTGGCGCAGTCACAGGTATTGAAAACATCACCGCCGGCGCTGGCAATGATTGCCTTATCGGCGACGGTTTCGGGAATGTGATTCTGGCCGGCGCGGGGGAAAATACCATTTCGGCAAATGGCGGCAATGATACCATTGTCACCGGGTTTGCAGCAGATAGTATTGATGGCGGTAGCGGCATTGATCTGCTCAGCTACGCAGCGCTTACGGCGGCAACCCATGCGGTCACGATCAATCTTGTGGCGCAGAGCGCCGCTGGCGCTTCGGGTAACGACACGATCATTGGCATCGAAAACCTGATTACCGGCGCGGGTGGTGACAGCATCATCGGCAATGGTCTTGCCAATATCATCTCCTCCGGCGCGGGGAGTGATACAATTCTGGTCGGCGCAGGCGATGACAGCGTGGATGGTGGAAGTGGCACGGATTGGCTGAGCTACGCGGATTTCCTGAACGCAAGCCAGAGCACAACCGTTAATCTTGGCACGCGCCGGGCCACAGGCGCTTCAGGAGAAGACAGCTTTACCGGGATCGAGAATGTGGTCACCGGCGGCGGCCAGGATTGCCTGATCGGAGATTCACTCGCGAATATGCTTGCCGCAGGTGGCGGAGATGACTCCATCCTAGGGGATGGCGGCAATGACTCACTGATGGGCAGCCTTGGAAATGATTCCATTCATGGCGGCGCAGGTCTTGATCTTCTGAGTTATGCGGACATGACCGCGACGACCCAAGCCATCACCATTAATATGGTGAGTATGCGCGTGGTGGGTGCAGCGGGCAGTGATTCCTTCATGGGTATTGAAAATGTCTTGGCTGGCGCCGGGCATGACAGCCTTCTGGGGGACAGCCTGGCCAATTCGCTTTCAGCCGGTGGGGGTAATGATACGATCAGCGGCGGTGCGGGTGCGGATAGTATTGATGGTGGCAGCGGCACTGATCTTGTCAGCTATGCGCATCTTCTGGAAACGAGCCAAGCCATTACAGTTGATCTTCTGGCAAGAAGGGCGTCGGGTGCAGACGGTAGTGACTCGCTCTTGGGAATCGAGAATGTGGTCTCGGGCGCAGGGAATGACTGCCTGGTTGGTGATGCGCTTGCGAATATACTCTCGGGCAGTGCTGGCAATGACTCACTTTCGGGTGGTGACGGCAGGGATAGCTTGACGGGCGGTGATGGCAATGACCGCATCCTTGGCGGGACTGCCGGTGATTCCTTGATGGGAAATGCTGGTGATGATACGTTTGCGAGCGGCGCCGGTGCAGATACGCTCATCGGCAATTTGGGTAATGATCATTTCATATTCGATGCCGCGCTCGGCGCCGGTGAGGTAGATCTTGTTGCGGGATATGTTGTCGCTGAGGACACTATCTTGCTTGATGATGCTATTTTTACGGACATAGGTCCGCTCGGCACTTTGGCCGCTGGCGCGTTTTATGTGGGGGCTGCCGCCGCCGATGCGGATGATCGTATCATCTTCAATAGCGTGACTGGCGCGCTGTTATATGATGCTGATGGAAATGATGTTGGCGCAGCCATACAGTTTGCGACCATCACATCACTGGTTGGCACCCTTACCAACACGGAATTCCTGGTGGTGTGATCAGCCTGAGCGATGCGCCATTGCTGGCTTTGGCTGGGCTACAAGCGCCAGCCGCTATGCATGGCGACAATGCCGCCCGATAGGTTGCGATAGGAAACGCGTTCCAGCCCCGCGCGGCGCATCATGCCGGCAAGGGTTTCCTGATCTGGGAACATGCGAATGCTCTCGGCCAAATACTCATAGGAAGCGCGGTCCTTCGCGACATACTGGCCAATCACCGGCAGCGCCTTGAAGGACCAGGCATCATAAAGCGCATCCAAGGCAGCCACCTCAAGCTTTGAGAATTCCAGGCAATGAAAGCGCCCACCGGGGCGGAGCACACGCCGCGCCTCGGCCAGTACCGCATCCTTGTCGGTGCAATTGCGCAGCCCAAAGGCGATGGAAACCCTTTCCACACTACGATCAGGCAGCGGAATGCGTTCTGCATCCACGCACATGAAGGAAAGCCCGCTGACCAAGCCGCGTGACAGGGCACGCCCTTGCGCCACTTCCAGCATGGCCGGGTTCACATCCGTCAGGATCACCCGTCCCGCGCCGCGTTCCATCGCAAGGAAGCAGATATCTCCGGTACCGCCCGCAAGATCGAGCAAGGTATCATGCGGCCCTGCGCCAATGGCATTGACAAAAATGCGTTTCCAGATGCGATGCACGCCAAGCGACATGAAATCATTCATCACATCATATTTGGGTGCGACGCTTTCAAACACGGCCCGCACCATCCCGGCCTTTTCGGCCTTGGGGATTTTGCGGTAACCGAAATCTGTCTCTGGGGCGGCGGTGTCGTTCATGGCGTCAACATAGGCGCCAATCGGCGGAAAGGGGAGGGGCAATGCCCGAATTGCCGGAAGTGGAAACCGTGATGCGCGGCCTTCAGGCCGTGCTGGAGCATGAGCGCATCGTCTGGGCTGAAACCCGGCGCGATGGCATGCGCTTTCCCTTCCCGCCGCGCCTGGCGGAACGGTTGCGCGGGCGGCGCGTGATCAGCTTTCGCCGCCGGGCGAAATATATCCTGATGCGGCTGGAAGGCGGGGAGAGTCTGCTGATCCATCTTGGCATGTCAGGCCGGATGGTGGCGCGGCGGGAACGCGCGGCGGTTGAGCCTCGGCAGGGTAAGCAGGGCGTCTTTTCTGACGCGCGCGGCCATAACGCCCCGCCCGAGGCGCATGAACACCTCGCCTTCGGCACCGATGGCGGCTGGCATATCGGCTTTGTGGACCCGCGCCGCTTCGGTAGCGTGGATCTGGTGGCGACCGAGGCCGAGGACCAACACAAGCTATTGGCTGACCTTGGCCCGGAACCGCTTGGGCCTGAGATCACCCCTTCCTGGCTTTCCGCGGCGCTGGCGGGCAAGCGCACCCCGATCAAGGCAGCGCTTTTGGATCAGCGGGTAATCGCCGGGCTTGGCAATATCTATGTCTGTGAGGCGCTGTACCGCGCCGGCATTTCCCCCCGCCGTTCCGCCCACACGGTGGCGGGGGCGCGGGCGGCACGGTTGGCGCCCGCCATCAAAGCTGTGTTGCAGGAGGCGATTGCCGCTGGCGGGTCGAGTCTCCGCGATTACGTCCGCGCCGATGGCGAGATTGGGCGCTTTCAGGAGAATTTCGCCGTCTATGGACGGGAAGGGGAAGCCTGCCCTGGCTGTCCGGGCCAAGCGGATTGCTTGGGGATCAAGCGGATTGTGCAATCCGGCCGATCAAGCTTTTTCTGCCCGGTGCGGCAGCGCTGAGCCTTTCCAAAGGGGGGCAAGTCAGCGCAAGAAACGGATGGTCTGTCCGCGCTGTCTGGGGCAGATTTCCACCCATGACACGTTTCCGCTGCGTCCCCATGGACCCCGATGCCGCCCAGCGTTTTCGCACTTCCCGTCGCGATGATCGCGGCGGGGCGGTTCAGACCCGCCAGGTGGATGGGCCTGGCTACCCCTGCCGGGCCTGCCTGCGCCTGGGCCAGCCGGGCGAGGCCATGCTTTTGGCATCCTGGGATTTGCCCCTGCCGCAGGGGCCTTATTGGACACCTTCGCCGGTGTTTCTGCATGCCAATGATTGCGGTGGGGCAGCGCTTGAAGATGCGCTGCCCGAAACCGTGCTGGTCAATAGCATCATCAGCCTGCGCCATTACGATGGAGCGGGCATGTGCCTGTATGACCTTGGCGTTGTCGTGCCGGGGGAGGAGGCCGAGGCAGCGCTGCGCGCGCGGATCGGCGACCCGCGTGTGGCCTATGTCAATATCCACACCGCACGGCCGGGATGCTGGCTGACGCGGGTGGAGAAAATCTGAGCATCAGGCGCTGCCCCGCACTGGGCAGTTTTCTTCAGGGCTGTGCTATGGCCTTATGCAGCACAACAGATGAAGGAGAACCGCCATGGCCCCTGAAATGATCCTGGTTGAAACCCACGGCAAAACCGGGATGATCCGGCTGAACCGGCCGCAGGCGCTGAATGCGCTGTGTGATCAATTGATGATCGAACTCGGCACTGCCTTGCGCGCCTTTGATAAGGACCCGGCGATTGCCGCCATTATCATCACCGGCAGCGAAAAGGCTTTCGCGGCGGGTGCTGATATCAAGGAAATGAAGGATCGCAATTTTCCAGGCGTCTATTTCAATGATTTCATCGGCGCCAATTGGGAAACGGTACTGGAAATCCAAAAGCCCGTGATTGCCGCCGTATCCGGCTTTGCGCTGGGTGGTGGCTGCGAATTGGCGATGATGTGTGACCTGATCATCGCGGCTGACACGGCGAAGTTCGGCCAGCCGGAAATCAATCTGGGCATCATCCCGGGCGCCGGCGGCACGCAGCGGCTGACGCGCGCCATCGGCAAGTCCAAGGCCATGGAAATGGTGCTGACCGGGCGGATGATGAATGCCGAGGAAGCGGAACGCGCCAATCTGGTCTGCCGCGTGGTGCCGGCGGCGGAATTGATCGCGGAAGCGCTGAAGATTGCCGAGAAGATCGCAGCCCTTTCCGGGCCTTCGGTTGCCATGGCGAAGGAAGCTGTGAACGCCGCCTTCGAAAGCAGCCTGACAGAAGGTGTGCGCACGGAACGGCGCCTGTTCCTTTCCCTGTTTGCGACGGCGGATCAGAAGGAAGGCATGTCGGCTTTTGCAGAAAAGCGGAAGGCGGCTTTCACGAATCGGTAAACGCGGCTGCCCCCTGTTTCGCGCGCGCGCGGCAGGGGGCAGAACCTTTGGTTGAATTGAAGTAAATCATATTTTATCTAGAGTTTTATTTGGTAAATTTAAGTCAAATAATTTTCTTATAAAACAAAGTCTTCAGAAACTTCTTCACGAATTTTTATTTTTCTTAAAAAAATCGTGGAAAAATCTCTTAAAATATCTTAGTCTTCGATTAACCAAACGGAGACCGGAGCGATGAGCGCATCCACCATCACCCTTCCAGAAATCGAAGCCAAGGCGGCTGAGGTTTTTGCCTTCCCGCAGCGCCCGCAGGATCGGTTGCGCATCGCGCTGCATAAGCTGGATGAGGCGCTGCGCGCCCAGGCGCGCGCCACCTCCGATTTCCGCTCTGCCATGGGTGAATTGAAGTCCAAGGTTGGCGGCATGCAGGATGGGATGGTGGCCTATCGTGACGCTTTGGACCGCACCGCGACCGAAATTGACCGCGCGGTGAAGAAAGCCAAGGAATTGCAGGAAACCGCCCAGCGCATGGTGCCGCAGGGCTGAAGCGACAAAGGGCGGGCTCATCACCCGCCCGATTACTTCTACAGCTTCACGCTTTCCCAGACCCAGCCGCGTTTGGCGTGATCCGCCTTTTGCCAGGCTTCAATCTGGTCCTTCAGGCGCATCGTCAGCGCGATATCATCCAGCCCTTCCAGCATTGCGTCACGCTTGCGCGCATCAATGCTGAAAGGAATTTCAGCGCCTTCCGGCGTAATCACCACCTGGCGCACTAGATCAATCGCGGTATGGCGCGCACCTTGGCTTGCTTCGGTTTCAGCGGCGATTTGCTTCACCACTTCCTCGGGCAGGGCAATCGGCAGCAGGCCGTTCTGGAAGCAGTTATTGTGGAAAATGTCGCCGAAGCTTGGCGCGATAACACAGTGAATGCCCGCCCCCATCAGCGCCCAAACGGCACCTTCGCGCGATGATCCGCAGCCGAAATTGGCACCTGCCAGTAGAATGGGCGCTTCGCGATAAGGCGCCTTGTTCAGCACGAAATCCGGATTTTCTGAGCCATCGGGCAGAAAACGCAGATTCTCGAAGGCGTAGGGGCCAAGCCCGGTGCGCCCGGTACCAACCAGGCGCTGGATGCGGATAATCAAATCCGTATCCACATTGGCGCGCATCAAGGGCGCGGCAGGGCCAGCAAGTTTGGTGAATTTTTTCATGATACCAGCCCCTTTACGCTGCGAATTGCCGCACATCGGCAATGGCGCCCGCCAGCGCCGCTGCCGCAGCCATGGCCGGAGATGCCAGATGCGTCCGCGCCCCCGGGCCCTGACGCCCCACAAAATTGCGGTTCGATGTGGAAACGCAGCGCGCACCAGGCGGCACGGCTTCTCCATTCGCGGCGACACATAATGCGCAACCAGGTTCTCGCCATTCAAAGCCTGCGGCGGTGAAGGCAGCATCCAGCCCTTCGGCTTCGGCTTCCTTCTTCACGCGTTCAGAACCAGGCACGACCCAGGCCGTGACATGCGGCGCCACTTTCCGCCCGCGCAGTACGGCGGCGGCAGCGCGCAAATCCTCGATCCGCGAATTGGTGCAGGAACCGATAAAGACCCAATCAATCTTGGTGCCCGCAATCGGCTGGCCGGGTGTCAGGCCCATATAGGCCAAGGCCGCTTCATAAGCGGCACGGCGGATCGGGTCTGGCGTTGATGCCGGGTCCGGCACGTGGCCCGTGACGGGCAGCACCTGTTCCGGGCTGGTGCCCCAGGTGATTTGCGGGGCGATATCCGCCATGGAAATCAACAGATCGGAATCGAAGACTGCATCGGCATCACTCGGCAGGCTGCGCCAATGGGCGAGTGCCGCATCCCAGGCCGCCCCCTTGGGCGCGAAGCGTCGGCCAGCCAGCCATTCAAATGTGACATCATCGGGCGCCACCATGCCCATCTTGGCGCCCATTTCGATGGAAAGATTGCAAAGCGTCAGTCGCCCTTCCACGGAAAGGGCACGCACCGCGGAACCCGCATATTCCACCGCGTAACCTGTGCCAGCAGCGGTGCCGAAACGGCCAATGGCATGCAGGATCATGTCCTTCGGCGTGACGCCGGCCGGCGCCGCGCCTTCAAAGCGAATGCGCATGCGCTTTGGTTTTTTTTGCGGCAGGGTTTGTGTGGCGAGCACATGGCGCAATTCTGATGCGCCAATGCCAAAGGCCAAGGCGCCAAGCCCGCCATTGGTGCAGGTATGGCTATCGCCGCACACCACGGTGGTGCCTGGCAGCACAATGCCAAGTTCTGGCCCCATCACATGCACAATGCCATTGCCATCCTGGCCAAGATCAAAAAGGCGCACACCGGTATCAGCGGCCCGCTTGCGCAAACCTGCGATCAGCTCGCCACCTTTCGGGAAGGTTTCGGCGGTACGCCCGGGCGATGTCGCCACCGCGTGATCAGGTGTGGCGAAAGCAAGTTCCGGGTGCGGCACGGCATATCCCGCTTCCCCCACTTCGCGCAGCGCCCGCCCGCCCGAGAGATCATGCAGCAGCACGCGGTCGCAATGCAGCAGCGACCAGCCGGAACCAAGATCCGCGATCACATGCGGGTCCCAAATCTTGTCAAACAGCGTCGCTGGCATGTTCATTCCCCTAATGCTTGACGGCGGCACCACTGGCACCGCACCGTCAGACTCTATCACGCCGCGCCAAAGATGCGCGGTCAAGCGGGCGGAGGGGTAACATGGCGCGGATCACGCGGCGCGGGCTGGCAGGCTTGGGTTTGGCCGCACCTTTGCTGGCGCGGCGGGCTTGGGCACAGGGCAGTTATCCGGACCGGCCTGTGCGCATGGTTGTGCCCTATAGTGCGGGCGGTGTTGCCGATACCATTGCGCGCATTATTCAGCCGAAAGTGGCGGAACATCTAGGCCAATCCTTCATCATCGAAAACCGCACTGGCGCATCGGGTTCCATCGGCGCCATGGCGGTCGCGCAAAGCCCCGCCGATGGCCATACGTTTTTGTTTGAAGGTGCGACCTTCGCGACTCTGCCTTTGGTGAGCCGGAGCCTGCCGATTGACTATACCTCGGCCTTTATGCCCGTCGTGCAGGTCACAACGCAGCCCTATATGCTCGCCGTGCGCGCGGGTTTTCCGGCGCGCGATATGGCGGGGTTTGTGGCGGAAGCCAAGCGCCGGCCGGGCGAGATCACCTACGGTACGCCAGGGGTTGCGCATATTGGGCATTTCATGGGCGACTTGCTGCAATTGATGGCAGGCATCAAGCTGGAACACATCCCCTATCGCGGCGGTGCCGATGTGGCGCGCGAATTGGCGGGTGGGCGGCTGGATGCGGGCATCATTTCCTTTTCAAGCCTGCGGCCCGCGGTGGAACGCGGTACGACTTTGCTGGCGAGCACCGCCGCCGAACGGCAAGCCAGCCTGCGGCAAATCCCCGTGATTGCTGAGACCTATCCCGGCTATGATCTGGTGTCCTGGACAGGGTGTTTCGCGCCCGCCGGCACACCGGAAGCAGCGCAGAATCGCTTTGTCGCGGCCATTCATCACGCGCTGAAGGACCCGGCCATTCAGGCGCGGCTGGAAGCGACCGGGGCTGACCCGGTGATATCCTCCCCCGCCGCCTATCAGGCCGTGATCGCCAAGGACCGCGAAGTCGCGCGGCGCATTGTGGCCGCGACGGGGCTTTCGATCAGTTGACAGGGCTGGACAGCCAGGCGGCGAGCGCGGAAGCTTGGCCCAGAGGAAACGAACCGGAGCCGCCACATGGCCACCACAAATAAGATGCGACTGCATTGGTCGCCGCGCTCACCCTTTGTCCGCAAGGTGATGATCGCCGCGCATGAATTGGGCCTGGCGGATCAGATTGAAACGACGCGTACGCGCGTTGCGACCAATCAGGTGCATAAGGGGCTGCTGAGCGACAACCCGCTTGGCAAGATTCCAACGCTGATCCTGACCGATGGGACGATTTTGTATGATTCGGTAGTGATCTGCGAATACCTGGACAGCATCGCCGCCAAGCCAAAGCTATTCCCGCCCTCAGGCCCCGCGCGCTTCAAGGCGCTGCGCCGCCATGCGCTTGGCACTGGTTATCTGGATATGCTGCTGACCTGGCGCAATGAAGCCTCTCGCACTGCGCCGAATCCGGGCATGATTGAAGGGTCTGAACTGAAGCACGCAGCCACGATAAAGGCGCTGGAGGCCGAGGCACTGTCCTTGGCACAGGATGATTTCGGCATTGGCCATATCGCGATTGCTTGCGCGCTATCCTACCTCGATTTCCGGTTTGATGCGCTGCAATGGCGTGACGGAAATCCAGAGCTGAGCGCATGGCATGCGGCAGCGGTGGCGCGGCCATCCTTCATGGCTACTACCGTGGTGGATGATTGATACGATGCGCCGCGTGACGCCCGTATTTGATGCTTTCTTGCACTACGAAATCGGAGGCTAGGTGATGAAACTCTCTCGCAGAAGCGCGCTTGGCCTGATGGCGGCCCTGCCCATGCCGGCACTTGCTCAAGCATTTCCGGATCAGCCGATACGGCTGATTGTACCGTTTCCGCCTGGGGGACCTGCGGATATCATCGGGCGGCTCATTTCGCGTGTCATGGGCGACAAGCTTGGCAAGCCGGTGATTGTAGAAAATCGCTCGGGTGGCGGTGGCTTGGTTGGTATTGAAGCGGTAGCGCGGTCGCGGCCTGATGGGTTGACCATCGGCCTTGCCAGTTCTGGTGTGCTCACCGTGCAGCCGCATCTGACGCAGCAAATGCCCTTTGATGCTTTGCGCGATCTGGCACCGATCGGCATGGTGATTTCCGTGCCGCAAATCCTGACGGTGAACCCAAACCTGCCGGTGCGAGACCTGCGCGAATTCATCGCCCGCGCCAAGGCAGAACCGGGCAAGCTTTCCTATGGCTCGGCGGGAATTGGTTCGTCGCTGCATATGTCCATGGAATTGCTGAAGCAACTCAGTGGTATTGATGTGGTGCATGTGCCCTATCGCGGTGCGGCGCCGGCGGTGACCGATGCGGTAGCGGGGCGTATTGAAATCCTGATGGCGGATGTGCCGGCGATTCTCTCGCAAGTTCGTGGCGGCACGCTGCGCCCGCTTGGTATCAGCGCACCAAAGCGGCTGGATATCCTGCCGGATTTGCCAACCCTGATCGAAGCCGGCCTGCCCGAGATGATTTGCGATACCAGCTATGGACTGGTGGCACCTGCCGGTACGCCGCCCGAGCGCATCACGCTATTGCGCAATGCCATGGTGGCGGCGCTGAATGACCCTGAAACGCGCCAGGCCTTCGCCGCACAGGGCGGCACGCTTGTTGGCAGCACACCGGATGAATTCACCCAAGCCATTCGTGAAGGCAGCGCGCGCTGGGGTCAGGTGGTCCGCGCCGGCAATATCAAATTGGAGTAGCCAATGAATCCCTTTCCCGATCTGCAAGCCTTCAAGGTCAGCATCACCGATTACGTCGCAACGGTGATGATCGCGCGCCCTCCCGTGAATGCGCAGAACAGTGCCTTCCGCGATGAAATCACGCGCATCTTCGATGCTTTCCACGAAATGCCAGAAGTGCGCGCCATTGTGCTGACGGGTGAGGGGCGGAATTTCTCGGCAGGTGCGGATTTGAAGGACAGGCCGGATGTAACGCGGCCCGGCGCCTTTCCGCGCCATAACCGCCTGGTGCGCGCTGGCTTTGATTGCGTCATGGAGTGCGGCAAGCCGGTGATTGCCGCGGTGAATGGTGCGGCGATTGGCGCGGGCTGCGTGCTGGCACTTGTTTGCGACATCATTGTTGTGGCCGAAGACAGCTTCATGTCCATGACGGAGGTGGAGGTTGGGCTCGCTGGTGGCGTGCGCCATGTGCTGCGCCATTTCGGCCAATCCAATGCGCGGTTGATGCTCTATACCGCGCGGCGTTTTTATGGGCCGGACCTTTATCGGATGAATGTCGCTTCCGCCTGTGTGCCGCAGGATCAATTGCTGGCGACGGCGCAGGGCATGGCGGCTGAGATTGCATCCAAGGTGCCGCTTGCGGTGGAAGCGGCCAAGCGCGGCTTTACGCTGACCGAATATCTGCCGCTGTCAGAAGGTTACCGCTACGAACAGACGCAAACCGCGGCGCTGTCGCGCACTGAAGATACGCGCGAAGCGCAGCGGGCATTCGCAGAAAAGCGCAAGCCAATCTTCAAAGGGCAGTAACGCCCTTCACACAGGCTTGCGCGCCGCTTCATCCATCCGGTTCTGTTCGCGGCGCGCTTCTTCCCGCGCCGCCTCCGCCGCGTGGTTTTCGCGGAGCTTTTCCACTACGCGTTCAGCGGCGCGCGCATCAGCCAGCATTTGCCGCTGCCGATCCGTTGCTTGCCGCGCGCTTTCTTCCGCTTCTTGGGCGGTGGCGCGATCGAGAAGCGCTTTCTGGATGAAGGCGCCGAGATTCGGGTTCAACCCTTCTGAGCTTTCCTGGCGGAGCGCCCTATCAGCCGCAGCCGTGGCCTGCCGGGCGGATTCCTCTGCGGCCAGCCTTTCGGCCAAGGCGCGCCTTTCTGCCTGGGCTTCCATGCGTCGGAGCTTTTGCAGGGTTACCAGCGGGTCTTTGGCCATGGCTGCTTAGGTAAAGCTTTGGGCCATGCCTTCCAAGCCCTAAAATAGCGCACGGCATTCGACGCCATGGCGCGCTTCATGCATGATGCGAACGAGCCAGCGATGAAGGATAACCGCATGACCCGCCACACACTTTTCGTTCGCCTTGCCGAGGCGCTCTATCGCATTGAACGCCCCTGGGGCGATGTGCCAATGGGGGCGGGTTCGCCTTCCGATGTGGCGTGCGATGCAGATGGCAATGTCTATTGCCAGTTGCGGCAAGACCCTTACGTGGGTGCTGCGGGTCCTGCCGTTGTGGTGTTGTCCCCAGACGGCAAGCGCATCGCTGCCTGGGGTGGGGAAGAAGTGGCGGATGGCCATATGCTTTCCGTCCATCCTGATGGGCGGGTTTTTGTGGTGGATCGCGACGCGCAGGAAATCATCATTTTCGATCGCCACGGCAAAAGGCTGGGCGGGCTTGGCAAGCGGCACCGTCCAGGTGAGCCCTTCAACGCGCCCTGCGATGTCGCCTTCGGGCCGGATGGGTCAATTTACGTGGCGGATGGCTATGGCGCTTCGGTTGTGCATCGCTTCAGCGCGGATGGCACGCCGATGGGACATTGGGGGCGGCCTGGTTCGGGCCCGGGCGAATTCTCCACACCGCATTCAGTTTGGGTGCTGCCCGATGGCCGCGTGACCGTGGCGGATCGCGAAAACAATCGCGTGCAGGTTTTCACCAGTGATGGCGAATGGCTGGCGGATTGGGAGGATCATCACAAGCCCATGTCGGTGCATGGTGGGCCGGGCGGTACGCTTTATGTCACGGATCAAGTGCCGCGGCTTTCGCTATTGGCGCAGGATGGCACGCTGATTGGCCGTTGCCGCCCGGTGTTGAATGGTGCGCATGGCATGTGGCTGTCGCCCGATGGCAGCATATTCTTGTCAGAACAAAACCCGCCGCGGCTCACGCGGCTTGTGCCCGTTTCGGGCTGAGGGGCAAACCATGCTGGAACATGTCGGCGGCATTGACCATTGCGTTGTGCTGGTCAGGGATTTGGACAAGGCGGCTGAGACCTTTGCGCGTGCCGGCTTCACCGTGGCGCCGCGCGGCGTACATTCCGCCCATATGGGCACCGGCAATAATTGCGTGATGCTGGAGAAGGATTACTTCGAAATTCTGGGCGTACTGACGCCCACGGAAGCCAACGCCAAATGGCGCGCTGTCTTGGAAACGCGCGAAGGCATGACCGCGATTGCCATGCGCGCGCATGATGCTGAGAAAGGCGCGGCCGAGGTCGCGGCGCGCGGCATTCCGACCATGCCGGTGATGCGCTTTGGCAGGCCCGTTGACATGCCCGATGGATCGCGCACGGAAACGCGCTTCAATACGTTTCATTTGGTTGATCCTGTCGCACCCGGCTTGCGGATTTTCGCCTGCCAACATTTGACGCCTGGCACCACTTGGGTGCCCGGCAGCATGACGCATGCGAATACCGCGAAAGGGCTGACTGGGCTTGAGGTGTTGGCGGGTGACCCTGCTTCGGTCGCCGCTTCCATCGCCAAGTTGCTGGATAGCGCACCGGAGCAAATGGGTGATGGCGTGCTGAGTGTGCCGACCAGTGCCGCGCCGATCATTGTGCTGAACCGCGCCGCGCTTACAGCACGTTATGGCGCGCTTGATCTGGCCGGGCTGCCCGATGCCGGGCCGGTGACGCTTGGCATCACGGTTGCCGATCTGGCGGCGACGCAAGCATGCCTCACCAAAGCGGGGCTGCCCTTCAGCACCATCCCCGGCGGCGGCATTGCCGTAGCACCAGCGGCGGCGCATGGCGTGATTTTGGCGTTCCGTGCGGCTTAGGGTGGTGCGGTGCCGTCTAAAGAAACATTGCAGCGTATTATCCTGGTGCTGCTGGTAATCACGGCGCTGGTGCAGGTGCTGCGCGCGCTATTTTGAAAAGGAAGTCCGTGATGCGCGTTGGGGTGATTGGTTTAGGCAGCATGGGCATGGGCGCGGCGCTCAGCCTATTGCGCGCGGGGGTGGAGGTGACGGGTTGCGATCCCCGCACCTCAGCGTGTGATGAATTTATCGCTGCCGGCGGTGCTGCCGTTGCGGAAGCGAGCGATTTGCCGGTGGGGATGGAAGCGCTGGTGGTGCTTGTGGTGAATGCCGCGCAAACCGAAGCCGCCGTTTTTGGCGCTGAAGGTGCGGCGCCACGCATGGAGAAGGGCGGTGTGATTATCTCCTCCGCCACCATGGCGCCGGATGCGGCGCGCGCTTTGGCTGCGAAGGCGGAAGCTGAGGGGCTGCTTTATCTTGATGCGCCAGTGTCTGGTGGCGCGATCAAGGCCCGTGCGGGTGAAATGACGGTGATGGGTGCCGGCAGTGAAGCCGCCTTTGCCAAGGCCGCGCCCGTGCTTGATGCCATCGCCAGCAAAGTTTGGCGGCTAGGTGCCGAGATCGGCATCGGCGCCACGGTGAAGGTTGTGCATCAATTGCTGGCCGGTGTGCATATCGCCGCTGCAGCCGAGGCGATGGCGCTTGGCATTCGCGCCGGCGCCGATCCGCAAGCGCTATATGATGTGGTGACAAGTGCCGCCGGCAATTCCTGGATGTTCGAAAACCGCATGGCACGTGTGCTGACCGGCGATGACGCACCGCGTAGCGCAGTTGAGATTTTCGTGAAGGATCTTGGCCTGGTGAATGACATGGCACGCGGCCTGAATTTCCCGGTGCCCTTGGCCGCGCAAGCGCAGCAGCTTTTCACCGCTGCGCGCGCCATCGGCCAGGGCGGCGCGGATGATGGTTTTGTCATTCGTGTTTGGCAGGCGCTGACGGGGATTGATTTGCCAGGGGATGAGAAAAAGGGCTGAAGCGCGTTTCAACCCGGCGGCAGATGCACCGCAAGCCAAAGCGTCTCGCCCGCAGGATCGGTCCAAGCCACGCGATGGCGGCAAAGCGCAGGCAATAGCGCCCAATCGCCTGGCTTCATTTCACGCCTGCTGCCATCAGCGAATTCCAGCTTTGCGCTGCCAGCCACCAGAAGCACAAATTCTGGCCAGGCTTGCTCATACCATTCGCCATCCGTGACAGCGCGGGACGCGATGCGTTCCACGCGCGCCCCACCAGCGCGCGCCAATTCCACAAAACTTTCCGCGCCCTGTTCCAGCGCGGCGCCCTCATGCAATGACCCAAAGCGCGGCGCCGTCACGCCGCGAGCACCGCCTCAACCGCTGCTGATACCGCGAAAAGATGCTGATCCGCGCCATGCGCGCCGGTCAACATCAGCCCGACTGGTGCCTCCCCCGGCGCATTGCAGGGCAGGCTGATCGAGCAGCGATCGAGGAAATTACCGACACTCGTATTGCGCAGCAGCATCATGTTGATGCGGTTGTATTCTTTCTCATCCTCAACTTCCGTGATGGTGGGCGGGATAAGCGGGCAGGTTGGGCAGATCAGCGCATCAAACGGCGCGGTGCGTGGCGCGACACTTGCGATGATGCGTGCGCGCGCATTGACCAGGTCCACATAATCCGCGGCTGACATGCCTTCCCCACGGCGGATGCGTTTCAGGATGCGCGGGTCATAGCCATCGGCTTTATCCGCGATCAGGCGGCGATGCCAGGCCAAGGCTTCACTCGCTGGGAAGCCGCCGGCGGCGGTCACTTGGGGAAGCTCGGCCAATTCCGGCAGATCGACTTCAATGATGCGGGCACCGGCAAGCGACAATTTGCGCAAGGCGATTTCAAACGCCGCAGCGACATGGCCATCCATGCCATCGATCAAATAGGTGCCGCGCGGCAGGCCGAAGGTCAGGCTTTGCATCGGGGGCGGGGCAGGGCGTGTGGGCGTTTCTTCGCCGGCCATGAAGCCATCAATCAGCGCACAATCCGCGACCGAGCGCGCCAAAGGCCCAGCGGAATCAAGCGAAGGTGATAACGGCAGAATGCCAGTGATCGGCACGCGCCGCGCGGTGGGCTTCCAGCCGACAACGCCGCAAAGTGCTGCCGGAATGCGGCAGGAACCGCCGGTATCCGTGCCAAGCCCAACAAAGCCCATGCCATCCGCCACCGCAACACCCGCGCCGGAAGAAGAACCACCTGGCAAGCGGCCCGTCGCGCGATCCCAAGGACTTTTCGGCGTGCCGTAATGCGGATTCACACCAAGGCCGGAAAAGGCGAATTCCACCATATTGGTGCGCCCCAGCACAACAAACCCGGCGCGACGCAGGCGCTGCACGGTTGGTGCATCCAGCTTCGCCGGCGCGCTGCCCTTCAACACGACAGAACCGGAGCGCGAGGTCACGCCCGCTTCGTCATACAAATCCTTCACGCTGATTGGGATGCCGGCATAAGGGCTTGGCGCGCGCCCCGCCTTGCGCAGCGTATCCATCGCGGTGGCTGTCGCGCGGGCGGCCTCCCCATGCACCACCACGAAGGCGCGGCTGCCCTCACCGGCAGGATCGGCGATGCGCGCCAGCGCTTCCTCCACCAAGGCGGCGGATGTCGTGCGCCCGGCGGCGAGCGCGGCGGCGGCTTCAAAAACGGTTTTGGGCATCAGTAGATATCCGGCTCCGGCGTGGGTTGCTGGCCTTCCAGGAAAGCGAGGTCGCATCCCTCATCGGCCTGGGTCACATTATCCAAATATAGCGATGTCCAGCCCCGCGCATAGCGGCGCGCGGGCGGCGTCCAGGCAGCGCGGCGGCGGGCCATTTCCGCCTCATCCACCAGCAAATCCAATTTGCGATTGGCGACATCAAGGCGGATCAAGTCACCATTCTGTACGAAGGCGAGCGGCCCACCCACATGGCTTTCCGGTGCCACATGCAAAACGCAAGTGCCATAGGAGGTGCCGGACATGCGCGCATCGGAAATGCGCACCATGTCGCGCACGCCTTGCTGCAACATCTTCTTGGGTAGTGGCAGCATGCCCCATTCCGGCATGCCTGGCCCGCCTTGTGGCCCCGCCTGCTTGAGCACCAAAACAGAATCAGGTGTCACCGGCAAATCCGGATCATCCAGGCGCTTTTTCAGATCAGCGTAATCTTCAAACACTACCGCCGGGCCGGTGTGGTTCAGCAAGCGAGGTTCGGCGGCTGAGGTTTTGATGACCGCACCTCGTGGCGCGAGGGAGCCCTTCAGAACCGCAAGCCCGCCTTCTGCTTGCAAGGGGCGATCCAAAGGCAGGATCACTTCCTCATCAAAAATCTCAGCGCCAGCAATGTTTTCACCAAGCGTATGCCCCGTGACGGTGCGCGCGGAAAGGTCGAGGTAATCACGGATGCGATGGAACAGTGCCTGCGCGCCGCCGGCATAGAAGAAATCCTCCATCAGCTTTTCGCCGGCATTGGGGCGGAGGTTCGCGACCAGCGGCACGCGGCGCGACAGCGCATCGAAGCGTTCCAAATCAAGCGGCACGCCGGCGCGGCGGGCGATCGCGATCAGATGCGGAATGGCATTCGTGGAACCGCCAAAGGCCATGGTGGCGGTCACCGCATTGTCTATGCTTGCCTGGGTAATGATGGATCTTGGTGTCAGATCTTCCCAGACCATGTCCACAATGCGCTTGCCGGTTTCGGTCGCCATGCGCGGATGCGCGGAGTCGGCGGCGGGAATGGAAGAAGCGCCAGGCAGGGTGAAGCCAAGCGCTTCCACGGCCAGCATCATGGTGGCTGCAGTGCCGGCGGTCATGCAGGTGCCAAAGCTGCGCGCGATGCCGCCTTCCATATCCTTCCATTGCGCTTCGGTGATGTTCCCGGCACGCAATTCGGCGTGATATTTCCAGACATCACTGCCCGAACCGAGCGTCTTGCCGCGCCAATTGCCGCGCAGCATTGGGCCGGCTGGCACGAAAATGCAGGGAAGGCCAGCGGTGATCGCGCCCATCATCAAGCCAGGCGGCGTTTTGTCGCAGCCGCCCAGCAGCACCAGCCCATCGCAAGGCTGGCTGCGGGCCAGTTCTTCCGTCTCCATCGCCAGAAGATTGCGATAGAGCATGGATGTCGGCTTCTGGTATTGTTCCGTCACTGGATGCGCGGGCAATTCCACCGGAAAGCCGCCGGCTTGCCAGACGCCACGCTTCACTTCCTCGGCCCTGGTGCGAAAATGGAAATGGCAGGGGCTGAGTTCCGACCAGGTATTGATGATGCCGATCACCGGCTTGCCGCGGAAATCCGATTCGGAATAGCCGGCCTGCAGCATGCGTGAACGGTGGCCGAAGGCACGGACATCCTCCACGCCGAACCAGCGATGGCTGCGGAGTTCTTCGGGTTTCTTGCGCGCCATGGGCTGTTTCCTTGCGTCTGTCGCGGATAGCTTGCCATTGGGCGCCCTGCTTGACCATTCCCCAACCGGTTTCGCATTGACGGGGCAGTGCGCATCCGGTCAGGATCAGCCATTCAAACCGAAGAACAGGGCGGCAGGACCGCCCGGCTGGAGGAAACATCATGTCCTTGCTTTCAAAACCCCGTCGCCGTGGCTTGCTTGGTGCCGTGGCCGCTGCCGCGCTTTCGCTGATGGCCTTCGCGCCTGGCCAGGCATCGGCGCAGGAATGGCGCGGCTGGAATATCCATGCCGCCGATTACCCGAATGGCCGCGGCATGGACCGCTTTGCGGAGCTGGTGGGCCAGCGCACCAATAACCGCATCCGCATGCGCAGCTTCCATTCCGCGCAGCTTGGCCAGCAGGATGAGGCCATTCAGCAAATGCGCCTTGGCACGATTGATTTCGCCAATTTCAATCTTTCGCCGTTGAACAATCTGGCGCCCTCCACCGCGATCCTGACGTTGCCCTTCCTGTTCCGCGATGTCGGCCATAGCCATCGCGTTGTGGATGGTGCGATTGGGGAAGATATTGCGCGCGATCTGGAAGCGATTGGCATCATCACCCTTGCCTGGTATGATGCGGGTGCACGGAGCCTGTATACAACCCGCCCGGTGCGGACACCCGCTGATGTGCGTGGCATGAAGATCCGCGTGCAGACATCAGATCTTTGGATTGACATTATGCGTGCCATGGGTGCCAACCCGACACCGCTGCCCTTTGGTGAGGTCTTTACCAGCCTGCAATCCGGCGTGATTGATGGCGCGGAAAACAATTGGCCGTCCTATGAAAGCACGCGGCATTTCGAAGTGGCGAAATTCTACACCACGACCGAACATTCCAATGTGCCGGAAATCCTGGCCATCAGCCGGCAACGCTGGCAGCGGCTGAATGAAGCCGAGCGCGCCATCCTGCGTGATGCAGCGCGTGAAAGCGCGGTATTCCAACGTCAGCTTTGGGCGGAGCGTGAAAAATCATCACGTGATCGCGTGGTGGCTGGGGGTGCTACGGTGATCGAAGTGGCTGATCGTGGTCCCTGGCAGGCGGTGATGGAACCGGTTTATGCCAAATACGCGTCAACTCCGCGCATGGCGGATTTGTTGAAGCGCATTCGGGAAACCCGGTGACAGGTAGCGATGACGCAGGGCGCAGGGCATTGCCTGCGCCGCTGCGGGCTTTTTCGCGCGCGCTTGATCTGCTGGCGGGGCTGACCATCGGCTTGGCTGGTCTGGCGCTGGTTTTTTTGATTGCGATGATGGGTTGGCTGGTCTTTGGCCGATATGTGCTGAATGACACGCCAACCTGGATCGAACGCGGCGCAACTTTGGCGATTCTGGCGATTTCCATGCCGGTGGCGGCCGTGGGTATCCGTGAACGCTTTCATCTTTCTGTCCTTGGGCTGCGTGAATCGCTTCCGCCCAGCACGCAACGCTGGATTGCCCTTGGCTGTGATGCGATTGTCGGCCTGTTTGGTGTTGGCATGGCGATATGGTCTTGGGAATTGGTAGAAATGGTGATGAATTTCCGTATCCCTCTGCTCGGTATCAGCCAGGGTTGGACCTATGTGCCGATGGTGGTGGGCGGTGTCTTGATTGCCCTATTCGCAGTGGAACAGGTGCTGCGCGATATCTTCGTGCCTGAGGCGCCGGAAAAACGCGGCCCCGCCGCGGCCTTCCTGGAGTAGCGGCAATGGAATTTGGGCTTTTGCTGATTTTTGCCGTCTTTGCCGCAGGCGTCGTAGCCGGAGTGCCCGTGGCCTTCTGCCTTGGCATCGCTGCTGTGGTGGGCTTCATTTATGAAGGGCTGAACCCTGCTGTTGCCTTTCAGCAAATGGCGAGTGGCATGAGCATCTTCTCCCTGCTTGCCATTCCCTTCTTCATTTTTGCCGGGGAGATCATGCTCCATGGCGGCATTGCGCGCCGCTTGATTGCGCTTGCTTCATCCTGTGTGGGTTGGATGCGCGGCGGCTTGGGGATGGTGGATGTTTCAACCTCCATGCTGTTTGGTGGGATTTCCGGTTCTGCCGTGGCGGATACCTCGGCCACTGGCACCATCCTGATCCCGGCAATGAAAGCCAAGGGGTATGGCGTGGATTATGCGGTGTCACTCACCGTCACCAGCAGCATCGCCGGCATTTTGATTCCGCCCAGCCATAATATGATTCTCTATTCGCTGGCGGCGGGGGGCGGCATTTCGGTGAGCGCGCTGTTCATCGCGGGCATTGTGCCTGGCATTGTCATGTGCCTTTTCCTTGGCATCGCGGCCTATGTCATGGCGGTGCGGCGCGGCTACCCCTCCGAAGGCTGGGCTGGGTTCCGACATTTGTTCTGGACCTTCATTGATGCGTTGCCCGGATTGCTGACGGCGGTGATCATTCTGGGCGGCGTGCTGTCTGGCGTTTTTACCGTGACCGAAAGTGCTGCCTTCGGCGCGATTTGGGCGCTGGTGGTCACATTGCTGGTCTATCGCAATCTGTCCTGGCCTGATTTTCTGATCGCGGTGAAGGCCAGTGTGCGCACGACATCAGTTGTGTTTTTGCTGGTTGGTACGGCAACGGCTTTTGCTTGGCTGCTGGCCATGTATCGCCTGCCGGAATTGCTGACCGAGGGGATGCTCGCCATCAGCGCCAATCCCATCGTGATCCTGTTGATGATCAATGTCTGTTTGCTGTTGCTGGGCTGCGTGATGGATATGGCGGCGCTGATCTTGATCACGACGCCGATCTTCCTGCCCGTAGTCACCGCCATTGGTGTTGATCCGGTGCAATTCGGTATGGTGATGATGATGAATCTCGGCTTGGGGTTGACCACACCACCAGTGGGTGCAGTTCTGTTTGTCGGTTGTGCGATAGGCCGAATACCCATGGAACAGGTCATGCGTACCATCTGGCCCTTTTACGGCGCCATATTGCTCGCACTGGTGCTCACCACCTATTGGCCGGCCATGTCACTGACGCTGCCGCGCCTGCTGCTTGGCTATGGAGGCTAAGGCCATGAATGCACCATCAAAACCTGTACTGTTAACCGGCGCTTCCGGCGCGCTGGGGCGACACCTCACGCAAAGCCTGGGCGCGCTTGGCTGGGCATTGCGCCTGACGGATATCGCGCCCTTTCCCGATCCGCTGCCGCCATCCGCGCGCTTTGTGCAGGTGGATTTGAATGATGGTGTCGCGATGCTCCGCCAAGCGGAAGGCTGCGGCGCCATTCTGCATTTCGGCGGGGTGAGTGTTGAGCGCCCCTTTGAGGAAATCCTCGGCCCCAATCTGCGCGGGCTTTATCACGTGTATGAAGCCGCGCGACGCGAAGGGGCGCGCGTGATTTTCGCAAGTTCCAACCACACCATCGGCTTTCATGAACGCCCGTGCGGCAATGATGCGAAGCTTGATGCGGATTGTGCCTTCCGCCCCGATGGCTACTACGGAATCTCCAAAGTCTATGGCGAGATGATGGGGCGGATGTATTGGGACAAGCATGGCGTTGAGAACATCAACCTTCGTATCGGTTCCTGCCAGCCAAAGCCGCTTGATCGGCGCATGCTGTCCACCTGGTTGTCCTATCCTGATCTCACGCGGCTGATTGAATGCTGTGTGTTCGCGGAAAAGGTGGGTCATGCGGTGATCTGGGGGCAATCCAATAACCCGACTGGCTATTGGGGAGAGGATCATCGCGCGCGTATCGGTTGGCTGCCGCAGGATAATGCCGAAGCTTGGCGGGCGGAGCTTGAAGGCATCACATCTGATCCGATTTCAGAACGCTATCAGGGCGGCGCCTATACCGCCATTGAATATTCGCGTAGCGCGCCCTCTCCGCGGGATCACTTTGGGTCGGAATGAAGCTGCATCATGGTGATTGGCAGGCGCTGATCTGCTCGGAACAGGGCGCGGCTTTTTCAAGCCTGCGATGGCGCGGGCGTGATGTTCTGGTGACAACACCTGAAGGCGCGCGCCATCCGGGTAGCTATGGCGCCTTCTGGTTGCTGCCCTGGGCCAATCGGCTGGATGGTGGGCGCATCGCGGGCCACGCCATGCCGATCAATCGCCCGGCGGAAGGCACTGCCATTCATGGCTTGGCGCGTGATTTGCTTTGGGAAGTGACAAGCGCCGCGCCGGATCAGGTGGTTCTGCAACAACGACTGACCTTCGCGCCTTTTGATTACACGGCGCGGCTTACGGTTTCGCTCGATGCAGATGGCGTGCTCATGGAAATGGAGTTGCGCCATGAAGGCGCTGCGCCCGCGCCCTATGGCATGGGCTGGCACCCCTGGTTCACCCGTAACGCTGCCTCATCACTGCATCTGAAATCCGCGCAACGCGCCAGCCATGATGCGCGCGGGCTGCCGCAAGACTTCACACCCTGCACCGGCATCGCGGCTGATGAGGCTGGGCTGATCGGGCTCGATAACTTCTTTGCCGGCTGGGATGGCGTGGCGCGCCTCGTTACACCCGCCGGCATCATCACGCTCACCGCCACCGGCGATTTCGCTGCGGGCGTTCAGGTTTATGCGCCACCCACGCGGCTCGTGATCTGCGTGGAACCCGTCAGCCACATGCCCGATGCGCCCAACCGCACGGCGCTTGGCGCCGCCGCACCCATGCGCGTACTGGCGCAAGGCCAATCGCTGCGCGGCACCATTCGCCTGACCGCCGCCTGATCTGGTCCTAATCCGCGCATCATGGCAGAAGGGTGCTGCATTGCAGCGTAACCGGATATTAACCCATGCCGCTTTCTGACCCCGCCGAGCGTAACCTGCTTCATCTACGCGACATCCAGTTGCGCGGCTATCAGCGCAAGGATGGGCTTTTCGATATCGAAGCCCATCTGGTGGACACGAAAAGTTACGGTTTCAACAATGAAGGCCGAGGCTGGATCGAACCAGGTGAGGCTTTGCATGACATGTGGATCCGCATGACCATCACTGAGGATTTTGAGGTGCTGTCCTGCGAAGCCGCATCTGATTTCACGCCCTATGATGTCTGCCCGGCTGCCGCGCCCAATTTTGCGCGCCTCGCTGGCTTGAAGATCGGGCCTGGCTTTGTGCGCGCGGTGAATGAACGGGTTGGCGGCATCCATGGCTGCACACATTTGCGCGAAGTGATCGGCCAGATGGGCACGGTTGCCTTCCAAACGCTCTACCCCGTGCGCCGCCAGCTGGAAGTGGAACAGGCCGCCGCGCGCCGCGCGGCTGGTGAAGTGGTAGATGAAAAAAAGGTTAGGCCGGCCTTGATTGGCACCTGCATCGCCTATGCGCCAGACAGCCCTGTCGTGAAGCAGCGCTGGCCTTGGTATGAACCGAAAAAGGCGGAATAGCTTTCGCGCAAACCACCCTGGTTGACCGCATGGCGCCATCACGCCAGCCTGCCCCATCCAATCCAGAAGGAGCATAAGAATGTCCGACGATCAGGCGCTGTTCGATAAAGGTTTGCCCATCCGCCGTGCGGTGCTGGGCCCGGAATATGTGGATTCTTCCATGGCGAAGGCCGATGAATTCATGATGTCCTTCCAGCGCGCCACCACCGCCTGGGCCTGGGGCTGGGCCTGGGGCGACCCGACGCTGGACCGCAAGACCCGTTCGCTGCTGAATCTTGCGATGCTGACGGCACTCGGCAAAATTCCGGAAGTGAAACTGCATGTGAAGGGCGCGCTCAATAACGGCGTCACCGTGGATGAAATCAAAGCCACATTGCTGCATGCCACGGCCTATTGCGGCATTCCGGCTGGGCTTGATGCCTTCAAGGCCGCGCATGAGGTGCTGATCGCCGAAGGCGCGATTCCGGGGAAGAAGTGATGCCGGCAGCACTGAAGCGCATCGCCTTTGCCGGCATCGGCAATATGGGCTGGCCCATGGCGGCCAATCTGGTGAAGGCGGGTTTCGATGTGACGGTATGCGATGTGGTGCCAGGCCGCGCCGCATCCTTCGCCACAGAAACCGGGGCGAAAGCCGCCGCAACGCCGGCAGAAGCCGCCGCCGGTGCGGATTGCGTGGTGATCATTGTGCCCACCAGCAAGCAGGTTGGGGAGGCGGTGGAAGCCATGCTGCCATCGCTGAAGCCCGGCATGCTGGTGATTGACATGACATCGGGTCAGCCAGGCCGCACGCGGGAAATCGCGGCGATGCTGGAAGGCCATGGCGTGCCGATGATTGATTGCCCTGTTTCGGGTGGCGTGCCGCGCGCCAAATCCGGCCAGCTTGCCATCATGGTGGGTGGCCCGGAGGCAGAGATTGACCGCGCGGAGCCTGTGCTCAAGGCGATGGGCACATCCGTCTATCGCTGCGGTGATATTGGCGCCGGTCAGGCGATGAAGGCGCTGAATAATCTGGTCTCGGCCGGCGGGTACCTGATCGGGATCGAAGCCCTTCTGATCGGCCAGCGCTTCGGGCTTGATCCGACGACAATGGTGGATGTGTTGAATGCCAGTTCCGGCATGAATAATTCCACACAGAAGAAGTTCAAGGAATATGTGCTTTCCCGGCGCTTCGATGCAGGGTTTGGGCTTGATCTAATGGTGAAGGATCTGTCCATCGCGCTTGAAGTGGGGCGTGAAACAACAACACCCGCACCATTCTCAGCGCTTTGTCGGGAAATGTGGTTGGCTGCGGCCACCACGCTTGGCCCAGGCGTGGATCACACCGCGGTTGCAAAAATGCTGGAACAAATGACCGGCACGGTACTCGGAGGAAATCAAGAATCATGAATTGGGAAGTCTATGCCATCCGCTATGGGCGGCATGAGCGCACGGCGCAGACGAATTTTCTGCTGCCCGTGCCCGATGCGCATGAAGCCATGCCGCTTGATTACTTCATCTGGTTGCTGCGTGCGCCGGATGGGCAGGAAATTGTGGTGGATACTGGCTTTGATGAGGAAACTGCTGCCGGCCGAGGCCGCACCATTTCGCGCAATGTGCGTGATAGCCTGAAGGCCATGGGCACGGATGCCGCCCGCGTATCAGACGTGATCATCACGCATTTGCATTATGATCACGCGGGGTCGCTTGGCATGTTCCCCGGTGCGAAGTTCCATTTGCAGGAACGCGAAATGCACTTCGCAACTGGCCGGCACATGTGCGTGCATGCCATTCGCCTGCCTTTCGAAGCGGCGCATGTGGTCGCCATGGTGAAGGCGCTTTATGCTGATCGCGTCGTGTTCCATGATGGCGATGGCGAAGTGGCAGCGGGCGTTTCCGTGCATCGCGTCGGTGGCCATTCGGATGGGCTACAAGTGGTGCGTGTGCAAACCGCGCGCGGGCCTGTGGTGCTGGCCTCAGACGCCATGCATTTCTACGCCAATGCGCTCAGCGGCAATCCCTTCCCGATCATTTTCGATCTGGGGGCGATGGCGGCCGGCTGGCGCGCGGCGAAGAAGCTGGCGGGGGGTGATGATAGTCGCGTGATTCCTGGGCATGACCCGGATGTACGGCGGCGCTTTCCGGAAGTGGCAGGGCAGGGGGGTGAAGTAGTTGCCCTTCATCTGCAACCGAAGGACTGAACAAGCTGGGCGCCTGAAAATGCTTAGAGTGTATCCCATTCACATTCGTTCACAGGATACACTCTAAGCTCTTTTTAGTCGCATTTTCCGAGTCACCAAGTGGTTCCACATTCAGCCAAGATTGGAATATCGGGAAAAGCGGTGAAAGGCGCCGGCCACGTAATGACAATGCCGCGCAGGCGATTATCGCGCACCTGCACGGCGGCGGAGTCAAGAACAACCCCGTCACGCCCTTCACGCAAGCCCGCTGCGTAGCTTCACCGGTATCTTCAAATAACGCACGCCATTGCTCTCAGCTTCCGGGAAGCGCCCGGCGCGGATATTCACCTGGATCGAGGGCAACAATAGCGTGGGTGCGGCAAGCTTCGCATCGCGGGTTTGGCGGAAGGCCACGAATTCATCCTCGGTCACGCCATCCTTCACATGCGGGTTATGGGCGCGCTGTTCGGCCACCGTGCTTTGCCAAGCATAATCATCTCGCCCTGGTGCCTTGTAATCATGGCACATCCACAGCCTGGTTTGCGGCGGTAGTGCCAGCAGGCGCTTGATGGAACGGAATAGCAGCCTTGCATCGCCACCCGGAAAATCAGCGCGCGCTGTGCCGTAATCATGCATGAAAAGCGTATCGCCCACGAAAACATCATCACCAATGCGGTAGCAAACACAGGCTGGTGTGTGGCCCGGCGTATGGATCACCTCAATATCCAGTGATCCAAGCGTGATATGCTGGCCGTCACGAAACAGCAGATCGAAATCACCACCTTCGGGCTTCACATCCTCAGCCGCGAAGACAGGGCGGAAGATGCGCTGCACATCTTTGATGTATTCGCCAATGCCAATCTGCCCGCCGCAACGCTGCTTGATATAGGGTGCGGCTGTCAGATGATCCGCGTGGGCATGGGTTTCCAGGATCAACGCAATCGCAACCCCTTCCTGCCGCGCGGCTTCAATCAGCCGATCAGCGGAACGCGTATCCGCTTCTCCGCTGCGGTGGTCCCAATCCAGTACAGGGTCAATCACCGCGCCTTGGCGTGTAGCGGGGTCGAAGACCAAGTAGCTGACCGTATTGGTCGCCTCATCAAAAAACGGCTGGATGCGGGCGCTATTCGCTGTGGCTGACATGGGCTGGCCTTCCTGAAGCGTAAGCTAATGTAGCTGGTTCGGCCCTTTGCAGAAAGGAAATCTTCGAATCAGCGACAGTTTAGAATACGCACATCATAGACAGGGTGTTCCAACATGCTCACGCCCGGCGCATCGGCGAACATCCAGCCACGAAAGGCGGGCGGGCTGCCCCGCGGCGCGCGGCTATCGGTCATTTCAAACCAGGCGGCGGAATCTGGAACTTCGGTGGGCGGGCGCGCTTGGCAGGCGCCGATGCGGATCGTGAGCGTGCCAAAGCGCAGGCTTTCCCCAACGCGGCCTTCCAGTACCGTCACACGCGCGGTCACCTTATCCAAAGCCTGGACGCGTGCCTGCTGGCGCGGCACCCAATCCTGCGCCTGCGCAAGACTTGGCAGGCAAAACAGCGCCAAAGCCAAAAGCTTTTTCATGCGCCCCGCTTCGGGCTGGGCAAAGCCGCGATCAGTTCCTGCAAAATCGCGCGCATCGCAGCCTCATCAACGCCCATCAGCACGGCGTCTTCAAGAATATCGTGCAGGACCGTTACCGCTTCCTTGTGGTTTTCCGTGAGCATCTTGAGTTTTTCATTGCATGACACAGGCTTCCCATCCGCCCCAGGCCAGGCGGCAGGTGGCTTGGGCAAGGGCTTCATCGTGGCGTGGCCGGCGCGTTTTCCTGATTGCCGCGCTGATTTGTCTCACCCGCCGAGAAAATGAACCGCCCCAACAGGCTTTCCAGATTGATAGCACTTTGCGTGATGGTGATCTCACTGCCGTCCCGCAGGATGCGCGTATCGCCACCCGGCACCAGCGCAACATATTTGCCGCCGAGCAAACCTTCGCTGGAAATCTCGGCCGAGGTGTCATGCGGCAGCTTCAGCCCAGCATCTACGCGCAGCGTCAGGACAGCCAGGAAGCTTGCCGGATCAATGCGTTGCGCCACAACCTGCCCAACCTTCACGCCGGCAATGCGCACATCGGCGCCCTGACCGAGCCCATCAATCCGATCAAACTTCGCGGTGAGGTTCATCCCGGGCCCAGAAAGGCTGCGCCCCGTGCTGGTCACGGCATAGCCCAGAAAGGTTGCGGCAATGGCCAGCACGACCAAACCGGTCAAAATCTCAGCCAGACTGCGCTTTTGCATTGGAATGGGCTTTCAAAAGGGCGAAGTCAGCGCCCCGGGGTCCAGGCTTCGTAATCCCCGCCACGGTTGGTCACGGGGTTCACTGGCCGCCAGGCTTCGGGCGTGCCGGTCATATTGGGCAGATGCTCCTTCTGCCAGGCGCGGCGCGGCGCATCCTCGGGCAGGGGGTTTTCCGTGGTGTGGTGCAGCCAGCCCCACCATTCCGCCGGCACGGCAGAAGCTTGGGCTTCCTTCGCGTAAAGCACCCGCCGCATGGGGCGGCCATAGGAATCCCGGCGGCCGCGGGCTTCCCAATAGGTATTCCCAAAGCGGTCCTGCCCAACCTTGCGGCTGGTGAGGCGGATAAACAGAGTACTGAGCAACTGCATGGCGGCTTCCCGGTGAAAGCGAAACGACGCGTATAATCGCACAGCCGCGCGGGTCACGCAAAACCAAAGCGATGAACAAGCTATCCACAGGATATTGTGGGTCAACCCCCAAAAAACCACTAAATAAGGCTTCCCAGGCTTTTGAGTCGCGCCTAGCATTCCTCCATGGCAGGCATTGTTGGAACCATCTGGGCTGGGGTTGCGCTGCGGCGCTTGAAAGCGGGGGCGGATCCTGATTCGCCGCCACGCGCTGTGGCTATCCCCGTGCCTTGGGAAGATGAAGCCGGGGAGGCGCTGGCAGCGCTCGCCCCAGGGAGCGGCCCGGCCACGTTACCAAGCGTGGCGGAGGCCTGGATTCAACGCCTGACGCTCCGCGGGCGGCGCCTTGGCTTGTTGGATGGCGCCGATGCGGCGGAAAGCCTGGCCGCTGGCCTGCGTTCCTTGATTCTGGCCCGGCGCGGCGCGCCCGGGGCCGAGATCTGGCGCGATGCCCGCGCTGAGGGGCGTTTTGTGCTCAACCTGCCGGCCTTCCTGGATGGGGAAGGCGGCTTCGACGCGCCGGCCTATCGCGCGGCCTGTCAGCTTGCGGTGCAAACGCTCGATATTTGGGGCCATGGCAAGGTGGAAAGCCTGCGCCTTGGCTTTGCCGATTTGGCCGGGCTGCTGGCCGGTTTCGGCCTGGGTTATGACAGCAATGAGGCGCGCGATGTCGCCGCAGCCATTGCCGGCCTGACGCGTGGTGCTGCTGAGGCGGAATCCGGCCGGCTCGCCACCCGTTTCGGCCCACGCCATGCGGTGGCGCTGATCTGCCCGACCCCACCCGAGGAAACCGCCATCCCTGGCCTTGCCAAGGCTGCGCGTGCGGCTTTGGCGGCGGCGGCTTCTTCCCCCGGTTTGCGGCATCGCGGCTGTATTGCCTTGGCCCCCGCCGATGCGGTTGAAGCTTTGATTGGCGCGGAAAGCGCCGGCATTGCCCCAGCCCCTGGCGCAAGCCGCCCAGCGCGCGGCGAGGATGGGCGCGTCACGCAAGTGCCAACCCGCGCGGCTGAACGCGCCGGCGTTGATGCCGCATGGCTGCTCGCCCCCGTGGCACCGCAGGCCCGCCGCGCGATGGAAGCGGCAGTCATGCCCTTCCTGGATGCGCCGCCGCCCGCGATGCCCGCCCCGGCGGATATGCTCGAAGTCCGCCGCGCTGCACCGCGGCCGATCCATGTGCCAGTCAATCGCTGCTGGCGCGTGGCCATTGCCGGCAATCGGGTGGCGATGCGCGCCATTGAAGATGATCGCGGCCATTTGCGGGAGATTTCCTTCTCCCTCCCACGTGAAGCGGCGATGACGCGCGCCTTGATGGAAGCCCTGGCCCAGGCCGTATCGCTTGGCCTGGCGCAGGGCGTGCCCTTGGCGAGCTTCGTCAACGCCCATGCCTATGCGCCTGGCCATGGCGGTGCGGTGGAAGGCGATGCGGGCATTCGCCGCGCGACTTCCGTGCTGGATTGGGCCTTTAGGCGGCTAGCGCGCGATTATCTGGGGCGCGAGGATTTGCCGGACCCGGTAGAAGAAGAAACGCTGCAACCGCGCCCCACGGTGCTGCCCTTGCTTCCGTTGGAATTGCCGGCGCATCCTTCGCCTCGGTTGCGCCGCCATTTGCGCCCTGCAGCGTAATTGGCGCCTTTTAAGGAACAGGATCATGGCCGGTAAAATCGAAGCGAAGCTTGCTACCCTTGGCATTGTATTGCCAACGCCGGCGGCACCGATTGCGAATTACATCCCTTTCAATATCAGCGGAAAGCTGGTGGTGATTTCCGGCCAGGTGCCGGTGCGTGATGGCAAGATTGCCTATACTGGCAAGCTGGGCGCGGGCGTTTCCATTGAAGTGGGGCGCGAGGCGGCGCGGCTTTGCTTTATCAATCTGCTGGCGCAGTTGAAGGCCGCCGCCGGAGATCTGGATAACGTGACGCGCGTTGTGCGCCTTGGCGGCTTCATTGCCGCACCGGCTGAATTTACCCAGCATGCGCTGGTGATGAATGGCGCTTCCGATCTGGCGGTGGAAGTGTTTGGCGATGTCGGACGCCATGCGCGGACCACCATTGGCGTGCCTTCGCTCCCCGGTGATGCGGCGGTGGAAGTGGAAGGCATGTTTGAGATTGGGTGACGTGCGGGGCTTGCTGTCTCCGGCACCGTGACGACATCAAGGGGCATGACCAGCCCATCCGAATTGTCGCTGACCCTGCATCGCGCCATTGCTGAAATCCCGGCGTGCGATTGGGATGCCTGTGCGGGCGGTAACAATCCGTTTGTGAGCCACGCCTTTCTGTTGGCGCTGGAAGAAAGCGGCAGCGCGGTTGCTGAACGTGGCTGGCTGCCGCAACACGCCGCGTTGCGTGACGCCGCCGGGCGCGTGCTTGCTTGCGCGCCGGCCTATGCCAAATCCCACTCCCAGGGCGAATATGTGTTCGACCATGGCTGGGCGGATGCTTTGGAACGCGCCGGTGGGGATTACTATCCAAAGCTGCAAGTGGCCGCGCCCTTCAGCCCTGTGCCCGGCCCGCGCCTGCTGATCCATCCCGAAGCCGGCTTTGGGCCGGATGTTTTGGCTGGCGCCTTGGTGCAGGCCTGCGAGGGTATTGGCGCATCATCGGTCCATGCCACCTTCTGCACAGAAGCCGAATGGCGCGCCTTGGGTGATGCCGGTTGGCTGCAAAGGCTTGGCACGCAGTTCCATTGGGCCAATCCGGGCTATCGCCATTTTGATGATTTCCTGGGCGCTTTGGCATCGCGCAAGCGCAAGGCGCTGAAGCGTGAAAGGCGAGATGTGCAGGCGGCAGGGCTGACGCTGCGCACATTGCGCGGGGCAGAAATCACGCCCCGCCATTGGCAGGCCTTTCACCGCTTCTATCAGGCCACCACTGACAAGAAATGGGGCCGCAGCGCCTATCTCACGCGGGCTTTTTGGCCACTGCTTGGTGAAAGGCTCGGTGATCGCGTGCTGCTAATGGTGGCGGAGCGTGATGGAGAACCCGTCGCCGCTGCGCTTAATCTGATCGGGCGCGATGCGATTTATGGCCGCAACTGGGGCGCCATTGTGGATGTGCCCTTTTTGCATTTTGAACTTTGCTATTACATGGCAATGGATTTCGCGATTGCGCATGGCATTCCGCGCGTCGAAGCGGGCGCGCAGGGTGAGCATAAAATCCAGCGCGGCTATCTGCCCGTGCCGACCTATTCCGCGCATTGGATCGCACATCCCGGGCTGTCCCGCGCGGTGGATGAATTCCTTGCGCGCGAACGCTCGGCGATGGAACGCGAAATGGCCGCGCTCGCCACACTTTCCCCCTTTCGTCAGGCGGATGAGACGGCGTGACGCCGGGCGCGCCGCGCATCGCTTATCTGCAATTGGCGGCGTCCATGGCGCTGGTCGGCGCCAATGTCGCGGTTGCAAAATTGCTCGCGGAAGCGCTGCCCATTCCGATGATCGCTTTTTTGCGTTGCGTTTTGGCGGTGGCATTGCTCTGGCCCCTTGCGCGCCTGTTGGAAGCTGCGCCACGGCCTGAGGGCGGGGTCATGCGCAACCTTGCCTGGCAGGCACTATTTGGCACCGTGATCTATAATGCGGGCTTGCTGGCGGGCTTGCGCCTGACCTCGGCGTTGGAAGGCGGGCTGGTGCTGGCAAGCCTGCCCGCGGTGGTCGCTTTGGGCAGCGCCTTTTGGCTGCGCGAACGCCTGATGCCGCCCCAATGGATTGCGGTCAGCCTGGCGGCCTTCGGCATGGCGGCGATGACGATTGCGCGCAACAGTGAGGGGACTGCGGGGTCTGTCCTTGGCAATCTGCTGATCTTCGGCGGCGTGATTGGCGAAGCGCTTTACGTGCTGCTGGCGCGGCGCATCGTGGGCCGCGTTGGCGTGATCACGGCAAGCCTTTGGATGCAGATTTTCTCAGCCATGATGCTCGCCCCCTTTGCCTTGCCGGATATTGCCAGCATCGCCGCGCTGGCAGATCCTCGCCTTGCGGCGTTGCTGGTGTTTCATAGCGTGACGGCGAGTGTGCTTTGCCTGCTGCTCTGGTACGCGGGCCTGAAGCGTGTGGGTGCCGGTGTTGCTGGCATCTTCACTGCCTTCCTGCCCGCGACCGCTGCGCTGGTGGCAGTGGTGATCTTGCAGGAAGCCTTTACCACCATCCACGCCATAGGCTTCGCGCTGATGATGCTGAGCGTGTTGATTGCAACCTGGCCGCGAAAGGGCAAGGCATGAGGCCGTGGTTCGCGCAAAGCCTTGGAGAATTTCGCCGTCAGACACCGGCGCAAATTGCCGCTGCCTTAGCCTATCAACAGGCAGCGCGGTTTGCCGCGCTTGAAGTGCAACAACGCGATTCCTGGGAAGCCAGCGCGGCCCTGTTGCAGGATGCGCTGGCTGAGGGCGACGCTTCCTGGCACATCTTCATGGAATGCGATTTGCTGCGTCTGGAAAAACGCGCCGATGCCATTCTGCTGACTGATCGCGCGATTTTTGTGCTGGAGTTCAAAATGGGCGCGCAGAAGCCGGACCTGGCTGATCTGCGCCAGACCGATAATTACGCCATGGATTTGCATGATTTCCACGCCGGCAGCCGTGGCGTGCCGATCATTCCTGTGCTGATCGCCCCAAGCTTGCCACAGCGTGATCTCGAATTACCGTTGTTTTGGCACGGCGTTGTGCCGGTGATGGTGGCTAATGGCACCATGCTGCGGGGTATTGTGGCCCGCGCGCAGGCGGCCATCGCTCCGCCAGCGGCGCCGCTTAACCCCGATTCCTGGGCGCGTTCCGCCTATCGCCCCGTGCCAAGCGTGCTGGAGGCAGCGCGGCTTTTGTACCGGCGCAATGCTGTGCCCGATATCGGCGCCACACGCGCCGATGCGCATAACCTGACCCGCACCACCGACGCCATTGCGCGCGTGATCGCGCAGGCGCGTGTGGAAGGTGGGCGCTATGTCGTTTTCGTCACTGGCATACCCGGGGCGGGCAAAACGCTTTGCGGCCTCAATCTTGTGTTTGGCGCGCTTCGGGAAGCGGGCGCGGCCTTCCTTTCCGGCAATGTGCCGCTGGTGACAGTGCTACGTGAAGCCTTGGCGCGCGATGCGGCACCCCAAGGCGGCGCAGCCTTTCTGGCAGCGGAACGCGCCGCGCGCACGGCGCTGCAAAATGTACATCGCTTTCTGGAACATCATGTGGTGCATCCGCATGAAGTGCCCGAAGCGCGCATCATCGTTTTCGACGAAGCACAGCGCGCCTGGGATGAAGCGCAAGCAACACGCGATGGCCAGCGCCGCAAAAGCCACCTGACCATGAGCGAACCCGCCCATACGCTAGAAATCATGGGGCGGCATGATGGCTGGGCCGTGATTGTTGCGTTGATTGGCAATGGCCAGGAAATCAATACGGGTGAAGCCGGCCTCGCCGAATGGGGCCGCGTAATTGCGGCTTCATCTTCCTGGCGTGCGGTAGCTGCGCGGCGCAGCACTACGGCTGCCGAGCCCGCGCAGCGCCTAGCCGAAGGCACGCCGGCTTGGCTCAGCTTCGATGATGATTTGGACCTGCAAACCCCCATTCGCAGCCTGCGCACCAGCAGGGGTACCGAATGGGTGGATGCGGTCTTGCAAGGTGATGCGCCCGCCGCGCGTGCCATTGCGGAAGCGACGCCGGAATGGCCCTATTACATCACGCGCGACCTGATCGCTTGGCGCGCGGCCTTGCGCGCCCGCACAAGGGGCTTGCGCCGTGCTGGCCTTGTTGCTTCCGCCGGCGCGCGGCGCTTGCGCGCAGAGGGGCTCGGCGTGCAGGTGCCCGATATTGCCGATTGGTTCCTGAAGCGCTGGCCGGATATCCGTTCTTCCGAAGCGCTTGAAACCTTTGCCACCGAATATGATTGCCAGGGTTTGGAATTGGATGTGGTGGGCCTGGCCTGGGGAGGCGATTTTCTGCGCCATGCCAGCCAATGGCGCGCGCGGCGCTTTGCCGGCCATCAATGGCAGATCGTGCGTGGCGCTGAGGAACAGCGCTATATCCTGAATACTTATCGCGTGCTGCTGACGCGTGCGCGGTATAAGACGATCATCTGGGTCCCGCCCGGTTCCGCCGCCGATGATCCCTTCCACGACATCACGCGCCAGGCAGCCGAGATGGATGCGCTGGCTGATTTCCTGTTGGCCTCTGGCGCGCGGCCCCTTGAAGCTTTAACCAGAGAACCAGACCCCGCGCCCTATTTGGCGCAGCTTTTATGAGGCCACCATGCGCGCGCTGATCCTTCTGGCACTGATGTTTCTGACGCTGCCCGCATGGGCGCAGGAAATCAAACTCGCCACCTGGAATATCGCCTGGCTCACCACCAAGCCCGCCGGCCATCCAGACCTCCCGCGCGATCTGACCACTAGGACAGAACAGGATTTTGCCCGGCTGCGTGCCTATGCTGAGCGGCTGGCGGCGGATGTGATTGCGCTGCAGGAAGTGGATGGGCCTTTGGCGGCGGCGCGGGTGTTTGATTCCACCGCTTATGATTTTCACTTTCCGGCCGAAAGTGATGTGCAGCGCGCGGGCTTTGCCTGGCGCAAGGGGCTCAATGTCACGCGCAATCCTGACCTGATGGCGCTTGATCTTCGCCCGACCGCGCGGCGTTCTTTGCGGCGGGGCGCTGATATCACGCTGCATGGCGAGAATGGTGCGCGGCTGCGATTACTTTCGATTCACCTGGATGGCGGATGCTCACAGGGTTCCGTGCGCCAGCCCAATAACAGCGATTGCCAAAGCCTTGGCCAGCAGGCGCATATCCTGGCGGATTGGATCGCTGATAGACGCCGGGAGAATATCCCCTTTGTCATTCTGGGTGATTTCAACCGGCGTTTTTCGCGGGACGACGATGTGCTTTCCATTCTGAATGCCGCATCACCTATGCGCCGTGCCACGGAAGGTTTTTCCAATCCCTGTTGGTCTCGGGATGGGCAGGGGCGTGCTTTCATTGACCACATCCTGCTTGGCCTCCATGCATCGGATTGGCTCATAAAGGATAGCTTTCGTGTTTTGTCCTATACGGAACGTGATCCGGCGCTGCGTGATGTGATCAGCGATCACTGCCCGATCTCCGTCCGGCTCAGCCTGCCCTGAAGGGTCCTATGGGCGGGGCGGGGCAGGCGTGCCATGCTCGGCCCATGTCGCTTTTCACCCGCATCACCCTACCGCTGGCCGCGATCAATTTCATCAATCAGGCCAATCGTTCCCTGGTTGCGGTGATTGGGCCCTTGCTTGCGCTTGAATTCGGCCTGACAGCGGCTGAGCTTGGCTTGCTGGCAGCATGTTTTTTCGCAAGCTACGCCATGGCGCAATTACCGATTGGGCTTGCGCTTGATTTGAAAGGCCCGCGGCGCGTGCAGGCGACATTGGCGCTGATTGCCGCCACCGGGTTCATCATCAGCGCCTTTTCGGACGATGTGCTGACGCTGGCCGTGGGGCGTTGCGTGGCGGGGGTTGGCGTTGCGGCGGGGCTGATGGCCATGCTGAAGGCCAATACGCAATGGTACCCCAGGGACCGTGTTGCGGCAGTGACCGGCGCGGGCTTATTCTTCGCTTCCATGGGCGGGCTCGCCGCGACCATGCCGGTGCAATGGGCGCTGCCCTTCATTGGCTGGCGCGGGGTTTTTGCCGTGCTAGCGCTGCTTGCCGTCATGGTTTCCGCTTGGGTCTGGTTTTCCGTGCCCAATGCGCCGCCCGGTGTCGTGCCAGCACCGCGCCGCAGCTTACGCCAGGAAATCGCTGAATATGGCCGCATCTTCAAAGACCCAGTGTTTCTGCGCTTGGTGCCGACGGTTGGCATGCTCTCTACGCTGAACTTCACCTATCAGGGGCTGTGGGCTGGGCCTTGGTTGCGTGATGTCGGCGGCTTGGATGATGGCGCGCGCGCTGCTGCTTTGCTGATCTACGCGCTTGGCATGATGTTTGGCAGTCTTTTCACAGGGCAGGCGGCGTCCTTCGCGCAAGCGCGCGGCTTTTCGCCCATGTTGATGCCCTATATCGGTGTTGCGGGCTGCCTTTTTGCTCAGGCCATACTGATGTTAGGGCCGAGTAATTTTTGGGTCATGGCCTTCCTCTGGTTTTTCTTTTCCTTCTCAGGCTCTGTCGGGCCTGCAGGCTATGCCGCGATTGCGCAAGGCTTTCCGCCGGCTTTGGCAGGGCGCGTTTCCACTGCCATCAATTTCCTGATGCTCTGCGTGGTTTTCGTCTTCCAGACAGGGATCGGTGCTATTCTTGACCTCTGGCCCCGGAACGCGACTGGCGGCTGGGCGCCGGAGGGTTATGTCTGGGCGCTGGGCATGACATTTTCCATTCAATTGGCAGCAGCGCTGTGGATTTTCATGCCCTGGTGGCAAGCACGAAAGGAACCCGCGTGATGGAAAAACGAGTGACCAAAATCCTGGATCGCTATCGGGTGACCAAGGGGCGCGGCTTTCGCCTGAAGGATTATGACCCTGGCGATACCGCCGCGCTTGAGATGGAAAAAACCGCAGCTGAGGCGCTGCTGAAACAGGGTATCGTGCGGCTCGCGGAGATGCAGGACAAGCTCTATGCGCAGGATCGCTGGTCGGTCTTATGCATCTTCCAGGCAATGGATGCCGCAGGGAAAGATGGCGCCATCAAGCATGTGTTTTCAGGCGTCAATCCGCAGGGCTGCCAGGTGCATTCCTTCAAGGTGCCTACGCCAATGGAATTGGACCATGATTTCTTGTGGCGCCATTCCACTGCGTTACCGGAACGCGGGCGCATTGGTATCCATAACCGTTCTTGGTATGAGGAAGCGTTGGTGCTGCGCGTTCATCCTGAATTGCTTGCGCGTCAAAGACTGCCGCCATCCTTGATCGGCAAGAAAATCTGGGATGAAAGGCTGGAAGATATCGCGGCTTATGAACGCTATCTGGCGCGGCAGGGCACGGTCGTGTTGAAATTCTTCCTGAATGTGAGCAGGGAAGAACAGAAAAGTCGCTTCCTGTCCCGTATCGCAGAACCCGAGAAGAACTGGAAATTCTCACCCAATGATGTCGCGGAACGCGCCCATTGGGATGATTATATGAAGGCCTACCAGGCCGCGATAAGCGCCACAGCCGCCCCTCATGCGCCCTGGTTCGTGGTGCCGGCAGATGCCAAATGGTTCACGCGCCTGGTGGTGGGGGCCGCCATCATCGAAGCGCTCGAAAAGCTTGACCTGCATTACCCCACGGTCACCAAGGAACAGCGGACTGCCCTTGCAGTGGCCAAGAAAAGCCTAGGGTGAACAAGGCTAATCCCCTACCGCATCCAGTACATGCAGCGCATAGGTATAGGCCGCGCCGGCATTAAGCGCGATGGCGACGCCAAGCGCCTCGGCGATTTCTTCCTTGGTGGCGCCGGCGGCCTTGGCCTTGCGTGCATGGGCATCAATGCAGCCATCGCATTTTGTGGTGATGGCAACGGCAAGGGCGATGAATTCGCGCGTCTTGGCATCCAGATGCTTGGTTTGCGCAGCGCCGTTTGAAAGCGCCACAAAACCCTTGACGATATCAGGGTGTAATTGCCCCAATTCCTTGCCGCGCGCCTTCAGACCGGCGCTGTACTTGGCCCAATCCTTGACTTCAGTCATGGCTCATTATCCTTTCAATGCATCACGGCGGCGGCGGCGCTGGCATAACCCACACGACGTTCCGGCGGCACAGGATGGCGCCCGGCCACGCGTTCCAGCAGCAGGCGCGCATCGGCCAACATGCCGGCCTTCATAGCCGCATCCAGGAAAAGCTGTTCCAGCACATCCTGCTGCGCATGGCTGCCGCCCATGCGGTGCATCACGCCAATGGCCGGGCGCATCACGGTAACGGCGCGGGCATGATCACCGCGCCCATGCGCCAGCACAGCTTCACACACCGGCAGCGCCGCATCGCGCAGAATGGGGGCGAGTGTGCCGCCAGCAGCGATGGCATCACGTATCCCATCCAATAGCCGCGCTGCCGCCTGGAAGCGTCCGGCGGCTGTCAGCGCCATCATCCAATGCGGCAGTGTAAAGGCGGATAGGCAATCGCCAATCCGCGCTTCTGCCTTATCGGCCAATTCTTCCCAGCGCCCACCCACATTCACGCCCTGGCGCTGCAAGCGAAACAGCATGGAAGCGGCATTTTGCACATCAATATACAAATCAGGCGCCGCTTCCGTGAGCGGACTTTTCAGATTGCGAAAGCCCTTGTCATAAAGCGCCAGCACTTCTTCCGATTCCGCGCGTTCCAGATGATACATCGCGCGGTGCCACCACAAATGATGCGCCAGGTTGGAAGCGCCTTCCCAATGCTTTTCCAAGCCCGCGAGCCAGGCAATGCCTTCACCGCGGCGGCCCTGCATTTCCATCACATGCGCCACCGCATGCGCGGCCCATAAATCGCCCGGGTCAAGATCAATCGCCGCACGCCCGCTTTCTTCCGCCACCTGGTAATTGCCGCACTCCTCATGCGCGAAACAGCGACAGGCCAGAATGCTGCCATAGGCGGGCAAGGCGGCTGTCCAGCGCGGATAAACACCATCCACGACGCGCTGCATCACGCCAACACGCCCCAGCCAAAAGGCGTTGAAGTGGTGCAGCCGAAACGCCAGGATGTCATGCGGGTGGTCTTGCAAAATCGCCTCCCACCCCGCCAGCGCTTTGTCCAAATCCCCTGCCGCCCAGGCGGTCACGGCGGCGGCATGCGCTGCTTCGCGCGCGTTGGCCTTGGCGGCAAGGCGTGTGGCGTTGGCGGCCGCTTCGCGCGCGGCAGGCAGCAGCGCGGCCTTATAGCCAAGCAAGGTGAGCGCCGACTGCAACACCCGCGCCATCGGCATGTCGCCATCCGCTTCCAGCAGCGCCTTCATCCGCGCGGGCGTATCGGCGCGATATTTCAAATAGCCTGTCAGCACATGATCGTAAGCGCGCGTTGCGGCATCCGATGCGCTGGTAATGGCAAGGCCGTGCTGATCCTGGGGCATGGGCAAACTCCAACATTTAGTCCCAAAGCTTGCCAGCCTTGGCGAAGCCGTGTCGAGTATAAGGACCAACAAGACGGAGCGATAAATGTCCGAAGACACCCCCGAAGCCCGCCTGGCAGCACTTGGCCTGGTGTTGCCGCCGGCGCCGAAGCCGCTTGGCACCTATGTGCCCTTCCGGCGCGATGGGAACATCATCTATCTCTCGGGCCAGGGGCCGCGCGATGCGGAAGGCAAACCCATCAGCGGCAAGGTGCCAACCGAAGTCAGCATTGATGAAGCCTATCAACTCGCGCGCCGGGTTGGGCTTTCCTTGCTGTCAGTGGCGGCTTCCGCGGCCGGCGGGCTTTCCAGGCTGCGTGCGCTCAAGGTGCTTGGCATGGTCAATGCGGTGCCGGAATTTCGTGAACATCCGCGCATCATCAATGGGTGTTCGGACCTTTTCGTCGCGGTGCTGGGTGATAATGGCCAGCATGCGCGCTCCGCTGTTGGTTTTGGCAGCCTGCCCAATCAAATCCCGGTGGAGATCGAGGCGATTTTCCGCGTGCTCGATTAAGCAGGTTCAGGCCTTTGTCCCGGTACTGCCGAAACCGCCTGCCCCGCGCGCGGATTCCGGCAGTTCGGCCACTTCGCGCCAAACGCCGCGCGTCACCGGCGCCAGCACGGCCTGGGCAATGCGCATGCCGCGTTCCACGGTGAAGGGCTCGTTCCCCGCATTCATCAGAATCACGCCCAATTCGCCGCGATAATCCTCGTCTATCGTGCCGGGGCTATTGGGCAGCGTAATGCCATTCTTCAGCGCCAAACCTGACCGGGGCCGCACCTGAATCTCATACCCCGCCGGGATCGCCATTTTGAGCCCCGTTGGAATTAAGGCGCGCCCGCCGGGCGGGATCACCACTGGCGCGCTGATCGCCGCCAGCAAATCCATCCCCGCGGCACCTTCCGTCGCATAGCTTGGCAGCGGCAAATCCGCGCCATGGGGCAGGCGTATCACTGTAATTTCCGGGGTCATGCCAAAGCCTCTGCAATGCGCGCGGCAAGCTTCGCCGCGACGTCTTCCTTTTTCATGCGCGGCCAGGCTTCCGTGCCCTTTGGCGTGATCAGCAGCACGGTATTCTCCGCGCCCCCCATCACATCGCCCGAGACATCATTGGCCACTATCCAATCGCAGCGCTTCTTCTTACGCTTGGCCTGCGCATGTTCTTCCAGCTTTTCGGTCTCCGCCGCGAAACCCACCACCAGCTTAGGCCGGTGCGGCCCGGTGGCGGAAAGTGTCGCCAGAATATCGGGGTTGAGCGCCAGGGCGATCGGCGGCGGCACTTCCCCCGCGATCTTTTTCATTTTCTGATCCGCGGCTGCAGCGCTCCGCCAATCCGCAACGGCGGCGGCGCAAATCGCGACATCAGCGGGCAGTGCCGCTTCGCAAGCCGCCAACATATCGCGCGCTGATTCCACACGCCGCACGGTGACTCCCTTCGGGTCCGGCTGCGCCACAGGACCAGAGACCAACGTCACCCGCGCCCCAAGTGCCGCAAGCGCTGCCGCAATGGCGTGGCCCTGCTTGCCGCTGCTGCGATTGGCAATGTAGCGCACCGGGTCAATGGGTTCATGCGTCGGACCGCTGGTCACCAGCACATGGCGGCCTTGCAGGGGCTGCGCGGTTGGCGTCAATGCTGCCTCTACCGCTTGCAAAAGCGCCGCCGGTTCAATCAACCGGCCCGGTCCCGATTCCGGTTCCGCCATGGCGCCCACTTCCGGCCCGGCGATCATAATGCCGCGCGCCCGTAGCGTTGCGATATTCGCCTGCGTCGCCGGGTTCTCCCACATGGCAGGGTTCATCGCTGGCGCCACCATGATCGGCGCGCGTGTCGCGAGCAGCACGCATGTCGCCAGATCATCCGCCAAGCCATGCGTGATTTTCGCGAGCAAATCAGCCGAAGCCGGCGCCACCAGCACCAGATCGGGCAGGCGCGCCAGGCGAATATGGCCAATCTCGGCCTCGGCCGCCCAAAGATCATCATGCACTGCCTGGCCGGTAATGGCGGCAAGCGCCTCCTTGGTGACAAAGCGCGCCCCGCCCGCGGTTAGAATGGCGGTGACAGAAGCCCCCGCCTTGCGCGCAAGCCGCGTGAATTCCAGCACCTTATAGGCGGCGACGGAGCCAGAGACGATCAGCAGGATTTTGCGACCAGACAGCATGGGCCCAAGCCTAACCCAGAAGCCGCGTGAATGAAATCAGCCCGCCCCCTGGCGCGCGCCCCTGGTTCGGGCATCATGGGCCAAGGCCGCCGGATCAGCGCGGCTAGGGGGAAACAATATGGCAGGCGGGAAGCTCCGCGCCACCGGCGTTCTTGCGCCCTTCGGGCAGCGCGGCTTTCGGTTTCAATGGCCGGCTGATCTTGCCACATCCTGGGCATTTGAGATGGAGACGCTGATCCTGGGCTGGTATGTGCTGACTGAGACGGGATCAGTCACCTGGCTTGCCATATTCGGGTCCCTTCTGCTGATCGGTACGCTGCTGTCGCCCATGTTTGGCGTGATGGGCGATAGGGTCGGGCATCGGCGCGTACTATCGGCCATGCGTGCCTGGTATGCGGTGCTGGCGGCGGTGCTCACGGCCTGCGCCATGGCGGGGCTGCTTTCCCCCTGGCTTGTCTGTGGCGTGGCCTTGCTGTGCGGCCTGGTGCGGCCTTCCGATATGGGCATGCGGAACGCGCTGATCGCAGCCGGCATGCCTTCCCCGCTGTTGATGGGCGCGATGGGGATTGAACGCATGAGCGCCGATAGTGCCCGCGTGATTGGTGCGCTGACCGGTGCGGGCTTGGTCGCGTTCCTCGGCATTGGTCCGGCCTATATGGCGGTGACGGCGATATACCTTTGCGCCTTTGTGCTGACCTTGCAGGTGGATGAACCACCAACCCGCGCCGCCCAAGGTGTGGCGATGAAAACGCCCTGGGCCGATCTTGGTGATGGCATTGCCTATGCGCGCTCAACGCCGCCCGTGCTGGCGGCTTTGCTGCTGGCGTGCCTTGCCAATTTCGCGGCCTATCCGATCAGCGGAGGTCTGCTGCCGCATGTGGCGCGCGATGTTTATGGGCTGGATCGCACCGGGCTTGGCTATCTTTCAGCGAGCTTCGCAGGCGGCGCGATGCTGGGCTCACTTTTCATCAGCGCGAGGGGAGGCGGGCTTCCGCCGGCGCGCACGATGCTGGCGGCGGCGCTTTCCTGGTTTTTGCTATTGCTGATTTTCGCGCGCCTGACGGACCCCGTGCTTGGCGGCGTGGTGCTGGCTTTGGCGGGGTTTGTGCAAAGCTTTTGCATGGTGCCGCTGGCGGTGCTGCTGCTGAGGATCACGCTACAGGATTTTCGCGGCCGCGTGATGGGGCTGCGCATGCTGGCGGTTTATGGCTTGCCGGTTGGGCTGATGATGGCCGGGCCCTTGGTGGGTGAGATAGGCTTCGCCGATGCTGGCGCGCTTTATGCGGGGTTTGGGGCCTTGTGCACGCTTGCGATTGCGCTGTTCTGGCGTGCGCATTTATTGCCGCGTGAGGTGCCCGCCAATGGGCTGCGGAGCCAATAGAGCATTCCCCGTTCACGTTCGCTCACGGGACACGCTCTAAACCGTTATTTGGTTGCATTTTCCGAGCCAAGTGATCTCACTTGGCTCGGACATGCTCCTTGGCACTACCCTCACCCCGCCCGCAGCCCCGCGCGTTCCGCCGCTGCCCGGGTCCATGCCGTCTCCCGTTGCAGAAAGGCGGCAAAGCCAGGCGGGGTTGCCTCGGTCGCGCTTGCCATCAGGCTGCCCATGCCTTCCAGCCGCGCGCGCACTGCGGGGTCGGCGACGGCGGCGGCAACAGCCTCGCCAAGCGCCTTCGCGACATTTTCGGGCAGGCCTGTAGGCGCCACAATGCCAACAAAAGCGGCGGCTTGATAACCGGCAACGCCGGCCTCGGTCGCGGTTGGCAATTCGGGTGCTTGCGGCAGCCGATCCGCCGCCGCCACCGCCAAAATCCGCACTGCGCCTTCCCGGTGCAACGGCAGCGCCGTCGAAATTTCCGTAATGGCGCCGGATAAGGTGCCGGAGAAAAGATCAGGCGTCATCGCCCCACCGCTGCCATAGGGGATATGGGTAATGCCTGCCCCGGTCGCCGCATTGAACATCTCAAGCGAAAGATGCGCCGTGCTGGCAATGCCAGACGAACCGAAGCCAAGCTTACCGGGATTGGCCTTTGAATACGCCACAAGCTCCGCAACCGACTGCACCGGCAGGCTGCGATGCACGGCAATCACCATCGGTGTGCGCACGAAAAGCCCAATCGGCATGAAGTCGCGCAGCGGGTCATAGCCAAGATTGGTCTGCACCGAAGGATTGATCGTCAGCGGCCCATTCGAACCAAGAAGGATCGTATACCCATCTGGCCGCAGGCGCGCGACCTGCTGTGCGGCAACACTGCCGCCCGCCCCCGCGCGATTTTCCACGACCACTGGCTGCCCAAGCTTCGCCGACATGGCCGGCGCGCAGGCGCGCGCTGTCAGGTCCGAATTCCCGCCCGGTGCGAAGGGCACGATCAGGCGGATGGGCTTATCGGGGAAGGCGCCCTGCGCACGAAGCGACGGGGACAGCATCGGCGTTGCGGCAAGCGCCGTGAGCATCGCGCGGCGCGTTGAGGTGAAATTCATGTTTTTTGTCCGTTTCCCGATTATGGCGGCAAGCTTGCGGCGCCCGGACCGCGCCCGCAAGCCCCTGGTTTTGCGACATCACTGCAGAATAGGGGCGACCCTGCCCGCTAATTACTCCGCGCTTCCCGCGCAATCACCGCCAGCGCCGCAGATGAAATCGTGAGCTGCCCCAATATCTGCGTCATGTCGCGAATATAGCCCCAGGTCTCGAACGGTGCTGGGTCTTGCGGCAGCATCACCAGGCTCCCTGGCGCCAAGGGCGGCCCGCCATCTTGCAGAAATCCCTGGTTCGCCGGCGCGGCTTCGCCATTGGGCATCACCACGAAAACGCGTGACGAATCGGCAAAGCGCTGCGCCCCGCCCGAGGCCTGGATATATTCCGCCGCGCGCCAACCCTGGCGGAAGGGCAGGCTGCCGGGGTTCAGCACCGCGCCCACAACTGTCACATCCTGCGGACGCTTTGGCATGGCAATCACATCGCCTGGTTCCATCAGCATGTCCAAATCGGGCCGCGCCATCAGTATCACTGGATTGGCTTCCACCACCACGCGCCCGGCGGCGCGGGCTTCCCGCATGGTGGCGGCCAATTCGCGCCCGGCCCTCATCGCGCCGCCAACATCGCTAGTACCACCCCGGGCACCTGGCAGCGTCTGGCCCGCGGCCAATTGCACCAGGCTGCTTTCCAGATCCCGCGCGGTGCGCGCAAAGCCTTCCTGCTGGCGCTGGCGCACGCTTTCGCGGGTGAAGACCGCGCCATAAGGGAAGGCCTCTGGCGTCAGCCCGCCGGCGCGCGCGATCACTTCCGAAAGCCGCTCCCCACGGCGCAACTCATAGCTGCCGGGGTTACGGAATTCGCCAACCAGCAGCACCGGCCCGGTATCCAAAGCATCTTCGCGCCGAGGTATCCGCAGGCTCTGGCGCGGAGACACAAGCCTTGCCCCGCCACCAAGGCTGACGCGCGTGACCTGGCCGGTGAGCGCGGGGTTTGGCACGTCGCGCGCCACATCCGGCGCGCTTGCATTGCCCAGCGTCGTCGCACCCCCCGCGATCGAAAGCGCATCGGCCAAGGGCGTATTTTCCAGCATGGGATACAAGCCAGGGGCGCGCACCTCGCCTGTCATCAAGGCGGCGTGGTCCAGCAGGAAGCCCGCCAATTCTGGCACTTCCTGGAAAATGCGCGGGCAGCGCGCTTCGCCCATTTCGGGAAAGCCCGTGGCCCGCGCATGGGCGAAGCGGGCAGGGGATGCCTGCGCCGCCTGGGCAATCTGCGTCAGCGCCACGCATTCCCCGCCCTGCATCGCGGTTGCCTCGCCCCGCAAGGCGCGCTGGATAGCGCTGCTTGAAAGCCATTGGATATCCGCGCGGGCGAAGACAATCACCTCATCCCCATCGCGCAAGGCGGGGCCGCCGCGCCCTTCCAGCGCGCGCGCCAGATCGAAGGGCAGCAAATGGCGCTGGCCGCTCCGCTGATCCGGGCGCAGCACCACGGCGAAGCGCGTATAGGGGTCAGGTCCCAATTGACGATGATCCGCAATCAGGCCACGCACCGAAAGCCCCTGCCGCCCACCGGCCGCGCGGGTGATCGGCATCGCCACATGCCCGGAAAGGCGAATGGTATTGGCCGCCACATCGGCCCCTGGCCGGACCAGCAGCGCATCGCCGCGCCTGAGGCTGGCATTGAGCCCAAGCTCCGCGAAACTCCGCCGCCCTTGAGCGTCGCTTTGCTGCACCAAAAGCCGATTGCCACTGGGCCGCAGCGGCCCGCCGGCCAGCACCAGCGCGTCTGTTAGCGGCATAAAACCCTGTTTGGCCGGCAATTCGTAAATCCCGGGCCGCGCCACATCGCCGGCAATCGCCACCACGCCACCCAGCGGGGGCACCAGAATGCGCTCACCCTCCCGCAGCGTCAGGTCAGCCTCCCCGGGCGCATCGGCCAAAAGCGGGTAGAGATCAACCTGCCGAGAGCCCGCCGGCCCCTCGATCCTGATGGCACGCAGAGACCCGCTCCGCCGCACGCCCTCAGCCGCTGCCAATGCGTCTAAAACACTCGCCAGCGCGGTCAGGGTTTGAAAGCCGGGGCGCATCACCTCGCCGCCCACGAAAACGCTGATCTGGCGGATCGCGCCGATGGAAAGGAACACCTCGGAACCGCCAAGCTCCCGCGCGGCGCGGGCTTCCATATCGGCGCGCAGATCGGCAAGGCTGCGCCCGGCAGCCGGGATGGGCGGCAATTCGGGCAGCAGCAGCATGCCATCCCGCCCAATCCTGACCGAGAGCGTCTGCCGCGCGCGGCCACGCAGCGCCACCACCACCTCATCCCCCGGTCCTAAAACATAAGAACCAGGCAGGGCGCCAAAGCTCGGCGGCGGCGCGGCGCCGCCGCGAAAGGTCTCATAGCCAAATTGGCGGAGTTCCGTCTGTTCCAGCCTATCGGCAAAGAAAGCCTCGATGCTGGAAAGGTTCGGTGCTGGTCGCGGGTTGGGGGGTGCCGCTTGCGACGTGGGGACCGAGGGTGCTGTCGGTTGGGCGATGGCAGCTTCCAGGACTCGGGCGAGAATATCGCGCTGCGCGCCGGGCGGGAGGTTCGGCAGATTGGCGCCGCCCGGCAGGCTTGGGGGAAGGCTCGGCGGAGCCAGGAATTGCGCGCCGGGCTGCGCTGCGGCGGGTGTTATGGCGAATAAAAGACCAAAAATCAGGGTACTAAGGCGCATTACGGACGCCTCGAATGGCTTTTCCATTTTGGCGAAACATAACATTTAACACACCTAAAAAGAATATTGATTTTTCCTTAACACAACCATAGATTGCTTTTCAACGACCAAAATCACCTTAGGAGAGTGCCTTGCCCGGTGATACGGTTCTTGGCGAAACCAATCACCCTGAAGCTGGCCTTCCCGGCTGGCGCGGCTGGTGGCTGCGTGCTGATGCGGCTTGGCGGCTCGGCCTGCGCCCGGTGGCGCTGTTCGCTTGGCATCGCCTGCGCCTTCGCTTGGGGCTTGCCCATCGCGCCTTGCCTGATCTGCCAGCCCCGCGCGGCCCCTTCCTGCCGAACACCCAGGCCTTTCCAGGCATCCAGCGTGACTGGCACGGACCCTTCAACCCAGAAGCCCATGCGCTGGATGTGTTGGCGCAACCCGGCGCTGATATCCGCGCGCTCTGGGAGACCCATCGCCTCCCCCCTTTGCTCACCCTGGCGCTTACGGCGCAGCGCGACCCTGAAGGTAATCATCTGAACGAGGCCGAGGCGCTTTTGGCCGATTGGGCCACCGCCAACCCGCCCTTTCGCGGCCCCGGCTGGGGCTGTGCGCAGGAAGCGGCGCTGCGCGCCATGGGCATCAGCCTGGCCCTTGCCTTGCTGGGCGCGGATCGCGGGCTGAGCCCCGGCACGCGTGAATTGCTCGCGCTCCATGCACAACGCATCCGCGCCACGCGTGCTTATGGGGCAGCGCAGGATAACAACCACCCTATCAGCGAAGCGGCGGGGCTATTCGTTTGCGGGCTGCTTTTGGGCCGGGCGCGGGACCAACGCGCCGGGGCGCGGGGGCTGGAGCGGGCTGTGGCGCGGCTGGTCTCGCCCTGTGGCGCCTTTGCCCAAGCCTCGCCCGCCTATCACCGGTTAATGCTGGATGTGCTGGCGATTGCCGAATGGTTCCGCCGGCGCCATGGCGCGCCCGGCTTTGCGGCGCCCTTCAACGCCCGAGCCGCATCGGCGACCCAATGGCTTGGCCGCGTCATGGCGCCAAATGGCGCTTTGCCGCGCATCGGGCCTTGCGATGATTCTGCCTTTGCCGATCTTTCCGGCGCTGGCGGGCAGGATGCGCGCGCCAGCCTGGAACGCGCTTCGCGGCTGTTTCTCGGCGAAAATGCTGGGCTGCCCGATGATGCGGGCTGCCGCGCCCTTGGTCTTGCTGCCACGCCTGCCGCCCCGGCACCTCAAGCACCGCATTGGCGGAGCGCCGGCTGGTTTGGGCTCAGCGGCGCAGGGCGCGCGCGTGGGGTGCTGCGCACTGGCGTGCCGCTCCGCTTCCGGCCTGGTCAGGCGGATTTGCTGCATTTCGACCTTTGGGATGGCGATGAGAACCTGCTGCGCGATGGCGGCAGCGGCGCCTATCTGCCGCCGCCGGGCTTTGATTGGTGGCAAAGCATGCTGGCCGGCGGGGCCGGGCATAACCTGATCACCTTTGATGATGCCGAGCCCATGCCGCGGCTTGGCCCCTTTCTGTTTGGCCGCTGGCCGCGCTGCCGTGCCATTCCCGATGGCGCAAAAACCCGCGATTGGCGCGGCAATCGCCATGCGCGGCGCATTGAATGCCGTGGCCGCCTTTGGCGCGTGGAAGACCGCATCGGGGGCGATTTCCAGCGTCTTGCGCTGCGCTGGCGGCTTTGCCCCGGCGATTGGCGACGCATCCCCGATGGCATCGAAAGCGCCAAGGCGCGCATCACGCTCAGCGCCAATGCGCCCTTCACCCTGGAATTGATCCGCGGTTGGGAAAGCCCGGCCTATGGGCGGGTGGAGCCCGCGCCCGTGCTGGAACTCCGCGCCAATCGCCCGATTGGGCGGATTTTCACTGATATCGCCCTTCCCAAAATGGGTGGATGCTAATGCCGCTGCCGCTGCTGCTGATGGGGCTATGGGCTTGGCGTGCCAGGTTGGCGCTGATCCTGCTGCTGCTTTGGGTGGGGGGCGCGGCGGCGATCCTGCTTTGGCCGCGCGGCCATGTGGCGCGCGCCCAGGTGGCGCCGGCGGAAACCACGGCCTTCGCCGTTTCGTCCCTACTATCGACACATCCGCTGAGCTTGGGGCAGGGGCTGGATACGCGCCCCGGAGGAAACTTCGCCATTTATCTGGCCGCGTTGCGCTCGCCCGAGGCAGCGCGGATGCTGACCACCGAAACCCCGCTGCTTCAGGCGATGGAGCGCGCCCGCCAAGACTCGCCGCTTTGGGGGCTGCGTGTTTTGCTTGGGCTTAACCGGGCGCTGGATGCCGATGATGTGCTGGCCTGGCTGGAACGCTATTCATCGGTAACTCAGAACCTTGGCAGCATTACTTGGACGCTTGAAGTAACGCATCGGGACCCAGCGCTGGCGCTGCAAAGCCTGATCAGCCTGCATCGCTTTGCTGAGGCCAAGGTACGCGCTGACCTGGCGGACCAAGCTGCTCGGCGGGTCGCGGCGCTTGAGGCGCGGCTATCCGGCGAAAGCGATATCTTCCTCCGCAATAGCCTTTACGATCTTCTGGCGCAGCAGCAGCGCGCCGGGCTGGTGGTGGCGGCGGATGAGGCTGTGGCAGCACGGCTGATCGCCGCCCCCATGGTGGAAGCCCGCGCTTCGCGGCCCAACCGGCCCCTTTTGCTTGGCCTTTGGCTGCTGGTGGTACCTTTCGCGGTCTTCATGGCAGCAGCGGGCGTCTTGCTGACGCGTATCGCGTTTCGTGACGCCGCGCTGGTCACGCGCAGCCCGGCTATGCAGGGGGATTGAGGGTGCGGGTGGATGGCATGGTCGTAGCGCCGCCCCATGATGCGCTGGCGTGGTTGGCAGGGGCCGCTACCGCCCTTTTGCACTTGGCGGGGGCCTTGAAATCCATCCCCCTGATTGGCGCTTTACCCATTGATTTTACGATATTCAGCGCTGCCCTGGCGCTGCCCTTGCTGGCGCTTTGCGCCATCACGCGGCGCTGGGTGGTGGCACCGGACATTGGCCTGCCGCTTGCCGCGATTGGAGTGCTTTGGCTTTGGCTGGTGTTGGCCGGCTGTTGGAGCGCCTCGGGCGCTGTGCTTGCCGCCAAATTGCCGGAAATCACCCTGCTTGGGCCCATCATGCTTTTCGCTGGTTTGGTGGTGGCCGGGGATGACACGGCGCTCCGCGGCTTTTGTGCCGGTGTGCTTGGGGCTGGCGCAGCGGTTGCGCTCAGCCTTGCCAATAATCTCGCACAAGGGAGTGTCGCCCTGGGCGGGCTGCCCGATGCCGATCCCGAGAAATGGCGTATTGCCTATCAGGTGACGGGACTTGCCATTGCCATGGCGGCGGCGCTCGCGGCTGTGTATTGGGCTGAAGCGCGTGGTGCATCGACGGGGCTTTTTTGGTTGGGCACTACCCTGGCCTTGGCGCTTGGCGCTTTGCTGCCCGGCGGGCGGGCGGCGCTGGTGGCGCTTGGGCTTTGCCTGGCATGCGGTCCGGCATTGATCCTGTTCAAGCAACAAAAGCGCGGGCAGGCGGTGCTGTGGCTGCTTGGGCTGTTCTGCCTTGCCGGTGGCGCGGTGCTGTTCATAGGAACCGAGGTAACTCAGCACGCTCGCGCTCTGGAACGTTTCTTTGCGCCCAACACGTTGGAAAGCTCCGGCCGCTTGCCGCTTTGGGGTGCGGCCTTGGCCTTGGCGGGTCAGACCATGCCCTTTGGCCTGGGCACTGGCGGCTTCAGCCTGGCGGCGGGGTTTGGTGAATGGCGCGGGCGGCACCCCCATAATCTGGCGCTTGAAGCATTGGCTGAGGCCGGCCTGCCTGGCTTCGTGCTTTGGCTGATTGCTTTTGGCGGTGCGGTCTGGGTGGTCTGGCGGCTTGGCGGGGCCGCGCCATCCTGGCGGGTGGCGCGGATTCTGATGCTCTGCCTGCCCATGGCGGTGACGCTTCAGGTCTCAACCGATCTTGGCAATCGCATGGCTTGGCTCACGCTTGGGTTGGCGCTGGGGCTTGGGCTGCGCGCCGAAGCGCCGGGGAAGGAGGCTTCGCATGTACGCGCTTTGGGGTAAGGCTGCGTTTGACCGCGTAGTGGCCGCGCTGGTCCTGGTACTGGGGGCGCCAATCCTTGCCCTGCTCGCGCTGGCGGTGCTGCTGGCCCTGGGCCGCCCCATCCTGTTTCGCCAACGCCGCGCTGGGCGGCATGGCGCGGCCTTTACCCTATTAAAATTCCGATCCATGCACGAAGGGGGGGCGCCGGATGCCACGCGGCTCAACGGGTTCGGGCGCTGGCTCCGGGCCAGTGGCCTCGATGAATTGCCCCAAATGATCAATATCTTGCGTGGTGAAATGAGCTTGGTCGGTCCGCGGCCTTTGCCTTGCGACTACACGCCCCTGTTTAGTGAAACCGAGGCGCGTCGGCTTTGGGTGAGGCCCGGCTTGTTTGGTCTTGCCCAGGCGGAAGGCCGCAATGCGCTGCCTTGGGCGCGGCGGCTTTATTGTGATGTTCAATATATACGGCAAGGCATTGAATTTATGACAGACCTGAAACTTGCCGTTGCTTGCTGCGCCCTGCTGCTTCGCGGCCATGGCGCCACCATGCCCGGCCATGCGACCTCGGCGCGCCTTGATGACGTGCTCGCCCAAGGGGCGGCGCCGGTCATGCCGGGGCTCAATCGGTGACCGCGATGCTCTCCCCCGCCCAAGCTGGGCGCCTGCTGCCCAAGCCGCCCAGGCCAGCGCATGATTTGGCGGCACCCATCCTGCTCTCGCCGCCGCAGTTGACGGGGCGGGAGAAGGCCGCGATCGAAGCGAGCCTCGCCTCGGGCTGGTTGGCGCCGGCGGGCCCAATTCCGCGCGCTTTTGAAGCCGCCTTGGCCAAGGATACGGGCTTCGCCCATGTGCTTGGTGTTGCTTCCGGCACGGCAGCGCTGACGCTGGCCTTCCGCGTGCTGGAGATCGGCCCGGGGGATGAGGTTTGGGTGCCGGGCTTTACTTTCATCGCCTCCATCGCGCCGGCAGTGCAATTGGGCGCCAGGCCGCGTTTTCTGGATGTCTGCCCAGCAAGCTGGACGCTCGACCCCACGCTTCTGGCCACGGAACTTCGCCACGCAGCGCGGCAGGGCCGGCTGCCGAAGGCGGTGGTGGCGGTGGATATCTACGGCCAATGCGCCGCGCTGCATGAAATTGCCCCGCTTTGCGCTGGCTTTGGCGTGGCGCTGATCTCAGACAGCGCCGAGGGGCTGGGCGCCACCCAGGCGGGGCTTTCTGCCGGCAAGGGGGCCTTGCTCGCGGCCTTTTCCTTCAATGGCAATAAGATAATAACGGCTGGCGGCGGCGGGGCGCTCGCTTCCGATAATGCGCTTTTGATCGCCCGCGCCCGCGCCCTGGCCGATCAAGCCAAAACCCCGGCGCCGCATTATGAGCACGAGACCACCGGCTATTCCTTCGGTCTGTCTTCCCTATTGGCGGCTGTGGGGCTCGCGCAATTACCCGAGCTTGCCGACCGAGTAGCCGGACGACGCACGATTTTCGCGCGCTACCAGGAAGGGCTGGAGGATTTGCCGGGCATTTCCTTCATGCCCGAAGCCGCTTGGGGCAGGGCAACGCGCTGGCTTTCCGCCATGCTGATTGACCCTGAAGGGTTCGGCATGCAGGCCGATGGGTTGCGGCGCGTTTTGGCCGCCGACGGCATTGAAAGCCGCCCAGTCTGGAAGCCCTTGCATATGCAGCCGGTGTTTCGTGATGCGCCGCGTGTCGGCGGGTCGGTGGCGGAAGCGCTCTTTGCGCGCGGGCTTTGCCTGCCCTCTGGTAGCGGCTTGGGGCAAGACGCGCAGCACCGCGTGATCCGCGCCATCCGCGCCGCGGCGCGCGGCTGAGTTCCATGCACATCCTTTACCTGCATCAGCATTTCAGCACGCCCGAGGGCAGTACCGCGACACGGAGCTTCGCCTTCGCCCGCAGCCTTGCCGCGCGCGGTCATCGCGTGACGCTCGCGACCGGGCGCTATCAGGGCGCTGAAACCGGGCTCAGCGGCACCTTTCGGAAGGGAAGGCGGGAAGGCCGCGTGGCCAGCTTCCAGGTAGTGGAATTCGATATCCCTTACGCCAATGCAATGGGTGTTACGGCCCGTGGCGCGGCGTTTCTGCGCTATGCGGCGGCGGCGGCGCGCCTTGCGTTCCGTGTGAAGCCTGATCTGATTATCGCGTCCTCAACCCCGCTAACCGTTGCTATGCCGGCGCTTTTGGCCAAGGGTTTGCGCGGCATTCCCTTCATTTTCGAAATCCGTGACCCCTGGCCGGAATTGCCGCGCGCCATGGGGGTGCTGCCGGCGCCGCTCGTCCCGGTATTTGACGCCCTGGCCAATCGGGCCTGCCGCCATGCGGCGGCAGTGGTCGCATTATCGGATGGCATGGCGGAAACAGCCCTCGCGCGCGGCGCGGACCCCTCGCGGGTGCAGGTGATCGGCAATGGCTGCGACCTGGACCTTTTTGGGCCCCATATCGCGCCCTGGCGCCCGCCCGAGGCCGCGCCCTGGGAAGTGCTGGCGCTTTATGCCGGCGCGCATGGCAAGGCGAATGGGCTTGGTGAGGTGGTGGAAGCCGCGCGGCTTTTGGCCGCCAGGGGCGAGACCCGGCTCCGCATCCTGCTGGTGGGTGAAGGTGCTGAGAAAACCGGACTTATCCAGCAGGCGGCCGGCCTGCCCAATCTGACTTTCCTGCCGCCCATGCCCAAGCGCGATGTGGCGCGGCTTTTCGCGGGCAGCCAAATTGGTTTGCATATCCTGGCCGATTGCGCGGCCTTCGCCGAATGGACCGCACCCAATAAGCTGATGGATGGCCTGGCTGCGGGACGGCCCGTGATCAGCACCGCGCCTGGTCAGGCCGCGCGGCTATTGGCCGAAGGCGGCTGCGGCATCGCCGTGCCGCCTGGCGACGCTGCGGGCTTGGCTGCAGCGCTGATGGGCCTGGTGGAAGACCCTGCACGCCGCGCGGCGATGGGGGCGGCGGCGCGCAGTATTGCTGTCCGCCAGCATGATCGGCGCCTGCTGGCGGCACGTTTCGCGGCGCTGGTGGAAGCCATCCCCGTGCCTGCCAGGGGCCTCTCAACCTCAAACCGTTTAGCCGTTTCAGGAAGGCGCTGATCATGCTGCCCGAGGTGCATCTCGTTGCTGCCGCAAGGCCCAATTTGCCGAAACTCGCCGCCCTTTGGCATGCGCTGGCCGCTGGTCCCGATTTTTGCCAACCCATTTTGCTGCATACCGGCCAGCATGAGGACCCGGCCATGTTCGGCGTCCATTTCGCCGATCTTGGCCTGCCCACGCCCGATATCGCGCTTGGGGTTTCTGGCGGCAGCCATGCGGTGCTGACGGGGCGTTCCATGATTGCCTGCGAAACCGTCTGGAAATCGCGGCGCCCTGCTGCTGTGGTGGTGGCGGGCGATGTGGATGGCGCGCTCGCCGCTGCTCTGGCTGCACGCAAGATGGGCATTACGCTAATCCATCTGGAAGCCGGACTGCGTTCGGGCGAACGGGATTTGCCTGAAGAAATCAATCGCCGCGCCATTGATGCGATTTCCGATATTCTTTGGGCGCCGGATGAGGCGACCGCCGCGCGGCTGCGTCAGGAAGGCCATGCCGCCGCTGCGGTGCAGGCGGTGGGGAATGCCATGGTGGATACGCAAATGCGCCATTTGCAGGCAGCGCGCGCAAAGCGCCTGCCGCGCGGCCTGACACGCGGTGGGTATGGGCTGGTGACGCTGCATCGCGCCGGCAATGTGGACAAGCCCGAGCGCTTCATTGCGCTGCTTGATGCGCTTTCTGCTGCGGCGCGGCATGTGCCGCTGGTCTGGCCAATTCATCCGCGCGCGGCGGCGCAAATGAAGGCCTTTGGCTTTGTGCCGCCCAATGGTGTCCGGATCACGCCACCGCTTGGGTATTTGGAGTTTCTATCCTTGCTGTGTCGCGCGCGGCTGGTCGCGACCGATAGTGGCGGCGTGCAGGAAGAAGCGACCGCGCTTGGACTGCCTTGCCTGACGCTGCGCGGCGCCACTGAACGCCCCATCACCATCGCCGCCGGTATGAACAGGCTGGCCACGCCTGAAGAATTGCCGCAGCACGTCATGGAAATCCTGAGCAGCCCCTTGCGCCAGGCGCGGCCCATTCCGCTTTGGGATGGGCGCGCGGGCATCCGCATGCGTGATCATCTGCAAGCCCTGCTGGAAGGTGACGAATGCCGCGCGATGGTGGCCTGATCCCGGTTTTGCTGGCGCGCCCGAAGGTATTGCTGCTGTCTGCCGCGCACCCGCCTGCCGATATTCGTGTGGTGATGAAGGAAGGCGTGAGCCTGGTTGAGGCCGGCTATGCGGTCAGCCATTTATGCCCCGAACCATCATCTGGCACAGCGCCCCTTCTGGTGGCGGGGGTGGCTATCAGCACCTTTCCAGCGCGGCGCGGTCGCTTACGCCGCTTTTTTGGCATTCCGCGCCTTGCCATGCGCGCAGCGCGGCAGCGGGCCGAGGTGATCCATGCCTCGGAACCCGATGCCTGGGCAGCGGCTTTGCTGGCCGGCTGGTGGACCGGCGCGCGCATCATTTTGGATGTGCATGAACACTACCCATCGCGGCTGGATGGCAGGGCGCCGGCCTTGCTGCGGCCCATGCTGCGCGGCCTGCTGCATGGGGTGTGTTGGGCGATGGGGCGGGCGGCCGATGCGGTGGTGGTGGCGAAGGATGGGCTGGAAGCGCCTTTTGGCGGTGAAGCGCGGGTGGTGAAGGTGCGCAATTACGCGCTTGGCGATGTGCCGCCGCGTGTTCATGCCGCTGGGCCGTTGACGCTGCTGCATTTGGGGGCGCTGACGCGCGCGCGCGGCTGGGCGCAAATGCTGGACACCCTGGCACTTTGCCCGCCCGAGACGCGGCTTTGCCTGATTGGCCGCTTCACCGATGACAGTGAGGCGGATTTCTGGGCGAGGGCCAAAGCGCTTGGCCTCACGGCGCGGATTACGGCTTTGGGATGGCTGCCGCATGAAGCCGCGCTGGCGGCGGCTTCGCGCTGCGATATTGCGCTGATCCTGTTTCAGCCGGGGGCGGAGAATCATCGGCTTGCTCTGCCCCATAAGCTGTTCGACGCCATGCTGGCCGGCCTGCCCGTCATTGCGCCCGCTGAAGCCGAGGAGGTTGCGGCGGTGATCGAGGCCGCTGGCTGCGGCGCCCTGGTGGACACTGCCAATCCCGCCGCCATCGCTGAGGAAGTGCAGCGCATGGCGAACCCGATGAGCCGCGCGGTACTCGGCCAAGCGGGCCGGGAAGCTGCTTTGGCGCATTTCTCCTGGGCGGGGGAAGCGCAGCGGCTTGTCGCACTTTATGGCCGGCTGACGGGCTTTATGCCCCGCCAAAATGCCGGCGTGACGTGAAGCGATTCCACCCTGGGCGATTCTAGGGTAGGAAAGGCTTGTGATGCGTCGCCCTTCCAATCGGATTCTGCTGAATCTGGCCCTTGATGGCCTGCTTGCGCTGCTGGCGCTGGTGCTGGCGGTATGGGCGATTGCGCCGCGCCATTGGCCTTCTGGTGCCTGGTGGGCGTTGGCCGCCCCTGGGGCGATGCTGGCCTTGCTTGCGGCCGGTGCGGTGTTGCGCCTGCCGCAGCAATATTGGCGCTTTGTTGGCTTGCGCGATTTGCTTGCCGTGGCGGGCGCGGCTTTGGGTGGCGCGCTGCTGTTCTGGATTGGCGGGCAAATCCTGGGCGGGTGGCAGCCGGCCAATCCGGCCTTTCCGCTGATCCATGCCGTGCTGCTTGGCGCCCTGCTGATCGGCGCGCGGGTTCTGGCTTTGGTGCAGGCCACGCGCCATGCCGGCGAAGCGGCGGCTGATGCGCAAGCGGTGCTGTTGGTGGGTGCGGCAGATGGCACTGATCTTTTTATTCGCGCGCTGGAACGTGATCGGCGCGCGCCTTATCGGGTGATTGGCATTCTCTCGCTCCGCGCGCGTCAGGCGGGACGGCGCATGCAGGGGCATCTGATCTTGGGCACGGTTGAGGAAGCCGAAGCGGTGCTGGATCGGCTGCGCGCAGAAGGGCGTTTGCCTGGGCTGATTGTGCTTTCTGGTCCCGATATTGAAGGCGCGGCCTTGGAAGCGCTGTTGGATGCGGCGGATCGGCATGGCGTGCCGCTGCGCCGTGCGCCGGCGCCGACGCGGCTTGATCCGGCAGGGAGTGAGGCCGCGCGCCGTGTGGAATTGCGCCCGATTTCGATTGAAGATTTGCTGGATCGCCCGCAAGTGCCGCTCGACCGCGAAGGCATGGCGCGGCTGGTGCAAGGCCGGCGCGTGCTGGTGACGGGCGCGGGCGGCACGATTGGCGGCGAATTGGCGCGGCAGGTGGCGGCGCTGGGGCCTTCTATGCTGGTCTTGCTCGATCACGGCGAGTTTCTGCTTTACGAAATTGATCTGGAATTGCGCGAAAAACACCCGGATGTGCCGCGCCGCGCAGTGCTTGCCGATGTGCGTGATGAGGCACGCATCAGGCGCCTGTTCGAAGACATCAAGCCGGAATTAGTGTTTCATGCGGCGGCGCTGAAGCATGTGCCGATGGTGGAAAATGATCCGCTGGAAGGTGTGCTGACCAATGCGTTTGGCACGCGCGTGGTGGCGGAAGCGGCGCGCAGTGTTGGCGCTGCGGCCATGGTATTTATCTCCACCGACAAGGCCGTGAACCCGACATCGGTGATGGGTGCGTCAAAGCGGCTGGCCGAGATGTATTGCCAGGCTTTGGATCGTGAGGCGCGTCATGGCCGCGCGGGGATGCGCTGCATTACGGTGAGGTTCGGCAATGTGTTGGGTTCGACCGGCAGTGTGGTGCCGCTGTTTCGTCGGCAATTGGAACGCGGCGGGCCGCTGACCGTCACGCATCCTGATATGCGGCGCTATTTCATGACGGTGCGTGAAGCGGTGGGCCTGGTGTTGCAGGCGAGTGTTGTCGGCACCACCGATCCCGAAGGCCAGCCGCCGGAATTGGCCGAAGGTGGCATCTTTGTTTTGGATATGGGCCAGCCCGTGAAGATTGTGGATCTGGCGCGGCGCATGATCCGGCTGGCGGGGCTCCGCCCGGATGAGGATGTGGAAATCCGCTTCACTGGGCTGCGCCCTGGTGAGCGACTTTATGAGGAATTATTCCACGGCCAGGAACCGCCGCGCCCGACCGCTTTCCCTGGGCTTTTGGTGGCAACCCCGCGCACGGCGGATTCCGCTTTGGTGGGCCGCGCCATTGATGAAATGGCGGCGGCGGGGCGGGCAGGGAATGCGCGGCTTGCGCTTCAGCAATTGGCCCGGCTGGTGCCGGAATTCGCCCATGCGCCGGAAGGCACCGCGGCGGCAGGGCCGCGATAGGGCTTCTCGGTTTTTAGAGCGCGAAAAGCCGCCCGCCACCCTTGATCATGGCAGGATCGCGGCCCGCCGCGCGAATGGCACCCCAAAGCGCCACGGCGATGGAATCCAGAATGGGAATGCCCGTTTCAGCTTCGATCCCAACTGCGCCGGGTAGGCCGCGGAAATTGGTGCAATGGATCACAATGGCATCGGGCTTCGCAGCGGCGGCTTCGCGCACCAGCGCATCCACCTTGGCGGCGCTGTGTTCGGCAAAACTATAATTGCCGGGGTCTTCCAGATGGCGTTCCACCATTGTTTCCACGCCAAGGCCTGCGAAATTTTCGATAATGGCGGTCTGCACCGTGTTCAGATAAGGCGTGACCAAGCCGATGCGTTTCGCCCCAAGCGCGCCGAGCGCATCAAATAGCGCGAGGGTTGCTGTAGTGCAGGGTGTGCCCGTTTCCTTGGTAATGCTGGCGCAAAGTGTGCGGTCGCTTTCAAGCCCAAGCCATGCGCCGGAAGTGCCATTCCAGCAAAGCGCATGCACCTTCGCATCAGCCAAAAGTGCCGCTGCATCGGCCATCGGGCGCGGGTCAAATTGGCTGGTGGCGTCCGCACCCAAATTGATGGCCAGCACGCGCAGGCGTTGGAAATGCGCCGTGATCCAGGGGGTTGGCGCCAATAGCGCTGCCGTGACGGGTTCCAACACGGTGTTGGAGCTTGGCGTCATCATGCCAAGCCGGAGCGGCGCTTCCGCCATGGATCAGCCCCCAGTAGCCAGGCGCGGGTCCTGCTGGCCGCGTGTGGCCCAGCCGGTGGTGCGTTCTTCAATCGTCACCGCAACCCAGTACATCGCGACCCCCATCACCCCAGTGATGATCAGGCCGGCGAATACCAAAGGCACATCAAAGCGGGAGGAAGCGACCAGCATCAAATGCCCAATGCCTTCATTAGCGGCGACGGTTTCACTGATGATGGACCCAACAAAAGCAACCGTGATGGCAACTTTGAGCGAGGCGAAGAAGTAAGGCATGGCGCGCGGTAGCCCCACTTTGCGGATGATGTCCGTGGGGCTGGCGCCAAGGGCGCGCAGCACATCGCGCAATTCAGGCTCCACCGTCGCGATACCGGTCGCGACATTCACGACGATGGGGAAGAAGGAAATCAGAAAGGCGGTCAGCACGGCCGGCCAAAAGCCGGCGCCGAACCAGATGACCAGAATAGGCACCACCGCCACTTTGGGCACGGAATTGAAGGCGATCAGCAGCGGATAAAGCCCGCGATAAACCAGCACGGAAGACCCGATCACCACCCCCAGCAATAGCCCAAAGACAATCGCCATGGCGAAGCCGATCACGGTGGTCAGCAGCGTCGCCCATGAATTGGTGAGCAAGGGCTGCCACCATTTCACCATGCTCGCGGCAATGGCCGAAGGTGCGGGCAGGATGAAGGGCTGGATGGCAAAAATGCGTACCGCCGCTTCCCAGATCAGGAACATGCCACCAATCACCAGCCAGGGCAGCCAGGCTTCCAAACGGCGACGGCGGCGCGCGGCAGCCGCCAAGGCTTCGGGGCTGCGGAGCGCTTTACGGGGCATCGGCAATTTCCTCGGCATCGCGGGCATCGCTGATGCGATCGCGCAATTCATGCACCAAATCCTGGAATTCCTTGGTGTAGGTGGTCTCCATGGTCCGCTCTCGCGGGAAATCCACGCGCCGTTCCGCAATGATGCGGCCAGGGCGGGAAGACATGACCAGCACGCGATCCGCGAGAAAAGCGGCTTCGCGCAAATCATGCGTCACCAGGATTACCGTAGGGCGGCGCGCCAACCAAAGCTTTTGCATCACCGCCCAAAGATCTTCGCGCGTGAAGATATCCAAGGCGCCGAAGGGTTCATCCAGCATCAGCAAACGCGGCTGATGGATCAGCGCGCGGCAGAGCGATGCACGCTGCTGCATCCCACCCGAAAGCTGCCAGGGGAACTTGGCTTCAAACCCATCAAGCCCAACAAGCGCGAGCAATTCGCGCGCCTGGCGTTCATAATCGGCCCGCTTGGCGCGAAGCTGCCCGCGATGCGGCTGCACCACTTCCAAGGGCAGCATCACATTATCCAGAATGTTCCTCCACGGCAGCAAAGTAGGGTTCTGAAAGGCCATGCCGGCGATGGAAAGTGGGCCATCCACTTCCTGCCCATCCACGAAAACCTCGCCTTCAGTGGGTGGCCACAACCCTGTGACCAGGCGCATCAGTGTGGATTTGCCGCAGCCAGATGGCCCAACCACGGCAACGAATTCACCTTCCGCCACTGCAAGGCTGGTGCCTTTGAGCGCGAGCGTTCCCTCAACGCCGCCATAGCGCATGGCGACATTGGAGATATCCACGAAAGCCTGCGCCATGGCGCTGGATCAGACCGCGCGATCGGCAGCGACGGGCAGGAATTCCGGCGTATAGATTTGCGCGGCCTGAACGCGGGGCTGAAGATTATAGGCTTCTTCCACCGCGCGAATGCCAGTTTGCAGCCGGCCCATATCTACGGATGAAAGCCCATTGGCGCGCACATTGTCAGACATGATGACGCGCGCGACATTCATTTCATGCCGCTCGCGTTCCAGCGCCACATCCGTCAGTGGTTCCACGCGCTTCAGATTATCCAGCATTTCCTGACCATTGCGGAGCGTATCGCGGAAGCCGCGCATCAGCGCAGCCGTCGCACCACGCACCACGGCCGGATTGCGTTCAATGAAGGCGCGCGTGGTGAGGATGGCGCCGCCATAAAGGTTCAGCCCATGGTCGTAATACATCATCACCCGCTGCGCCGGATGATCGAGCCCGATGCCCTTCAGCGCGAGCGCTGAGGTAGTGACAAAACCCGTCACGCCATCAGCTTCGCGGCGCACCAGCATGGGTTCACGCAAAGCCGGAGACACTGAAAGGAAAGTCACCTTGCTGGCATCAACCCCGGAAGCCTTGGCGAAGGCCGGGAAAAGCTGACGGCCGGCATCGAAATCCGGCGCAGCTAGGCGCTTGCCCTCAAGATCCTTCGGCGTGCGAATGGGGCCATCGGCGCGCACAATGGCGCAAAGCGGGCTGCGATCATGCAGCACGGCAACCGCCACAATGCCGCGATCCGGGTTTTCGGCAACGAATTTGATGGCCGGGTTCAAATCCGCATAGCCCATGTCATAAGACCCGCCGGCAAGCGCCACCGGCACGCCGCCGGAGCCCTGGCCTCGGTCAATCTGCACATCAATCCCGGCGTCGCGGAAATAGCCCTTGTCACGCGCCAGCAGCGCGAAGGCATTGGGGGCCTGGAAGGCCCAATCCAGCGTGAAGCGCAGCCGCGGCGCCTGGGCGCGGGCCACAAGCGGGGCCGCCAAGATCGAGGTGCCAGCGATGAGCGCAGCGCGGCGCGAAATGCCATGAGCCATTGAGGTTTTCCCTTTTTCCGTGGTCCCTGCGACCTGATACCAAGTCTCTGCGCCCTTGGGCGTGACCGGGCAAGGCTTAACCTCTGCGGGGGGGCGTTGCAAAGCCGAAATCTGTTCGGTTTGTAGGCATATGCACCCTCGACTGCCGGTTTTTTGGGCGGATCAGCCCTTGCGTCGCCGCTCGCCCTTGACCTTGTTGGGATCATAACCCCCGCCGCCTGGCCCCATGGGCTTTGGCTTCCAATCCGCCTTGGCCTTGGGCTTGGCTTCCTGGAGCGACCGGCCCGCCAAATTGGGCGCAAGCCCCAGATCAAGGCTTTCCAGCCGCTTGATCTCATCACGCAGCCTGGCCGCGGTTTCGAATTCAAGATCAGCCGCCGCCGCGCGCATCTTGCGTTCCAATTCCGCGATGGTGGCTTTCAGATCCTTGCCAATGAATTGTGCGGTTCCTTCGCCTTCAAGCGCGTCAACCGTCACGTAATCCTGTTCATAGACGGATTGCAGGGCGGATGAGATATCGCGGCGTATGGTCTGCGGCGTGATGCCGTGTTCCGTATTCCAGGCTTGCTGTCTTGCGCGGCGGCGCGCGGTTTCTTCCAGGGCGCGGCGCAGGCTATTGGTCATCACATCAGCATACAGAACTACGCGACCATCCACATTGCGCGCGGCGCGGCCGATGGTTTGAATGAGCGACGTGGTACTGCGCAGGAACCCTTCCTTATCCGCATCCAGAATCGCAACAAGCGCGCATTCGGGAATATCCAAGCCTTCGCGCAGAAGGTTGATGCCGATCAGCACGTCAAACACGCCTTTGCGCAAATCGCGGATGATTTCGATGCGTTCCAGCGTGTCAATATCCGAATGCAAATAGCGCACGCGAATACCGGCTTCCGTCATGTATTCGGTGAGGTCTTCGGCCATGCGTTTGGTGAGTGTGGTCACCAGCACGCGCCCGCCATGCTTGGCGACTTCGCGACATTCGGCCAGCAGATCATCCACCTGCCTCTCGACGGGGCGGATTTCCGTGACGGGATCAACCAGACCCGTCGGGCGGATCACCTGTTCGGCGAAGGCACCGCCGGTGCGTTCCATCTCCCACGGGCCAGGCGTGGCGCTGACGAAGATGGAAGGCGGGCGGTAGGTATCCCATTCTTCGAATTTCAGCGGGCGGTTATCCGTGCAGCTTGGCAGGCGGAAGCCGTATTCGGAAAGCACGGTTTTGCGCGCATAGTCTCCGCGATACATGCCGCCAATCTGCGGCACCGTAACATGGCTTTCATCCACGATCAGCAAAGCGTTATCTGGCAAATATTCGAACAGCGTTGGCGGCGGTTCGCCCGGATTGCGGCCTGTCAGATAGCGACTGTAATTTTCAATCCCTTTGCAGGAACCGGTGGTTTCCATCATTTCAATATCAAAGATGGTGCGCTGTTCCAGCCTTTGCGCTTCCAGCAATTTGCCTTCCGCATGCAGCTTCGCCAGATGTTCCTTCAATTCATCCTTGATGCGCGTGATGGCCTGGGTGAGCGTCGGGCGCGGGGTGACATAGTGGCTATTCGCGTAAATCGAAACGCGTTCCATCTCCGCGGTGATTTCGCCCGTCAGCGGATCGAATTCGCGGATTGCTTCAATCTCATCACCGAAAAGCGAAACGCGCCAGGCGCGGTCTTCCAAATGGCTCGGCCATAAGTCAACGCTTTCGCCCCGAATGCGGAAAGTGCCGCGGGCGAAGAAATTATCGTTGCGGCGATATTGCTGTTCCACCAGACCCTTCACCAGCACATCCCGGTCAATCTTCCCGCCGGCTTCGAGCTTCACGACCATGCGGGAATAAGTTTCGACCGAACCAATGCCATAGATGCAGGAAACAGAGGCGACGATCACCACGTCATTCCGTTCCAGCAGCGACTGTGTGGCGGAATGGCGCATGCGGTCTATCTGTTCGTTGATCTGCGCGTCTTTTTCGATGTAGGTGTCGGTGCGCGGCACATAGGCTTCCGGCTGGTAGTAATCATAGTAGGATACAAAATACTCCACCGCATTTTCTGGGAAGAAGCTTTTCATCTCGCCGTAAAGCTGCGCGGCCAAGGTTTTGTTCGGCGCCAGGATCAGGGTTGGCCGCTGCACAGCCTCAATCACCTTGGCCATTGTGAAGGTCTTGCCGGAACCGGTTACCCCCAGCAGCACCTGGTCCCGCTCCGCTGCCTCCAAGCCACCAATCAGATGAGCGATGGCACGTGGCTGGTCTCCATTCGGTTCATAAGGCGCGGTCACGGTGAGCCGCCGCGTCGTTGGCGGCGCGGGGCGCTTTTCCGGCATGAACAGCACGGGGCCGGGGGCGATCACATTCATGGGCGTAAGATGGCGCCATTGGCGGCGCTTCGCCAGGGTGGGGCTTGTCCTGACCGCCTGAATTGTGAGAGGGCAGGGTCATGTCCGATGCCTCCATCCCCCGCCCCGCATTGCTGCTGGGCGCCGCCGGCCTGCTGCCGAGCCTTGCCATGCCGCCGCTTCTGGCTGCGGGTGGGGATGCGGCGGCCTTCACTTTGCAGGCTGGCCCCGCCTATGGCGCGCTGATCGCGAGCTTCATCGGCGGCGCCTGGTGGGGCCTGGCGGCGAATAGGGCAGAGGGCACGGCGCTGACGCGCTGGCTGGTGGCTTCCGTCCTGCCCATGCTGGCGGCCTGGGTGGCGCTGCTGCTGCCGCCCCAGGTGGGGCTATTGCTGCTCGCGGTGATTTTCGCACTGCTGCCTCTGGCGGATCGCGCAGCGCAGGCGGCAAGCATGGCGCCAGCTTGGTGGTGGCGCTTGCGCTTGCCGCTTTCGCTATTGATGGCCTGCCTGCATGGCGTATCCGCCGGCATGGCGCTGAACTGACGCGAGTTTAGCCTTCCAGCTTTACATTCCCCGCGCGTGCCACTTCGCGCCATTTGGCGACTTCCGCGCGGACGAATGTGCCGAATTGATCTGGCGTCAGCGGGTCTGCCACCGCGCCCATATCCTCGATCCTTTTGGTAATGGCGGGATCACGCAGGATGGCCACCACATCGGCATTGATGCGATTGATGATTTCGGGCGGCGTGCCCGTGGGCGCGACAAGGCCGGACCAGCCGGCGGCTTCATAGCCAGGCACCAGGCTTTCCGCGATGGTGGGCACATCGGGCAATTGCGGCACGCGCCGCGCGCTGCAAAGCGCAATCGGGCGCACGCGGCCGGATTGGATATGCGGCAGGGCGGAGGCAACGGAATCCGTCATCAGCTTCACATTGCCGGCGATGACATCGGCAATGGCGGGGCCACTGCCGCGATAATGCACAATGTTGAAGCGAATGCCGGCGCGCAGCATGAGCAATTCGGCGGCCATGTGCTGGCTGGTGGCGGGTCCCGCAGAAGCCATGTCCAATTGCCCAGGGCGCGCCTTGGCGCTGGCGGCCAATTCCTGAATGGTGCGTTCGGGAACGGAGGGATGCGCAATCACCAATAACGGCACCATGACGATATTGCTGATGAAGGCAAAATCCTTTTCGACATCATAAGGCAGGCGCTGAATGACGGAAGGGTTCACGCCAAGCGGGCCGGATGTGCCGGTGAGCAAAGTATAGCCATCGGCGGGCGCGCGCGCGACGGATTCAACGCCAGGAACAGACGCTCCCCCCGCACGATTTTCCACCACCACGCGCTGCGGCCAGCGCTTGGAAAGTTCATCTGCGATGATGCGGGTGAAAATGTCAGCGGCCTGGCCGGGCGGGAAGGGCACTACAATGCGCACCGGGCGATTAGGCCAATCGGATTGCGCGTGGACAGCAAAAGGGGCGAGTGCTGCAGCGCCCATGATGGCGCGACGGCTGAGCTTCATGGTCATGACATTCCTCCCGTTGTTAATTTTTTCAAAGCTTAACCACAGCCGGGCTGCGCCCTGCAAGGCTTCTCAATAGGTATCAAGGCCCATAATGCCATCCACACCGCCGGCATCGGCCAGGATGTGTTTGCCGATTAGATCACGCAGCGATTCCGAAGACCCACCACCAAGCGAACCATAACGCGCGCCGCGATAAAGGCGGGAGACCGGATATTCGTCGGTGAAGCCATAGCCGCCATGCACCTGTACGGCTTCACTGGTCACACGGAGCGACATTTCATTGCAGAACACCTTGGCGGTGGCTGCCATGAAGGGATCAGGGAAGGGGTTGGCGGTGAGGCAAGCGCGGTAGAGCAAACCGCGCCCGGCTTCAATATCCTTGAACATATCGGCGAATTTCCAGCGAATGCCTTGGAAATCCGCGATGGATTTGTCAAACAGCTTGCGGTCATTCACGTAGCGCACCGCCTCATCAAAGGCGCCTTCCGCGAGCCCTAGGGAAATACTAGGGTTAAGGCAGCGCTGCGTATTGAAGGCGGTCAGCAGTTTCTTGAAGCCATCCGTTTCAATCACCAGGTTTTCTGGTGGCAATTCGCAATCATTGAATTGTACTTCGTGCAGATTCTCACCGCCCATGGTGTGGTAGGTGCCGGTGACAGAAAGGCCCGGCGTGCCCTTTTCCACCAGAACGCAGCCGATCCCTTCGCGCCCCGCCTTGCCATCCACGCGGGTGAAGACAACGAACATGCCGGCTTCCTCGGCGCGAGAAATCAAGGTTTTCGTGCCGTTCAGCACCAGATGATTGCCATGGCGCTTGGTATTGGTGCGGTAATTGGCAACATCCGTGCCCGCATGCGGTTCCGTCATGCAAATGGCCAGGATGCAATCGCCGGAAATCACGCGGGGCAGGATGCGTTCCTTGATGGCCTT